>DASVXH010000060.1:0-12465 GCA_036392795.1 Saccharimonadales bacterium (SeqCode)
CTTCTTCCACTAACCGTTATCTAAAGCGGTCAAAAATAAGGATCCTGAGTATGGGGCGGGCTTAGCAACACGGGAGACAGGACTCGAACTTTTCTGTAGCAAAAAGATCTACACTTCAATCTGTAAATCTTCGATAAATTTATGGCAGGGAGTACGTCCCGCGTTGGAAACCCCTTTCTGGCAGACTTTATCTGTGTTGCGCTGCGGTTAGAAAAGCTTTGATTTACGTATCATAGGGGAAAGGTGATTGTGATTGAACTCTTGAAGGAAGGAACTGTTAGGCTACAGGGTTCGCAGGACACATGCTTTTATGGAGGAGTTAGATCCTGAAATGTCAGAGCTCGCCTCGACGAAGCAGATATACCTGCCGAGGCAAATCAATCAAGCAGCATTTGCAGATGTGGCAGGGTGATCATCTATGGCAGCAATGGCAAGATGGGTAGAGCGTCCACTAGGTGTATTTACCTCATGCCGCATCCAGGCTGGTATAAATAATCCATCTCCGGGCCGCATCAAAACGCTATCACCATCTACATCCCACGCCTTTTCACCGCCCATGTGTAATGCCAAAACAGGCTGAGCATCTAAATGAGAGCCGAACGTTTCATCTCCAACTTGAGAGCTGTATAGCGTAAAGACCGTCGTCTTACCTATGGCTCGCAGGTGTCTATCTAGTTGCTCAGCCACAAGGCCCTGCCATCTTCCTAACTCTGCTGTGTCTGTCGACACTTGGGTACGAGGTCTTTCTCTATATGCTTCCTGTAACTCGCTTCGGTCGATGAAATGGGTAAACGCATCGTCGCCCGCAAGCGTAACGACCTTACCGGATGAACGTCGTTCGCCTAAGGGTCGTGATAACTCTTCCGCCAGTGCAGGATCAATGGCGCCAGGAACATAAATAGCCTGGCCTAGCGTTTCATTAAAAAGAGGTACTACTAGTCCGCCAACTTGCCCTATAACATGTGCTGCTATATGATGATCGCGCCTGGTTGGCGCTCTCAGCGGCGGAACTATTTCTGCTGACTTAGAATAAGTTGTTACCTTGTCATAGTCCACTGCCTTAACCTTATCGGCTGTTGCTCGCGTTTGGTGACCCTCCACATCTGAATGCATTGTCGGGACGTAAAGTCTATCGACTTTAGTATACGCTGGTGCTGGAGGCAGTGATTCTGGATGAAGACTTTTTATCATAGTTTAATAGCATAAAAAAGATATATCTATCCGTCAATCACAACATCTGCCGCCATGGCTCTCTGACTACTATATACCCGCATTGAGGGGTTCGAGAACAAGACAAATGCCTCAAACTTTGAGGCACTTTCGTATCTGTTATTAGGCTTGGCAGGACTTACGGTACGCTAATGGAATTTCTGAAACCTTAGACCGGCGTTTGTACTGACGATAGACATATAGTATGCTTAGCCCTTATGAATACTGTGGCTACTTCAAGAGGCGAAACATGCCCCTCATCTAATATCTGCGAGCTTACCCAACCAGGTAGTTCCGCTTGCGGAAAAGCGTTCAACCACCTGGATCCACTCCTTCCAGCAGAAGGTATATGTCCCACTGCCCTTGCCAAGAACGTTGCGTGGATTGATCTGGCTGAATGTGAATATCCTGACACGCTTGCTGCTGATCAGGAAAGAATGGCTTGGTATGAAGTAGAAAGGGCGCTCCACCCAAATATGGATGCGGAGTTGTCGGATGAATGCCTCGTAGCTGCAGAAGAATACATACGACAGATTAAAGAAAACAGATTCTCTAATTTTGAAGTACTGCACCGGGCGAGTCTTCTCGATATTTATTTGCCTGCGTTTGAAGCACGTTGCCCTGGCGTCGAACCATTAAGTGATAGTGACTGGCTCGACATCACCAAAGACCGCGCAGAACTTTCGCGCACTATTCTGGATACCGAAATCCATACCCGGGACATGCACACTGAGTACTCTTCAGACCATAAGCCTTGCCTTAGAAGCGAGGAAGTAAAGACGGATCTGCTGGCGAGCGAAACCGTATCCTTGCTGTTACTAGACGCAGGACTGGAAATATATCCCACATCACTACGCGAAAGAAAAAACAATAGAAAAGCGAAAGTCGCCGCACATAGCGGATATCTGTTTCATGACGACGACACAAAACTTCCCGTTGAGAGCAGACTTGACGAGACGGGAGAGCTGAGCAACGGCCGTACATATCGTCAGTCGCTTATGTTCATTGGCTTCGCTGCGCTCATAGAAAAGGCGTCAACCAAGACATTAAATTGGGCTGATTATGAAGGCCGTGCTGCCCCTGATATGCACCTATCGCCAGGCGATGCCCTCGACTTGACCAGTCAGTATATTCTAGGCAGGCGTCAGTCACACAGCGAGCGCTTTTTTGTCGAAAGCATGCAACGGATCGTTGAAAAAAAGATCACTAAAAAAATAGATGCGCACCACAAACGGTAGGTTTACCTCTACGGAAACCGCCGAGTCGGTGTGGGGTGATCGTTCAGCCATTCTACATTATCGTACGCTCAAAAAGTCTGGACGCAGGAGCTCGTGGATAACTACCAAACTTACCGGTGCAGATAACATCAAATCCTTGGACACGCTCAAGCCAGGCGTCATAGCTTTCTGCTAGATCATTGTAGACTGCTACTTCGCCAAGCGTGTGCAGCCGCTCCAGTTGATCGGGGAATAGGTCTAGATCTTGAGTGACGATAATTTTAGACATAGATAGATTACCTAGTAGCCCTTAACTGTTGTGGCTCAACAAAGCCGCTCTCGTCTTTTTCTAATTTGATTACCTCGTATACAGCATCGGTATTGAGTGGGCCATAAATGGGCGGAAAGGTTCCCGCACGACCACTGAGTGATGCTTCATAGTTAATCGGAACCTATCCTTTGCTCGCCACTACGCTAATCTCGATACTCGCGCCAAGCGGCAATTCTTTTACACAAACTGCCTCGCGTGCCGGATATGGCTCTTTAAAATAGGTTGGATACGCCTTATTCAAATCCGGCATAAAAGACATGTCCGTAACATACATAGTTACCTTAACCACATCATCCAGCGTGGCACCTGCTGCGGCAAGTATGGCGCTGATATTTTTCATAATCTGCGCTAGCTTTTCTTCTACGGTTTCGCCCACCAAAGAATTATCCAGCTCGCTATGGATTTGCCCAGATACAAAGATAAGACCGTTGCTTACAATAGCTTGCGATAGGAAGGCGGGGGCGTTTGGTACCTCTTGAGTACTGATTTGTTGCTTCATATCTTTATCATACCTTACTCATGCAGCTCAGCTTGACCAGGTTGGTAAAATTCATAGGACTCTTGATCGTACTCCGCTAGAGAATACAGATCAGCACCATCGTCATTCCAAAGTGCAAATTCACTAACACCCGCTTCCATCGTAAAACGGCTACAGGTTGTACAGAACGGATCGCCAGCGTCAGTAAAATTGCCCTCTTCATCGACGCGCATAAAGTAGAGCACTGAACCCCCAATCTTGTCGGCATTACGCTTGCAGGCGTCAATCACTGCTCGCCATTCGGCGTGAACACAGCAGGTTTTATCGTACTTTGGTTTTTTGGCGTAATCCCATTTAGCGTCACAGGTGCGGCGGCTCTCGTCATTCAAAGGTGGCGCATTATATCCTTCGCCAATTATTACGCCATCTTTAACAATAACTGAGCCGCACTTGGCACGGTGGCAAGTAGCCTGCCGTGCAACTTCGGCGGCGGCCTGAAAGAATGGTTGTATGGTTTCGAGGTTCGGGCCGGTAATACGCTTCATGCCAATTGTTCTCGTCCCTCAGATAGTTCTGCAAGCAGTTTGCTGGCCCGCCTAACTACAGACTTGGATTTGTGCTTTTGCTGAATTTCGAGTAACGATGTCATTTTGGATACAGAAAATGAACCATCTTTCGTAAAGGAGACGAGTGCGTCCATTGCATTAGCCGCTACTATCCAGTCTATTTCTTTAGAAGAAAGTAGACTTTTAAGCCACCCAATAGCAAAGTACTTCTGCTCGTCTGTTAGGCTAACCTCTCTGTAAATCTGTGCTAAATGCCACTGTATAGAGGGTTGATCACTAGTCGATAATTCAGGGGCAAGTCTATCGATATAAGGCAATAGCCAATCCGGATGCATGCGGCAAATCTTCTCAAGGGCATCGGCAGCGCGCATGCGCACCCATGCGTCATTGTCAAACATACAGTCGTACAGCTCGTTAAGCCGCCGCCTGTTATTTAAAACAATCTCAATAACCTCATCGACTCTACCGAGAGAGTTTGCATGACCGCCAGCCATCAGCATCTTTGCAAATTCTTCATCCATAAAAAAAGTATATCAAGGAGAAGCATAAGGCGAGTGAATTTTGGCAGGAGCTCGTGGACAACTACCGAACTTTAGCGGTTGATATCGAGTGTGATGCTGCGACTATTAAAGCGCTCCTGGAAGAGTAACTTTGTGCCACAGCTATCTCGAATCTATGGGTAGCTGACCGTAATCTTCTACAGCCGGTGCAGCTTCAGGAAACACAGCGAGAGCTGCAATGAATGGTACACGCGTTGTGCGCTTTTCCCACGCCGTACCCCCAAACGCATGAGATGACATCCCAGAGAATAAGATCTGGCCATGGCCACAAAAATTCTTAGAAAGAAGTGTATGGAGACTTGCCTATAACCTTACTAGTCCAGATGTTACTTCTTCGATACTCAATATATCACCTTTGATGCCCACTGAGCTTGCAATCGCGCGTATGTTCGCATCGCCTTCAGGACTGTTTGATAACTTCCTGATATTCCTGGTAATCTGACGAGGGGTCAAATCGGCGAGCTGATCAACGATTTGCTTTAGTTCTGATTCGGGAGGTGGCGCGAATCCTTTGGACATCAGGCGTAGGCAAGCAAACAGGTTTGCGGGTTGACTCAGGTAGCCATGAGGGTTAATAGATATTTGCTTATTCCGAATATCGTCCAGGGCACTTGGGAGGGCAGTTAGGCTATCGAGCCAGTCCGCATCAAATAACTTACGTAATGGCAAAGCGATGCCACCCACTGCTATGCCAACATTGTGCGTCATGTAATCTATAGCAGAGTTGCCATCGGCCTTATGAATGTCAAAAACCGCTGAATCATCGAAATCCTCGGGGTCAGTATTCGGTACAAGTGGACGGCGCAAAATAACATGTTCTTCGGGTCGAGACGGAATTCTTCCATTTTTAAAATCACGGGATTTCAGGAACTCGACATATTCAGCCGAGCCTTGGATAAGTATCTGATCGTAGTCACGATATGACATAGGTTCACCGTGAAATGCCTCGTACACAGCAGATCGCACCGCACCGCCGTAAAGATAAGGTTCACAAGTTGAAGGCATGTCAGCCACCACTCCTTCAAATACTGGATACATATCAGGATTGCGCAGTGGGAAAAATTGCCGGGCCATAGGGGAATTCTCTAGCTTATAGTGTGTCTGAAAATAACATAGTGAGCCCAACTCTTCAACTATGAGGGTTTTTAGACCGGTAACAACGCTGAAGGTAGGACTCGAACTTCTTCGTACTAAAGAGTCTACATTTGTACCTGTAGACTTGGTGAAAATATCTGGCAGGAGAGACAGGACTCGAACCTGCGACACCCGGTTTTGGAGACCGGTGCTCTACCAACTGAGCTACTCTCCTATATATCAGCGATGGTAGCGCCAATCAAGGGCGCACCCTCGCCATAACAGCCATAATCATACCGTATTCCAGGCAATTTGTCACCTGAGCATTACTTTCTGTAGATTGTTAAAAATTTAACCAACGATCACCTGGTCATAAGCGATAATACCGACTTGATTTATGAACAATAAAAGAGCACAACAAAATCCCAACCCTTACGATTCACCCGCCGGCGACGCACAAGAGTGGATTGCCCAAGTGCGCGCCATTATTGAACCCGAATCTCAGGACGTGGCCGCAAAGGCAGCCGACGAGTTCGTCGGCGCTATCGGCGCCATTGCCGTAACGGATCCCGAAATCTCGTTTTTACATTCCGGCGCAGAAACGCCGAATATGACCAGGATGATCAACGACGCCTTGCGTGCGCGGCGTGCCGCCAACAGTGAACTATTTGGTTTGACGCCACGCGAAACTGAGGTCGTCGAGCATATCGCAGCAGGACGGACCAACAAAGCCATCGGGGAAGCGATATTTGCCGCAGAGGCTACGGTCAAGGGGTATATATCACGAATCCTCATAAAACTTGATTGTTCCAATCGTGCCGCAATCGTAAGTCGAATCAACGGCCTTATCTAACACCAATAAAACCCCGATGTCTCTCATTACCCGACGACGCAATCTTCCACACGAGACGCGGCCGGATGCCGGACACACGACCCCTGTAATGCACAGCCAGGCTTTGATCTTGTAGCAAAAATCTGTTATATCTAATATACGATGCAGAAGGTAGTTCCAAACAAACCACTACTAATCCTGTTGTACGGATATCCCGGAGCGGGGAAAACGTATTTTGCCCGACAATTGGCCGAAAATCTCCAAGCCGCCCACGTTCACGGCGATCGGATCAGGTCCGAGCTCTTTGAACAGCCGCGCTATGACCGTGAAGAGAACGACGTTATTTCACATCTTATGGAATACATGACTGGTGAATTCCTGAACGCGGACATGAGCGTTATTTATGACACCAATGCCATGCGCCTGAGTCAGCGCCGTGAACTTCGTGACATGGCTCGCCGCGCCGGGGCAAAAACCCTGCTTATCTGGTTCCAGATAGATACCGAAAGCGCATACACACGCGCCACTAAACGCGACCGTCGCCGTGCCGATGATAAATATTCTCCCGCTATTGACCGCCCCACATTTGATCGACTGGCCAGCGGCATGCAAAATCCCAGCAACGAAGACTATCTGGTTATTAGCGGCAAGCATGTTTTTGCCACGCAGCTGAGTGCCTTCATTAAACGGATGCGTGATGACGGCCTGGTGACCATTAACGAATCGCAAAGCAAGGTCGTAAAACCGGGTCTGGTCAACCTGATTCCCAATCCCGCCGCCGGCCGCGTAGACATGTCTCGCCGCAATATAGTCATTCGTTAATTTATGGCAACCAAACAGGTCCGAATTCCTGACATCGGCACCGTGACCCTCTATAAACGACGCGGCAATCGTAGCCTGCGTCTTAGCATAGGCCCAGCCGGCGATGTACGCGTGTCGCTGCCTTATTGGCTACCCTACAAAGCAGGCGAGCAATTTGCACTATCAAAAGCCCCCTGGATTGCCGAAAATCGGCCCAAAACCCACGGCACAACACTGTTGCACGGGCACGCCATTGGCAAAGCCCACCGTATTTACTTTGAACAGCAAGCCCAGGCTACAAAAGTCGCCGCACGCGTTGCCGCCAACGAAATTCGGATCACGTTTCCGGCCATTTACAGTCATGAAGACTACGATGTCCAGGAGGCAGCACGTAGCGCCAGCATCCGCGCACTCAAGAAGGAAGCCGAGGCACTGCTGCCTCAGCGCCTGCAAGCCCTGGCCGCGCAAACCGGCTTTAGCTATTCCAGCGTTTCGGTCAAACAACTCAAAAGCCGCTGGGGCAGCTGCAATTCCCAGCAAGAAATTACACTCAATCTGTTTCTGATGCAGCTGCCGTGGCATCTGATCGATTACGTATTGATGCACGAACTCACTCACACAAAGGTCATGCGCCATGGCGCACCCTTCTGGCGTGAAATGGAGCGCCATGTGCCAGGCGCCAAACAACTCCGTTCACAAATGGGCAACTATCAACCGATACTCACACCTCGTGGCCAAGCTGTGGCATAATAGAGCTCATGGTTAATCGCCTCATAACCCACGTTCGGCACTTTCACCGCACGAGCGTTGAACACGAACGCCTGACGAGCCTCATCAACAGCATGGCCGACGGCGTTATCGCCGTTAACGGCAAGATGAAAATCGTCACTTCTAACGGCGCGGCGCTTAATATTCTGGATGTTAACGATACACTCATAGACAAACGCCTGGGCGAGGTTCTGCAGCCGATAGACAAAAACAATCAGCATGTGCCCATAGAGACTCTGGTACAAAATACCAAGATACCAACCACCAACCGAGACATGCTGTTGGCCTATAAAGATGGCAGTAAAATTAACCTATATCTTAGCATCGCGCCCGTTCACCTGGGCTATGGCCGGAAAGGAAGTCAAGGCTACGTCCTGTTGCTGCGCGACATCAGTCACGAAAAATCGCTCGAAGAAGAACGTGACGAGTTTATCAGTGTTGTATCACACGAACTTCGCACTCCCATAGCGATCACCGAAGGCAACATCAGTAATGCCCAGTTTATCGCCAAAAAAACCGGCGATATAACGCGCATTAAAAGCGCCCTGCAGCAGGCGCACGACCAGATCATGTTTTTGGCCAGCATGGTCAATGACCTGGCTACGTTATCCCGTGCCGAGCGCGGCAAATTAGTGGTCGAAGTAAAATCTATCGACGTCACCGCCTTGCTAACTCAACTGGCCAAAACCTACCAGGACGACGCGGTCAAAAAAGGCCTCAGCCTCAAATCTAGCATAGCCAATGACATTCCACCGCTGTTATCAAGTGATTTATATGTCCGCGAAATTCTGCAAAATTTCATAACCAACGCCATCAAATACACCCAAGAAGGCGGCGTAACCATCTCAGCCGAAAAAGCAGACATGGGTGTGCTATTTACCGTCCAAGACACCGGCATTGGCATCAGCAAACAAGATCAGGACCGGGTGTTCGACAAATTCTTCCGCTCAGAAGACTTCCGCACCCGAAAGGCTAATGGCACGGGCCTGGGACTCTACGTCACACTCAAGCTTGCCCGACTAATTCACGCCGAGATCGACGTGAAAAGCGAGCTAAACAAAGGCTCCACGTTCTCCATTTTTATACCCAATCTGAAATAAATCGGGCCTTAACTATAAATACGGATCGTTTTCTGAAAACGATACCTGAGTCAACGCGCCCACAGCGTGTCCGAATAGGGGCAATGACACGGGACGTCTGCCGGGCACACCATAGCGTACGTTGAAACCAGCCATTATTCCTTGGGACGTTCCGCGTTGCGCAAAGTCTGATGAAGGGTCTATTTTGGCTGCCTCCTGACGGGCAAATACCAACGTCTTTCCCTGGGCGGCAACACGAATAGCCGCAATTTCGGACAGCACAAGCGGAGGGGTTGGCAGCTTGGGGCCGGACAGCATTTCTAAGATGTTATAGCGAACTGCCTGGTGAACCGCACGGCCGAATCCACCGTGCTCATTCGGAACACCAACAAGTAAGCCGTACAGTTGATCGTTTGTCCTCTTTACTTCTTGAGGCGTAACCTCTAGGATGGAAGCAATATCCGGGCTTTCGACACCCAGTGCTCTCAACGTTAGTACATTTCCCTGGAGCACCGAAAACTGGGGGTCGTCATTTACCCGAAAGGGTACGTCATAACATTCAAAAGTCGTTATTCGGCCTTCTGATGGTTCAAAACTAAGCGAACTCAATCGTGGAGCCAGTGGTTTGATTTCTGAAAATTTAGGTGTAGCAGGCATAATAGATTAATATACCTATTATTTGCCCCTCTGTCACTACAATTATTTTTACGTTTTTTCCTTCTGCATCCCTGGCAAATGAGACACCACATGCATCACTGGAATACATACATTGCGTCCGCGCCAATCAATCGTCGAGAATTCATAACGCCACATCGAATAATGAACGAGTCCAATATCAGTTGCCGCCGCCAAGGGCTGGCCAAGCCATCCAAATAAGGAAGCGCTCACATGCGTACTTTGGACCGAATAGTGATATGTGACCAGCAGCATCACGCCGCTCAGTCCTGCCAGAACATGCGCCGGCCACCCAATTGAAACCCAGAAGCCGGCTACCACGAGCACGAACGGCAGCAGCAAAAAGGCTAGCTCAAAGATTGTCAGTAGCGCCACTTGTTCTGGCCGACGATGCAACTGCGGGTAGCGCATTCGCACGGCCGTGTCACGCTGATCACTCACTTGCTTGATACTTACAACCCCAAGACCACCATTAGCGCGCAGAAAGCTATAGCCGTCCTCAGTCAACAACTCGCGAGCAAAATGCGCCTCCGGCACAATAGCGCGAGCAACAGCTGCAAAGCCACCGCTCTTTTGCAATGCCTGCCGCGTGATTGACCAACAAGAACTAATGACCGGTGGACGCGCAAACATACGGCGGGGCGGTACTAATTCCCACCAATAACGCATGGCCTGAATAGGCGAAAAACGCCCGTACGCACTAGCTTGGCGGGTAGGCAGTACACACAGCATCTGTTTATGCCGTTCCAGCATTGTCGAAACTATACGCCGAATAGCATCATGCTCAAACCGGATATCGGCACCACAAAACAGTAAATAGGTACCACTCGCTTCTTTGGCCAGCCGATCATAGGCCTGATTTTTGGGCAACCAAGTCTCGGCCGGTTCCTGCCCCTGCACAAACCGTACTCCGGCCTGTGCAAAATCCTTGATAATTTCCGGTGTTTTGCGCAGCTGCGAGCAGTCGTCCAGTACCACGATCTCTAATTTTGGATAATCGCTGGCCACCAACGTCTGCAGACACTCCTGTAGATCTTGCGTTTCGTTTCGGGCAGGAATCAACACACTCACCGTAGGCAGGTCCGAATCACTGTAGTGTTTGGTACCGGCAGGCCAGCGTGTCTTGCGCAGGTTACGCCGCACTGACACCAAAAATACTACCGCCACCAGTGCCTGTACGCCAGCCAACAGAGCCCACACGCCATGCCCGGTCACATGCCAAACGCTCCAAGCCCACCAACCGCCAAAGATTACTCCTTGCATAATCAAGAGTATCAGACCGGTCCGAAACGTCGCCCAGCGCAGGTACCGTTCGTGCATCCGCCCCTGAACTACTCGCATCATATTAACAAGCCGATACAAAGACAGCAGAGCGATCACCGCACTAAATAGATTCGGCCAAAAAGCCAATAAGGCCCCGGCAGCAATTCCGCCAAAAGTTAAAGCCGCTACAGCCAGTCCTCGCCGTAGCCACGCCCAGGCGCCAAAAAGATACACCAATAATTCCAGCACTACCGCGCCACCAAACAAAATAAGCATTATCGTCATATCATAAATATACTACAAATAATTACACATTGACTTCACTGGTCACACTATGTCACGATAGCCCTTTATGAAAGTCTACGACAGCGACCCATCGTTCCCAGAGGACCCACGTTTCTATACCATCACCATCGACACGGCGTTGGTTCGCAAGGTGGTCTTGGGCAGTCTTTTCGCCCTATCTACCTTCAACTTGACGCACGGAGTGGTACGATCACTCGATCCCAGCACTATGCAACCTGAACACGTTTTTGAACACAACGTAGTGGATGCAGTTACTATGCAAATTCCGGACAGCGAACAAACCCCAGCCGAAGACGGCCTTTCCGGATACGGTCAGCTAGGAGCCATACTGGGAGCTGCAGGGTTATATAGGGCCGCCACGCAACATCGGCACGAATGGCTCGATCTATGGAACCAGTGGCGTACCCGTCGCCAACCCGGTTGGCACGAAGAAATCAGGTAGCCAGAATAACATAATTGAAATATTCTATAATTTATTATATAAATATTACCTATGAGTAGTTTCTATCTCAATCCAGAACAATACACCCCGCCAATTACCGTCGAAGGCTTTATCGAGCCAATAGTTGACCAGCGAACCACTCTTCAAAAGACTGGCTCATTAATTGGAAAAATAATGATTACTGGCAGTTTCGCCGGAATGATTTACTCTGGCTACGAGGCAGCAACGAGTTTCGTAGAAGCTGCAAACAACAGCACCTCCATCAGCGCCGAAGTCAGATCAGACGCATTCAGCGACGTCTATAGGAATACTCTCAACGCCTGTGGATATGGCGCACTCGGTGTGGGCGGTGGTCTCGTTCTGGATCTAAGCCGCTGGAAGCAAAAAAAGACCAAATCATAATCAATCGAAACAATAGAATAAAAATGACCAACTACAACAGCGATCCCGCCCCGCAGCCCGCATCCAACCCTGAAACTTATCTTCAGATACAGCCTAGGACCGAAGCAAAGGTTCTTGGGGCCGCCATAGTCCTATGGGGCGTGGTTCAAATCGCTTATGGCGCTTTCGAGGCCGTAGAAGACAATAAACCAGTCTTTACCCACGACATCATAGAGATGGTCAAAGTCCCTTCTGCGGAGCGCACCCCTGCAGAAGAGGGAGTATTAAAGATCTCTGTCGTTTCTTTATTTGCAGGGCTCATTGCAGGCCATAATAAGACCCAAAAAGAGTTTGCATACTGGCAATTCGTGCGGCGCAATAGACGTCGACCAGACTCACACGAAGACCTCCCACCCTCTAACGACTAGCCAAAAAGGACTTGCTATTTTTTGGCGGAAGATGTACTCTTGACTTGTTGGAGCC
>DASVXH010000061.1:0-27723 GCA_036392795.1 Saccharimonadales bacterium (SeqCode)
TTTTTGCCTCCGCTTATTGCTCTTCTTTTAGGCTGGCTTTTAGGGTCGCCATTAGGTCCTTGGCATCGGTCTTCTCGGGTTCTTTTACTTTGGATGTGGTCAGTTTTTTGCCCTTGGTTTTAGCTTTTATCAGGTCTTCCAGCTCCTCGGTGTAGTTGTCGCGGTAGTCTTCGGGAATAAAATGGCCGGTTTGCTGATCAATTAATTTGAGTGCCATTTTTAGTTCGTCTTTTGTTACCTCTTTATCCGAAGGAAATTTGAGATCGGTGGCTTCGCGCAGATCGGTCGGGTAGCGCATTTGGTTCAAAACCAGGGCTTTACCTACGGGTTTTATAACGCCCAAATGCTCGCGTTCGTGCAGTACAAAACTGACCAGAGCGACTTTGTCGGATTCATCCAGCGCGGCATGTAGTAGTGCGTAAGCTTTGTCGCCACCTTTTTCGGGCTCCAGATAATACGGTTTGTCGTAATAACGGATGTCGATCTCGCCTTCGCGCACAAAGCGCTTGATATCGATAGTCTGGCGTTTTTTAACATCTACCTTTTCCAGATCTTTTTGAGTGAGTTCGATGTAATCGCCGTCGCGGTATTCATAGCCCTTGACGATGTCGTCCCATGGCACTTCCTCACCTTCTTTGCGGCAGATCCGTGCAAAACGGATCGGCGAGTGGTCCTTTTTGTGCAACATGTCCAGGTCGAGGCCCTGGCGCGCCAGTGTGCCGCTGTACATATTTACTGGTATGTTAACAAGTCCGAAACTAATTGATCCTGCCCATATTGTTCTCATGCTTCTATAGTATCATCTTGGCTGGTCGAGTTAGGGTTTTCTAAAGAAAATTAGCAGCCTTGTTTTCTTGTTGGGAGAATCAGGCCTAGGCGGGGCGTCTCGTATGTGCGGTAGTTGGGAGATATATAAGGCATGCTGGTTGGCCTCATCCATGTAATCGGGCTCAGTCGTCCATTGTGATCGATCGTGTTTTCTGAGAATATGAAAGCAGATATTTGATCCGGGGGAAATATGGATAATGCGATCAAGACAGAGGGGCTGACCAAACGCTATGGTGACGTAGCGGCGCTCGATTCGCTGTCGCTGGAAGTTAAAAAAGGCGAGGTTCTGGGTTATTTGGGACCCAATGGAGCAGGCAAGACAACGACCATTCGTTTGCTTTTGGGGTTAATCAAAGCGACGGCCGGCCGTGCCGAGATTTTTGGTATTGACGCAGGGAAGGACAAGGTTGCCGCGCATCGTCATATTGCGTACGTGCCAGGCGAGGCCCATTTTTGGCCATCGTTGACCGGCCAGGAAACGCTCCATTTATTGGGTAGTATCCATGGTAAGGTTGACGAAAAATACCGTACGGAGTTGATTCATCGTTTTCGGTTTGACCCCAGTAAAAAGGTGCGCACATATTCCAAGGGCAATCACCAAAAGATTGCTTTAATCGCAGCTTTTTCTACGCGTGCCGATCTGTTAATTTTGGACGAACCTACGAGCGGTTTGGACCCCATTATGGGTCAGGCCTTCCGTGAATGTGTGCACGAGGCAAAGGCCCGTGGTCAGACAGTTTTTCTGTCGTCACACGTTTTGAGTGAGGTTGAAGCGCTTTGCGACCGCGTGGCCATTCTGCGCAGGGGCAAGCTGGTTGAACTTGGGACATTGTCTGAAATGCGTCACCTGACGGCTGTAACGATAGAAGCGACTTTCGATCAAAAACCTCCGGCCATCAAAGACATAAAGGGTGTGACTGATGTCCGGATTGCTGGCAATGTTCTGACCGCCCAAGTCCGCGGCCCGATCACACCGTTGCTACAGGTGTTGACTCCGGCCAAGCCAAAAAGTCTTCTCAGTCGCGAACCTTCCCTGGAAGAATTGTTTTTGTCTCTTTACGGCGAGGAACAAGCCAGTCAGGTTACCCGGTAATGAACGTTCTATACCGTTTCGTTCTGCGGCGGACGTTTAAAGGTGCGCTGCTTTGGGGGGTTATTTTTGCTGTATCAATTGCCGCTACCGCGATCGGCTACAACGACCTCTATCCCGATCTTCAACGGCGGACTGTTTTGGCTGCGACATTTAGTGCCAATACGGGCGTAGCGGCCTTGATTGGTGTGCCGTTTCATTTGGAACTCATCAGCGGATTTACCGCTTGGAGAACGCTTGGGCTTCTGGCACCGATTGGGGCAATTTGGGGTCTTCTAACAGCGGCCCGTATGTTCCGTGGCGAAGAAGAAACTGGTCGGAGCGAGTTCTTTTTGGCCGGACAAACCACCATGCGGCGCGCGGCATTGCAAACAGTCGCAGCTTTGGTGACTAGTTTGGTGCTCTTTACGGCGGTAGTAACGGCTGGTATTTGGCTTGGTGGTCGATCGAAAGAGATTGATTTCGGTCTGATAGATAGCCTGATATTTGGGGCAACATTGGCATCGCTTGCGGCTGTATTTATGGCAATTGGTTTTTGGATGAGTCAGCTGGCAGCAACGCGCCGTCAAGCCGCCGCCATGAGCGGAGTTGCTTTTGCGTTATTTTTTGCACTACGAGCCATCGGCAGTGCCGTTCCGGATGCACGATGGCTGCTTGATATTACGCCGTTTGGTTGGGCCGGGCATGTACATCCGTTAACCGAAAACAATTGGCCGTGGATCGTGCTGCTGTTGGGATTTGCTGCTATTTTGACGGCAATGGGATTGATTGTTGCTGGGCGTCGGGATATGGGAGCTAGTCTTATTGCCGACCGCGATTCTGCTCCAGCACGAACGAGACTTTTACATTCAGCTTGGTCTGCTGCTTTGCGATTAAACCGTAGCACAATCATTGGCTGGATGTTGGCACTGGCATTTGGCGGACTGGTGTTTGGTAACTTTGCCAAGCCCGCCAGTTCTCTATTAAATGGATCTGATGCGTTGCAGCGATTCACCGGCGAGTTGTCGGGCGTGCAGCAGGCGCAGGCTGCCGCAACATTTATGAGTATGGGATTTTTAATCTGTTCGATACTACTAATGGTGATGGTGGTCGCGCTATTGCACACACTGCGCGAAGATGAATCCGAAGGGTATATTGATAATTTTTTGGTTCAGCCCATACGCCGGTGGACGTTATTTGCAGGCCGCGGAACGTTGATCGCCCTTTCTGTACTGAGTGCGGCGCTTGCAGCTGGTGTAACCTGTACATTTGCCAGCTGGTTGCAGCAAACGGGGGTAGGAACGGCCGAAATTATGCGGGCCGCGCTGCTGGCGGCAGCGCCTGCTCTTCTTTTGTTGGGGGTTGGTATGGCATTGCTTGGCTGGCTGCCGCGAATGATGACCGGACTGTTATATGGCTATATCGGCTGGTCGTTTTTAATGGAGATGATTGGAACACTGCTGAATTTTAATCGTTTCTTGCTAGATACGTCGATACTACATCATATGGCGCTTTTGCCAGCGGCCGAACCGCGGTGGCTCACGAGCGGGCTGGTTGTTACTATTGGTGGAGTGTTGGGTGTTATTGGTGTTATTCGGTTTAATCAACGGGATATCGAAACTGATTAGTGCGTCGGTAATGGTTCTTCATATTCAAAGGTTGCGAATACAATAAAGCGGTCACGGTATCGCTGTAGTTTTTCGATCCAGGGGCCGGTGCATGTGACGAGATTGAGGCGGGCAGTATCACTTGGGCCAAAGACCTCTTTAGATATGTCGTCCGTGGCAAGGTGGGTTGCGGAGGACTCGACACGAAAATAGATTAACCGTTGACTGGTTGTGACGCGAAGGGTATCTCCCGGAGCCAGCTGCTGAAGGTTATAAAAAATTCCCCGGCCGGTTTTGTGCCAGTAGTGTCCCGCCAAGACGGCATTGCCTCGGCTGCCGGGCAGATATCCGGTCTTATACCAGCCCACGATATCTTTTGGTCCGGGTGTATCCATTTCTCCATTCTTTGTTAAGCCAACGGCAGTAATCTGGGCGTCAATACCTAATTTTTCTATTGTAATACGATGTGGTTCACTGGGTGCAAGCGACATTTTTGGTTGTTCAACAGGAGGCGTTGGCTCGGCGCTAGCCCTGGGTTGTGACAGACCAAACGGGTCATTGTCGGTTTCTGGGATGGAGCCTGGGCGCACGATGATCCACCCAATTATTCCAATGATCACAAACGAAATGAAAATTATATAAACGTTTTTTCTAGCTACCACTCTCGTGCCATGCCCGTGTTCGGTAGTTTGGGCAGAGTTGGTGTAGGGGTTGGTGTTGGATTCGGTGAGGCTGCGACCAAGACGGATGTCCCGAGTGTTTTAATAATTTGTGCGGAATGGTCAATGGGCGCATCATGCAATGTGCCGCTTGCCTCTACCTGTGCGACGATATCAATGACACCAGGATTAACGTTCACGACGTAGGGCAATGTGCCCAAGACTTGGGTTGTTGTGCCGGCTGGAAAATTGTATGCCGTTACGATATTTACTACTTGTCCGGTGGGTGTACCATCCGCAGCGGGTAGCGTTACGTTAACGGAAGCATTGGTTATGTCGCAGGCGAGTGAGCCGCCGAGATCGGTATTATTAGCGGTTATGGTATAGGTGAGTGTGTCCCCCTGGTATACAGTTGTTTTGTCCTTAATGATCGAAACGTTCAAACGGTTGCCGTTGCAACTACCGGGGCTTTGATGGGCGGATACTAAAGAGGGAAAGCTGAGTATGATGGCCGCCACTGCCACCATGGTTCGAAATGTCCATTTATTTTTCCCTGCCAGCCAATGAAACTGTCTGCGCATGATATATACCTGTTTATTTATTGTCCGCATTGTATAAAAAGGGCAACAGAACTAGATGTAAGATTTTCCATTAGTTATTTTTTGGCTTTAGACCGGATCTCTTTCTTTAATTCCTCGATCATTAGCTGAGTTTTAAAGTGCTCTTCATCTTGTTTGCGAAAAATATAGACCGAGAAACCAGATATTAACAGGGCCTGCATAAATAGCTGTAGCCATTCCGACTGCCAGTTCTCAAGCGTTGAACTCCAGAATTGCGGCCAGAACTCGTTCATTTGGAATACTTGACCATGCTGTTGGCTGATTTGTTTTTCGGCCGTCAACTGCGTAGCAAATTGTCCGCCCCAGCTTGCCAAAAAGAAAACAGCCAAAATCACAGCCGCTCCCCAACTGCGCCAAAAAGTGTTTTTACGATTGTAATCCTTTTTGAGTTCCGACATGCAGGCAATCCTCCATTTATGCTACCTTAAGGATAGCTGAAGACGGTGCTGCACGACCGTAATTTTCTTTACAGTCGCGGCAAGGGCAAACTTGCACAAGAGGCAAACGTGTATCTAGGAACAAATTGTAGCCGAGGTGGCGTACGGGGCACGGTAGCTGCCACGGCGAGAGCCAAGCCTGCGCAGTCTGAGGGGTCAACAAGGGGAAGTTTGTTGCCTTTGGCTAATAGCAGGACTCTCTCACCCAACTCCTCAGGAACGATAAAGCGACGAGGATTGACTAGAGTAATGTATTCTTCGTTCTCGGTGGTTTCGAGGAGGTTTCGGCGCAAGGCAACGCCGATGATATTGCTTGCAACACCTAGTCGCTCCAGCTGGACCGAAGAAAACTCATGGTCAAGCTGGAAGACCCGACCCTGATACTGCGGGGGAACAACCTCCCTGCGTAACGCCTCTGATAATGGTTGTAGCTCCTGGAGTAAATTATCTCCTTCAGGGGTATCAAGCCAGCCCTCAACCTTTTTAAGTAGGTCAGGGTGGTGACGACCGTACAGATCGTGTTTGGGGTAGCCGCTTAACATCGAACAGTTCTCTTAATGCGCGCAATTATATCACAAAGTAGCATTTTTGACTAATTCTACTAGGGCTACGAATTCTGACGGTGCTCATAGTCGTCACTTCGTTTGCCCGACATCGTAACAATTCAGCAATTCACCGTCGTAGCGGAATCTATTGCTAGGAAGCCATGAAGGCGGCAAGTTTTGTAAATCTGCCATAAGGCCAGCCAACTACATTCCATGCGGATATAATATTTTGTTTGGCCTGATGGTTGGTAATGGGATGCAAGGATATATCATCGTCTACGCAGCGCAAATGTACATACCCATTAAAGAGATATTTTCTAATTATACGCATGCCATGCGCTGTAAATTCTTTGTCGTCCTGACCGATTGAACGTAAGGTCTCGCGGATGGCGGCATAGGCTGGTTCGATTTCTTTAGGTGTGAAGGCGCCCGAAACGGCCAGCCTATCACCGATGGCGATTAATGCACCCATTGCAGAGTGCCGCCGATGGTCTATGGTTGCCCTATCAGGAATTACATTGCTATGGGGCCAATGTTTTTTGTGCGTATCGTTATATTCCTCGCTGCCAGAGGGGTACAGGGCTAGTTCGGCGAGTGTAACTACAGTGTCCGAGGCAGTCATGGATTCAAACCCTTGTATCTCCAGTCGTGGGCCACGAGAAAGATAGCGGGGATAGAGCAAGGCCCGACCGGTGAGTATCTTGTCGGTGACCTCAATATGGCCAATAGACTCCGGTGTGGGCCGCTCGGTGACCTCTTGCAGACTCCATAGATAGTTCGTTAGGGGTGCAAGATTACCAAAGGGTTCGTTGGTGGTGATCATCTGTCTAATATAGCACGGCCGGTTTTTGGACGGTCTAGCGTTTTAGACGATAGGCAAGAGCGGTAGAGGTGATGTCGTTGGTGGTGATTACGAGTGCATCGCGCTCTTCGTTGGCGTAATCTATACTGTCCAGCTCTGGACTGGCGAGGATCGGCTTACGCATTGCCCGTTCGGTTTGAGCGAGCGTGCGCTTGGTACGGTTTAATACCTCGGCAATGGCAGCGCCACTCAGGCCTTCCATAAAGATGGCGATCGTTGTTAGGTCTAGATTGTCTTCGGCAAGTACGCGTCCGGTTTTGCGCTCAGAGCTGAGTAATAGTTTGGCAGCGATGTCGCGGCATCCGGCCTGGTCGGGCAGCTCTACCTCTACCTTTCGGTCGACGCGGCCTGGTCGGGTGGCGGCGCCGTCGAGCCTATTCGGGAAGTTGGTCGCACCCATTACCATGATGTTACTTGCCGATTGCATGCCGTCCATGGCCTGTAGGAAGGTGTTTACGAGCAAGCCGTCTGGGTGGTTGGGTGGCAGCTTTGAACGATCAGGAAGAAGCTGGTCGATTTCGTCAAAGAAAATAACTACTTGGCCTTTATATTTGCCGGCTTCGTCAAATAGTGTTTTTAGCTTTTTCTCCGAAACACCATAGTGAGGGTCCCGTATTGTAGCAACGGGTACCTCTATGAAGGCTGCATTAGCCGTGTTGGCAAATGCCTTGGCTAACATGGTCTTGCCGGTTCCCGGCACACCGTACAAAAGAACGCCTTTTGGCACTGGGACATCCCATTTAATGTATGATTCCGGATCTTCAAATTGGGCAGCAATTTCTATCAACAGGTCCTTTGCGCCGATGTTGCCGCCAATTTCGTCAAGTGTGGTGGCAGTTTCTATTATCTCGTAGTCACCGATCTTGCCTTTTGGTTTATCTTTCGGTACTTCGTCTGGTTCGTCGACGGCGGGGAGATAGTTAGCACGCCAGCCAGCTCTGGATGGATATGCAGGTCGTTTTTCGGGAGGTTTTGCGGGCGTTTCTTTCGTAGGCTCAAATAAGCCACCGTAATACTTCGGGATGATGTTGATCAGGTCGTTGTATTGCCTTAACCGTTTCTCGGGGCCGTTAACGATGTTTTGGTATAAACGGTTAATTAACTCCTGATCCATTTCATGTCCGTAGATGGGTAGAAAAGGAGTAGGCGGTTTGGGCAGAAAAATGGGTTCTTCTGGAGTGGGGGGAGATTGCTCGGGAGGGAGCATCCCATAATCATCTGGTCCCTGTGGTTCTTGAGGTGTGTGTTCTGACATAATTTACACCGGTAGGCGTTTAACCGATATACGATATTACAAAATCATATATAAGTCAAGCTTAGAGTAGGGCGCAGGTATCGATGACTTGCTGTGCTTCATCGAATGTAACGTCAAATTCCCCTGCGGCTTTTCCGGCTGCATGTCTCACTACTTCTTGGGCTAGGAGGCTTTCCATCTCTACTAGCTGCTCTATCAGGGCAAGATATCCGCCAGACTGTATTGGCCGAACCATGTGCGGCCCATGTTCGGTCTGAGTTACGTGCCGTTCCAGGCTCAGGTTCCCTGTGCCATCATTTACTATGTGGTAGTTGGCGTGAGTGGCATATAACAGATTCGCATCAACCTGCTCATTTTGATTGAACATCACATTGGCGATTACGCCCCGGGTTCGGGGCTGTCCCGTCTTATGGTCGAGCTCATGGGTTACATACAGACTATGGCGTACGGATTGACTATGAGGGTTTGGAGTGGGGAAGTGCCGGTTTATTTCATCCGGTAGCTCTGGGAGGTCAATTTCACCAAAGGCATCACAATGGCCGTAGTGTTTACCGCGTCCTATTGTGGTTAGGAGTGCCCAGTTAAAAAGGGCCATAACTTGATCTGATGTTGCGAGGTCTACCTCTGGTCGAATTATTTCACGCATCCATACAAGATAGCAGAAAGTTGTGGATAAAAAAATTAAGTCTTTATATTTTATTCAAATTCAAATGACTGTTCGCGAACCCTCACCATATCGGGGATAATAATGTGAGCCGCTTTGTTAGTAAATCCCACGCTGTAATTTCGGATAACCGGCGTTTCCAGAACAAAGGTTTTAGTTCCGGGTAAGATACCCCGCAAGCGGTGGGTTTCATCCGGATGAATGTACATAACATCGCCGGGTCGGTAGATTGCCGTCTGGAGCATCAGCGAATTTTGCAGGTCAGACCATTCTTCGAGTGAAAAGTCGCCAGCCCACGGTTGATGATTTTTGGGGTCCTTCAGGCGGTATTCGTCGGCTGTATAGCCGCCTCTTAGTATAAGTGAAGCCAGCCCATGGCGGTGATTATGAAATCTCTCGACATACACGGGTTTATGATCGGCGGACTGTTCTGTTTCTGAATAGGCGTGCAGCCAGACCTTGTAGGGTGCCGTCCCGCCGTGCGCAATCGATATTTTGTTCATAATTGGCTTTTGGGCATCAGCAAGGTTCAGAGAATGTGCTGCTAAAGAATTCAGTCCTGCTTGTCTTTTTTTGAGCGCTGGCAAAATGTCGTCGGAATGGCAGTTTTTGAGGATAGCCGCCAGGCACAAAACCTGCTCATAAACCGGCATCGCTTCTAGTTCTATTGCCTCAAGCTGGGGAAGTGTAATGTCAGAACCGGCTAAAAGAATTTCGGCACTATTCACTACCTTATCATATCAAACATATCTTCGTTACGGGCGATTTGTAGGCCTTGGCGCTGGCCACTACACCACACACGAGGGCCGAAAGGCCGGCGTTTATCAAATCGCGGCGCAGAAAAAAGCTATATTCAAGCATAGCAGATGCAGTATGACATATTACGCAAATATTAAGAGTTGCAGGATTACCATGGACAAATCGTAGTTAAGGTTTCTGGCTGAACTTCCTGCCTCCCCCACGCAAGTGAATGATTGGACCAGAATTCTTTACTCTCAGCTGTTTCTCGTTCGGTTCCTGGAAAAGAAGGCGAATCGCTAGGACCAACCCAAGCACTAACAAGTTCATAGGTATCGTCGTCACGCTTTTCCACGGCGACAGTTACCAGGGATGATGGCTGTGGAGGTCTTGTTTTATTAAAAACCGTGTACTCATTTCGGTTAAGTCGTTTTGCGTATACGATTTCATCACCAGGCTGATTAGCGATCAGATCGCATGTACCAACAATTCGGCCTAAGTCTTTATGTAATTGATGATAGTCCTGACTCAGAATGGTTTGCGAAAGTACTTCAGCTGCCAGTTCCTTTAGCTTGGGCGTGTCGGCTATATGCGTCGCGGCATGAGAGTTGATTGTATCAACCCAGACGACTTTGTCGTTTTGAGATTTTGCAATATATTCACGCTTCGAATCCATCAATTAACTATAACAAAAGCGACCTCGTTATAACGAAGTCGCTAGATTAAAAAGTATGTTTTATAGCGGAACTGGAGGGCCAACTGGGACTCGAACCCAGGACACTCTGCTTAAGAGGCAGATGCTCTAACCAACTGAGCTATTGGCCCGTGTCTAACAGGGTAAAATTATAGCAAAAAAGTGTCACTTTGTAAACTGTAAAGATTAGGACAAGTCGAAAAGACGCCTATTGATGGCGGATACGAAATCTGGCCCGGCAACGATATCAAGGTCAGCTCGGTCAGCTTGAATGTCTATAGTCCACTGACACCCTATGTTCCACATGTTTAACTCTTCCGAGGCCGCCATTGTCAGGACAGGATCGTAAGGCGACGGATTTTGTTCCAATTTAAAGTATAGTTGCTTCTCGCTTTCAAAGAAAATGCTGGTGCAGTAATAGGCATAGGGATCGTCGCGCTCTGCGGGGCTAAGACTGATTTGAATTACGCCTAATAAAGGGCTAACAATCTGTGGATGTGCAAGGGCGGCCTCTAGGCCCTGATATGTCACTGTTTCCAAAAAGACGGTCTTCATAATGCCGCCCGGCAGCGTACTGGCCACTTTGTAAAGTTGACTTACCTCTGTAGACCCATCAAGTAGGTCAGCCTCGACGAGCCGCTTGAATCCTGGATGCCTCGCGGCCTGGATGCTGTCTTTGTCGTTAGTCAGTCGCTGCAGATGTTCAAAAGTGTCACGGACAGGATGCTCGAAATGATCGGACACCATCTTCTCCCTTTTTATTACCCTTAGGATATCAGATTTAACCACAATTTGTTACAATTGCCAGCATGAAGTTATTAAACGGCCTGGAACTAGCCGAGTTTATTAAGGAGCGCCAAGCGCACCAAGTGCGCGGACTGCGCCAGGCTCTCGGTGTGGTGCCAAAGCTGGCTATCGTGGTAACTATCGACCATCCCACCATTAACGTCTATATGCGAATGAAAAAAAGGTACGGCGCCGATATCCTGATTGAAACCGAAATCCACCAGGTGTCGCAGGCCGAAGCGCCGGCTACTATCCAGTCCCTGAATAATGACCCCTCCGTGCACGGTATAATTGTGCAATTACCCTTGGAAGATCCGACCGAAACCGATGCTATTGTCAACCTGGTGGCCCCCAAAAAAGATGTCGATGCCCTGGGCAAACATGCTACCTTTGAACCGGCAACGCCTATGGCAATCTTGTGGCTGTTGGCGGGGTATAACATTGATCTTAGAGGCAAAAAAGTGCTGCTTGTGGGCCGTGGCAAATTGGTCGGTGCGCCTCTGGAGCGCATGCTGCTGGCTTCTGACGTAGATGTTTCTGTCGCCGACCGTCAAACTGCCGATCTAAAAGCAGCCACCCTGCAGGCCGATATCATTATCACCGCAACTGGTAGCCCAGCAATCCTATATCCGGATATGCTAAAACCTGGCGTAGTAGTAGTTGACGCCGGTGTGGCCGGCGAAGAAGGCAAGACTATTGGCGACGTCGCGCCCTCTGTCTACGACCGCGATGACTTGACAATTACTCCCCCAAAGGGTGGGGTGGGTCCCCTGACCGTTTGCGCGCTATTCGAAAATGTTATTCGCGCCGCACGTCAATCGGCCGAAGATTAACCTTACAAGGTGCCCACGGCTAATTTAAACTGGTATCCCCGGTCTTTATAATCTGTAAAAAGTCCAAAGCTTGCACAGGCGGGCGATAGCAACACGATGTCGCCGGTTTTTGCCTGAGCTTGCGCGGCCGCTACGATGTCGGACATAGTTGCGCCGCCGCGGCTGAAGTCTTCGAACCCTGCATGTTGTAGCGCGGCTTCGATGGCGGGAGCAGTTTCACCAATGGTTATAGCATGCCGTACATTGCTATCGTTGACTTTGCGGGCCAGCTCATCAAACGATGCGCCCTTGTCTGATCCGCCCAGGATTATTACTTTTGGTTGCTTGAAGGCCTCGATGGCAACAATAGCGGTCTCTGGTGTAGTGCCAAACGAATCATCATAATAGGTGACATTGTTTACCTCGCGTACAAATTCCAGTCGGTGTTCCAGACCGCTAAACAGTGTTAAGACAGAGCGAAGCGGCATGATATCGTTGGTTACCTGCCAGGCGATGGTTGCGGCAGCACAGGCATTTTGCCAGTTGTGTTGACCGATCATTTTTAACTCGTCTACGCGACAAATCTGTTGGTTGTCGATAACGATATGATCATCTGCTACGTAAGCGCCAGGTTGCGCATAATAGGTAATCTTTTTGCCCGGGCTGGCGCTGGCGATGCGGTGCGAAGTTTCATCATCGGCAAAATAAATGGCGATGTCCTGGGGTGCTTGGTGGGCAAACAGCTGCGATTTGGCTGTCACGTAGTCGTTCATATCGCTATGCCAGTTCAGGTGTTCAGGAACGATCATCAGGCAGGCAGCGATATGCGGCGAGTGCTTTAGGTCGTACAGCTGAAAACTGGAAAGTTCCAAAACGACCCAATCATCAGGAGTGATTTCGGGTAAAAACTCCAGCGGTGATAAACCAATATTGCCGCCCAAAAATACCGTATGACCAGCGGCTTCCAACATTTTTGCCGTCAATGTAGAGGTGGTGCCTTTACCCTTGGTGCCGGTAACTCCAATGATATTTTTGGTAGGGCAGACGCGCAGAAATTCATTAATCGCAGTAGTAATCTTCGCTTCAACGCCGGGGTTGGCCTTTATAATCATGTGTGGGTTAAGACCGGCCGTGCGTACGATCAGATCAAATCGATCCAAACCGTTCAAATAATCTGGCCCCAGTTGTGACGGCACGCCCTGAGGTATTTTTTTGTCAGGATCTTGGTCACAAATGGTTATCGTCGCCCCTTGCTTTTTCCAATAATGGTAGCTAACTTGACCCTCTATCTCGTATCCGACAATAGCAACATTCATACCCCTATTGTACTGGTAACGTCAAGCAGATCCAAAGAGCCCACCTGAGTTACTAATTCCTGCTGCCAGACGTGTGGTTTCGGCGTCGGTGCCTATGCGCTTTTTGCCAATAGTGTCGCTGCGGTATACAGAATCCCAGATTGGTCCGCTCAGCTTAAAGGTGTCTGGAGTCTCCAAGATTGAGGGGTCTATTTCTGTGGGAGGCTTGCCGGAGTTGTTTGAGGACAAGGGCGCATCAATACAATCCGCGGGGAATCTCTGCTCAAAATATGGGGGTCAAAGCACGACCAATGTGTACTTTGACCCAAGCTGTAGACAGCCAGCTTTTCGGCCAAAGGCCGTAATAGAACTATAATCACTCATTGTGCGGCCTGTATAATTTTTACGCATATATGTGTAAAATGACGGTCATCTATGATTGTACATTTTGTCGCGTCAAAAAGTCATGCCAAGCATGAGCTGCGTTATTATAAGGCGGTATTGGGACTCATAGAAAAGGCCGGTCATGTAATTGCATATGACTGGGTGAGTAGCGCAAATAACCTTATAAAACGGGACAAGATTGAGACTGGTGTTTGGCGGGAGATTGATGCCATAAATGAAGACGCCCTTAAGCGTGCAGACGTAGTCATCATAGAGGCAACGGCGAAGAGTTTCTTTTCGGGAGTGCAAGCATCACGAGCGGTAGAGTTAAAAAAGCCCGTCCTTGTATTAACTCGCGACACTTCACCTCTTGGTGTATCGGGACTAACTGCTCCAACCGGTTTCATTAAAAGCAAGATCTATACCTTGAGGACTTTACCGGCTATTGTAGAAGAATTTCTTGCCGAAAATATTATAGCGACCAACGACCTGCGCTTTAACTTTTACCTTGATAGAGAAGTGTATGCCTACTTACGCTGGGTTTCTGCAAAGACAGGCAGATCTAAAGCAGAGATTATTCGATCACTTATTTATAAAGAAATGCAAAAAGATGTAGAATAGGCCCATACAAAATAAGTCTTATGAAAGTACTAAAGCCTTATGATTGAAGTCGAACGTAAATTCCGGATAACGCCGGAACAAAAATCAAAGATCAGAACTGACATGGAAAACCAAAATGGCAGTTTGCAGCCACTGCATCAAATTGACGAAGTCTTTTTGCAGGGATTGGATTCCTTTGAGGGGTTCAAGCAGGGAATGCCGGTCATCAGATTGCGAACCGAAAATGGCGTAACCGAAATGGCGTATAAGCGTCGATTGAATGAGGGGGGCGACATGAAAGAGCACGAACTGTTGATTGGTTCTGCGTCGGTCATGCGTTCTATCCTCGCTGAAATGGATTTTCGTCCAGTCACGGTTGTCGATAAGATTCGTTTGCAGGCAAAGGCTGGTGAAATGGCCTTAATGCTGGACGAGGTAAAGCATCTTGGAGACTTTTTGGAGATTGAGATTATGGCAACCGACGAAAGCGAACTGGACGATGCCTACCAACGCATTATGCAGCAGGCTGCCACATACGGACTTGGCGAAATAGATATAGAAAGTCAAAAATACGATAAATTATTGGCCGAAGCGGGTCATTAAGTAGGGAAAATTATGGGGCACATTCACGAAAAATATGACTTTGTGGTTACGGTATTCATCGTCCACGATGACAAAGTTTTGTTTGTAAATCATCCGCGCTATGGGCTATGGGTACCAATCGGTGGTCACGTAGAGATGGATGAAGATCCGGAGCAGGCTTTATTCCGTGAAATCAAAGAAGAAACCGGCCTGGAAGTTGAAGTCTTAAGTGATAAAGCACTGGAACCGGTTGAAGCAGAGAATAAATTCCTCTTTAGACCAAATTATTTAGGCGTATACGATGCCACGCCGGATCATCGCCATATCAGCTTTAATTATTTTGTTCGCGCATCCAACCCCGACGCGGTTATGTCTGATGAACATACCGATATGAAATGGTTAGGTATTGATGATCTGCAGAATCCCGATTTTGATTTAACACCTTCACTTCGCTTTTACGCCAAGGAAGCTATTCAAGCAGCCCGCCAGTAGATCTCTATTAAATAATAGGAGCAATCCTGAGGGTTGCTTACAAAGTGCTTTAGATGAGGTCGCGAACTTGATGTATATTGATCTGGACCAAAAGTTATGATTTTTGATCAGTCCTTAACGCCCAGCTTTTGCTTGACCAGTTCCGCCACCTGCCTAGGTGTCATGTCGGCCTTTAGAATAATGGCAGTAACGCCAAGTTTCTTGACTTCGTCCGGGATTTCCTGTTCCCCGCGGTTGGTTAGAATGATAACTTTTAGGCTCTTTCCCCATTCGGTTTTACGTAGTAGTGCCAGCATTTCTTCGCCGGTCATAATGGGCATCATAAGATCTAGCAGGACGATATCGGGACGCATCTGTTCTATCAGCTCTAGACCAAGTTTGCCATTATCGGCCGTTTCAACGGCGTAGCCCTCGGCCTCAAACTTAATGCGATACATCTGCGAGATAGCCTGGTCGTCCTCGATGATTGCAATTTTGGTGCTCATTATCCCTCTCTTTCCTTGTCTTCAGTGTAGCACTTCTGTAGACAATAACTATGCCACTAAGTTTGGCGGACGCCAAGTACTTCGTTGACGATATCTATAACTTGGGCGGGTGTGTGGTGGGCTTTGACCACATATCTGTCGACATGTAAAAAACGAAGCGCCTGTGGCGCTTCATCACGACTAATGTTAGTTAATACAATTACGCGCGCGTGGCTGCCCCACGGCTGCGCACGCATAATCGCGAGCATCTCGGTTCCGGTCATCACTGGCATCATCAAATCGAGTAAAATTATGTCGGGCGACAGTTTTTCGACTACTTCCAGCCCTTCGGCGCCGTTAGCGGCTGTGGCAACCTTAAAACCCGCTCGCTCCAGCTTTAGCTGGTACAAGTACTGCAGATCGTGGTCATCTTCTACGACAACTGCCGTCAGACTGGTAGCCATGTACCTCTCGTCATATGTTTGTTAATTGTTTAACCATTTAATTAGTACCACAACCGTCGGGCGGACCGCAATAGAATATATTAGCTGATCATTAAATGTTAATTTAGTAAGGGTGATTTATATCACCATTGACATTTTTAGCTTTTCATAGTAATATAAATTGTACCTTATCGTTACAGGTAAGTTGCAAATTAGAAGACTTATAAACGACACCTTAGCGCGACGCGCTGGTGTCGTTTTTTGTTTTTCTAGAAGGTGGAAACACCAGAAAGCTTTGGGTGTCATACATGACCGCTGTTCCTTTTGAGGGATACGCCCCAACTATTGAGAGCGCGCCTAATAGGCGTACTCTGACCTTGGTTAGTAATGAACAGACTTATCCTTACCGTGAAGGCGAGGCAAGTCTACGATTGTTTGATGAATGTTTTGAGCTTCGCGACGAAGCACTTGCTGTTAAAAAAATTCAAGGCGAGGAATTAGAAGAAGTGCAAGAAGCCGCTCGCGGCTTTCTGCTAGAGACGGGCATCGTTGATCTACCCGTCGATCCAGAGGCGCGTATCGCCTATTATACTGATTACAATGAAGACTTGACGCGCAAGAAAATCTTAAGTTTTGTAGACTACCTGGAACGCAACCATGCCGATAAAGTAAATGTTGTTGAACTTGAAGCAACCCGCGCGTTTATCGACAGTACATATGCCATGTACCAGGATGGCATTGAAGAGAACAGGGTCATAGCCGACGCCGATGGTTCGTTTGCATTTGTAGTGCCAGCACGGGTGGGCCGGGACCACGCCGACTACGGCAAAGAAGTAGAACCACCTCTTCCTGCTCTAAGATATGTTCCTAATGAGCTGCGTGCGGCAATGATGGCCGGTCTGCCGCCATTCGTGATCGACACGTATCAAAGGTCTGAAGACGGTAAACGCGGATATTTGGTTTTTGCGCCCGTTTTCGAAGATATGCGCACCGATTTGGCCGATGTTCGCAACCCCATGCAATATTTGCGTAAGAACGTTAACGATGCAGTCGATTTCGCTCGTCGCCGTTTTGGCGTGGAGGTTGTTGGCTTGGGTGCAACCTTGCCAGCAATTACTCGTTACGGTAAAGAAATAACCAACCCTGACGTTATTACTACCACTGGTCATGCCGGTACGGTGGATCTAATTCGTGACACCGTGGAATTAAATGCCGATGGACGCAGGCTAAAAAAGATTGGTGTTTTGGGATTGGGTTCAATCGGTGAATCCATTGTACGGGTAATGGCTGAAGAACACCCCGAAGCGACAATTGCTGTTTATGATAGACAATCTGCGTTGATTGGTCGCGCAACCAGAGACGCTTCTGTATTGGAAAATGGCGAAAAACAAATCATCGCCATGGAAAATGAAAAAGCGGTTATCGACACCAGTGAAGTAGTGATCTCGGCCATAACGAGCCAGCTAGATTTAAAAACTTTGGGCATACAGTCATTGGAGGGCAAAATAATTGTCGATGACAGTCAGCCTGGAAGCATGACGCCCGAACAAGTAAAAGAATTGGGCGGCACTCTCCTCTGGGTGATCGGTCGTGATGTGAATGGGCGGGTGGCTAATCGCCGTGGTTATGACTACGCAACAATGGTCGACTCCAGGACTGATGTTTTTGGCTGCGAGGCTGAAGCTGCGTCTATCTCTGCATATCGTGCCGAATTGCGTACACGCGGCATGACAGAAAGTGTCATCAACCGGATTACCGATAAAATTGCCCTCAAAGGGCCGGTTACCGTTCAGCATGTCCGCTACATGAGTGCGCTCTTTACTAAATTCGGTATCCTTCCTTCCGAACCGCAGGCGTTTGGCTTGTCCGTTGCTGCGCGCCATAGTTAGACGATTCCGCTCGTGCTATTATTTTGGTAGTGGATAATCTTGCTTCGCTATTAAATCTAAGCACGCTCCCGGCGCTGGCCGTTCTGTTGACGACCATTGTGGTGATGCTAGGGTTTGGGTTGATTGTATTTACCAGAACCTCGCACAAGGCCTACGGTTGGTATTTTGCTATAACTATGCTTGGAATCGGAGCATGGGCGATCGGGGATATGATGTTGCTATTAGCCCGCGACCAAACATTGCTTCAGGTGGGAGCTCAGTTGTTCTATATCGCTCCCCTGTTTATTCCTGTTTCTATTTGGTTTTTTGCAATCAGTTTTCCCGAAAATAGATCAATAGGATTTTGGCCGCCCGTTATTGCGGGCACGGCTATAGCAACGTTTACACTTGGGTTTCTATTTAACTTTGATTTCTTTATAAAGGACATTATTATTTCTGATCGGCTTAATGTACCGGTACCTGCTATGCCGGGCTTCTTTATATATGCCAGCTTTTTCTCATTTTTCTTTATTTTGACCTATATTGCCTTCCTGCGACGGATGCGGCAAAACAGGGGTATAACGAGGATACAGGTGGCTTACACCTTTTACGGTGCGCTCGTTGCAAGTATTCCGGCGCTGTTTACTAATCTGTCCTTGCCGATTATGGGCAATGCTTCATTGATCTGGCTAGGACCGCTTTCCACACTATCTTTCGCTGTTGCCGTGACTCTGGCGATTGTAAAACACCGGCTGTTTGATATTCGTTCATATGCAGTTCGGTCGGCCGCCTACCTGTTGACGCTCTTTGTGGCTGGTGTCGTATACGTTATCCCCGTTGTGGTACTGTCTAGTTCTCTGTTGGGTACATCGCTGAGTACAAAAAATGTCACTATTTTGGCGCTGATAACACTGGTGGTCGCCTTTCTGTTTCAGCCGCTTAAACGATTCTTCGATCGGATTACGCGAAAATGGTTTTATCAGGATGCTTATGATCCCCAGGAGTTCTTTAATGCCTTCAACCAAAGTTTGGTAGAAACGATAGATTTAAATAGATTGCTGGGTACGGCCACTGACCTGATTTCTCAAACAATGAAAGCTGAATACTGTTTAGTTGCTTTGGGGCAGGAAGGGTCCAAGATGCCGCGTATTATTGGTACCCAAGAAGTGAATTTTGACTCCAAAGATGTGCGGCGGGCAAGCAAGCTATTGGCAAATAATAGGACCAAAATTATCGTTGCAGATTACTTGTTGCCAGATAATGATCTAAAGGCGCTGATGGTCAAAAACAGCACGGCCATTTTGGCACACTTAGTGGGCCCCAGGCAGGAATTGGGTTACATTATCCTTGGGCCAAAGAAGAGTGGCAACGCATATACTTCACAAGACATTCGCGTCCTTGACACGGTTGCTAACGAGCTTACTATCGCTATTCAAAACGCGCTTCGATTCGAGGAAATTCAAGAGTTCAACATTACCTTGCGTCAGCGTATAGATGACGCAACACGTAAACTCCGCCACACTAATGACAAATTAAGGCAGCTGGATCAGACCAAGGACGACTTTATTAGTATGGCCTCGCATCAGCTGCGTACACCGCTGACCTCTGTTAAAGGCTATGTTAGTATGGTGCTGGAGGGCGACGCGGGCAAGGTAACGCCGCTGCAACGCAAGCTGCTAAACCAATCATTTGTGAGTGCCCAGCGCATGGTGTACCTTATTTCCGACCTATTAAATGTGTCGCGTCTGCGCACAGGTAAATTTGTGATCGAGCCGGTTCCTAGTAATCTTGCCAAGGTAATAAAAGACGAAATAGAACAGCTGCAGGAGACGGCAAAGGGCCGCGGCCTGGAACTTTCATATAATAAACCCGAACGCTTTCCGACATTAATGCTGGATGAAACCAAAATTCGCCAGGTAATTATGAATTTTATTGACAACGCTATATATTACACGCCGAGCGGCGGGCATATTACGGTAGCCTTAAACGACAAGCCTAGCGCTGTCGAGTTTACGGTGACAGACGACGGTATCGGCGTTCCAAAACACGAGCAACATCATCTGTTTACCAAATTCTTCCGGGCGCACAATGCCCGACGGGCACGACCGGACGGCACGGGTTTGGGACTGTTTATGGCCAAGAAAGTTGTTGTAGCCCAAGGCGGTGCCATAATCTTTAAGAGCAAAGAAGGTCAGGGTAGTACCTTTGGCTTTAGCTTCGGCAAAGATAAATTACAACCTTTGCCGCCCGACGCTGAATAGATTAAGTTTTTAGACTATTCTTCGTATCCCAGTTGGCGCAGGGATTGGGTGGTCGAATAGGGAAGGTGTCCGCCGATGCGCGACACCATGATATCCGCTGCCAGCGCCTGCTCAATTTTTGCTTCCCAGTTCGGGTCGCTATCAAGAACTGCAATTGACATAATCCCAAGCTGTTTATAGCGATTTACGTAGGCATCAAAAGCGTTTGGATCGGAATAATGCGGCGTATCCTCAAAAGTAAAGACCAGATTTACCAATCCTATGTGGGAAAGCATCTGCATGCGCGCCTCAGCGGAGAAAAGGGGTCTGTTTGGTCCCTTATTTAAGGTTACCGCTTCATCAGGTTCTACTCCCACGACAATCACCCGACTCCTCCGTGCGGCTTCTTCTATAAAATACAAGTGGCCGGGGTGCGGAAACGGCCCATCAAATACCCCAGGCACTAGTGTGGGCAAAAAGCATTTAAGATTCGCAAGAATATCAGGTATTTCTTGCATGGTGCAGATCTTTTCTTCCGGAGACAGGCTATGAATATTCCATCTGTCGATTCGCATATGTAGTCCTAGTAGGGGAATTATAGCCTTTTTTGTTGTCATTTTGTCAAAATGTGACGAATATTAATGTTTTTTCAACGAACATCAGGTAACATAACCCTTAATACCCACTGAGGATAGCATAAGAGGTGTTGACAAAAAGGGGTATATGTGCTAATATTATGCTTGAACCTAAGGAGGTGGCAAAAATGCATAAATTAAACGTATTCCGACGTGTGCGTACAGCTATGACCAAAAAGAATTTTTTGGTCGCTGGTGTATTCGTCCTTGCGCTTGCCGGTGCTATTAGTCTCGGTCACGCAACCCGCCAGAGTACGTCTGCAGCAAGTTCTCGTGACTGCTCGGTCAACTCTGTCGATTACAAACCTAACAATGGTGGTTGTGGTGCCCAGACTCCTCAGGAGCTGATTGCCGATGTTCGCCAAAACGACCCAGGTGACCTGCAAACTACTTACGCTCACTTTGGCTTAACGACTGACAAATATGATCGTTTTGCCAACGAAGCCGTACAGGGGGTAGCCAAAGCTGACGGTACCGTTTGGGTAAATGGTCAAAAGGTCATGGAAAACATGTGGAGTATTGGTCGCACCAAGTTTTGGTATTCTCAGGATTACCAAATTGGTGGAACTAAATTCTACAAGAGTAAGCATACCCAAGTACTCCAAGGTAAAGACCATGATGTAATGGTATTGTTTGACGAAAACGGTACTGCTGAAGTCGCCGTTCTGAACGCCTGTGGTAATGCTGGTGATGGTGACAGAGTTGTTACCAAGGCCGAATGTAAGCAGTTGAATATGGCTGCCGTAGAAGGCAAAAAGAACACTTACCGTTTTACAACTGACGTTGCTATCGAAGGTAATGCTCAGATTCAGAAAGTTGTATATACCTTCAGCGACGGTACTACCGTTGAGAAAGCTAACGGTACTGACGCTGTTGAGCACACCTTTGCCAAGAGCGGTACTGCAAAAGTAGAAATTCACGTTAAATTGCCTAACGGCAAGATCAAGGTTATCAAGGGTGACAACTGTGTTAAGCAGATTACCGTAAAGATTCCCGTATACGCTTGTGAGATGCTAGTTGCTACCGCCTTGAATGACAAGAAGACGCAATTCCGCTTTACCGTAAAGACTCGCCAGGAAAATGCTACCCTAAAAGATGTAGACTTTACCCTCGACAATAGCGCCACCATTAAGGGTGTCGTAACCAAAGACGCTCAGGGTAACATCTACAAGGACTACACCTTTGCCGAAGACGGCAAGTCTCACAAGGTTGTTGCCAAAGTAAACTTTGACCTCGAAGACGAAGTGGCCAGCAAGACCTGTGAAGCTACCGTAACTTCTACTAAGGCTCCGGTCTGTGAAGTTCCCGGTAAAGAAATGTTCCCTCCGAACGCTCCTGAATGTGCCTGGTGCCCAGTTCCTGGCAAAGAGAAGCTTCCCAAAGACTCAGACCAGTGTAAAGAAGTTCCCGCCGAATTGCCTAAGACTGGTATGGGCAGCGTGCTTGGTTTGTTCGCTGGCACTACTGTTGCCGGTGCAGCCGCCCACCGTGTTGTAACGAGCCGTCGTCGTCGCTAAAACCGATCCTATCTTTGCAGCCTGGGTTATTCTGGGCTGTGGATAACCGGTAGCGCAGTACAGTAAAGTGTGCTAAGATAGCAAGTAACGAGCATTTGACTGACCGCTCTACAGCAACTCTTAAAAATCCCTTCTCCTGCACCGAGAAGGGATTTTTATTTTTCTTCGGTATTTATGTAAGTAGTCTTATACTGCTATATTTAATAAAGTGAGGCTATTATTTAAGATCAGCAGAAATCGCCTCTGGATTTTTGTACAAGTTAATTAATTTTTAATATTAGGTCTGTATGATTATAGTGAGACGACCGATTAGCCATGAAGATACTGATTATCGAGGACAACCAATTACTTGCCGAAAGCATCAAACGCCAGCTGAAGGTTAGCTTTGTGGTTGATGTCGCTTCCACTGGTGAAGAAGGTATAGAACAAGCGCGCGCTATCGAATATAGCGTAATCCTATTGGATCTTGGCCTGCCCGATATGAATGGCTATGACGTCTGCCACGAACTGCGCGCGGCGCGTCTGGACACTCCGATTTTGGTTCTGACCGGTGTTCACGATATAATGAGCAGGGTCAAACTGCTCGACGCAGGCGCCGATGATTACGTTACCAAACCGTTTCATGCCGATGAACTCAGGGCTCGCATAACTGCCCTCATTCGTCGCGGAGCCCATAAGGTCGGAGAAGAGACCATTAAAGTTCGAGATATGGTGATTGATGTCGGCCGCCGCCACGTCTACCGTTCGGGTAATTCTATAGCCCTCCGGCGCAAAGAATTCGATATTCTTGAGTACCTAGTGCGCAACCGCGGCAGAACGGTGACCCGGGCAATGATTTTCGATCATGTTTGGGAGTCGGGCAAAGAGGGCTGGAACAATACCGTTGACGTTCATATAAAGCACCTTCGGGACAAAATAGACCGTCCCTATGCCATTCCACTGATTAAAACGACCTACGGCATTGGATACATGGTCGATGATGCCGAGTAATTAAACGTTAGAGGGGGTAGGCGATATGAGCGAGACAGTTTTCGCTGTTCTTACCAATCCGGCTGTGCGTGACGCCAAAAAGATTCGTTCCAAAATTTGCAGCGAATTTGAGGCTGGCATTCCGTGGTGGACAAAAGGGCTCAAGTAACATTACCAGCATAAAAAGGTTATCGCATGACAAAACCGGCCAAGGTTTCGTTCGGCAGTAGGCTGTACCAGTCGCTTATTGCACCCAAACAAAGCGAACCACGACTTCGAAACAAAGAGGTGGTCTGTAATATTCTGCTCCTTGGAACAGGCGGTCTAATGGCTTGCTTGCTCTTGATGCTAGTTGCCGGTTATTTTGTCGCGGGACATACCTATGTTGTTGGACGAATTGCGGTTTGCGTGGGGGCCCTTGCCTATTTGGGTGGCCTGTACTGGCTCTCGCGCACCGGCCGTTATTTGCCGTCGGCGTATTTATTGGTATTATTTTATCTTCTTTTGGCTCTTGGCTGTGTGTGGGTCTGGGGTGTTAATATTCCTTTTGGTATATTGCTGCTGGGTATCGTAATTGTCTTTTCGGGAATTTTGCTCGAAGCGCGTTATTCGCTGTGGACGGCTTTTATCGCCTCGGCCGGTCTGATATTTATAGATATGAGCGATAATTTTGGCTGGATGACCTACGGCCCGTCGTGGCAGAAATATAATGCACAAGTGGGCGATATCGTTGGCTACGCAATTGAGTTTTTGGTGTTGGCGCTAGTATCGTGGCTATTTGGTCGGGAAGTTGAACGGTCGTTGGAGCGCGCTCGCCATGCCGAAGCCGAGCTTATAAAAGAAAAAGGCATGCTGGAGGTGCGAGTTAAAGAGCGCACCCGCGAACTTCGCGAACTGCAGATAGAAGAAATGCAGCAGATGTATCAGTTTGCCGAAGTGGGGCATCTAAGCACTGCGCTCTTGCACGATTTGGCTAATTATTTGACTGTATTGACGCTGGAAATTGGTGGATTAAACAGCCGCAAACACGCCGCAGCTATTAACCGGACGCAACATATCGTGGAGCATTTGGATGCCATGGTAGAAGATGTTCGCGCTCGCGTCCAAGGTAGGGTGGCTGATCGTGACTTTGACATTATTACCAAAATTACCGAATTAAGTGAGTTGATGCATTACAGTGCTACCCAGCACGGCGTAATCGTGGACTGGCTGCCGCCACGGGGTGTGGAAGCGGCTCCTTACAGGGGCGATCCGTTCCGATTAACCCAGGTTATAACGATTTTGGTGGGCAATGCCATCGAGGCATACCAAGGTTCTCGCCGACCGGCTGCTGAACGCTTGGTACGGATTCGTTTGGAACAAAATGCCGATTCGTACATTATTCGGATAGTTGATTGGGGTAAGGGAATTTCGGGTACGCAGCGGAGGGATCTATTTCGGCCGGCGCATAGTACCAAAAAATCCGGTATGGGGATTGGGCTCTATCTGGCAAAGCAAATGGTTCAGTCACACTTCAAGGGCTCGTTGGTGCTGCATCCGGACCTGAAAGTAACTGAGTTTAATATTCTGCTGCCAAAAAAGTGATGACTGGCGGGCAAGAGGAGGCGGCGCGCCGCGGATTGGCCTTTATTCGGACTATTCCTGTCCGAAAAATGACAGTTATAGAAAAGGCACTTTTAGTAGGGTGTCTTCATTCACGGCGAGATTGTTCGGACATTGTTGTGCGCGCTACCGGTGAACTGCGTAATATCGTTACTCCTGGCTGGTTTGAGGGTGCGCCACTTGCCGAGGTGTTTTTGGTGTTAAACGTTTTGCATGAAGTTCGCCCTTATGTGGTTGACGGTGCGATGTTGGGTCGAGCGGTAGGACGCTTGGTGGCGTGCGAGGTGGCGGCTGGTGGGCCATACATATCGGAATTGGGACAACCGGGGTATGTGGCGAACGCCAGCGTCGCGGTTTTTATGAGCTGGGCGGCTAAACCATTGCCAGAAGTAGATATGTATGTGGGTAATTGGTGTGATACGACCTTGTTGACGCGGGCGATATCACCGTTTCGGGCGGCGCTTGGAGTTGTCTTATCACAAGGAGATGAATCAGGCGGGCCGTTAAATCAAAAAGACCTTGACCTCGCGGTCCAACGTTTAGTAGAGTTGCAGCGTCCCGATGGTTCGTGGCCAGAACTGACGGGGCCTGGGATAGTACTGTCTCCTTTGGCGGTGACGTTGTTGATGCTTGATTCCATGCGGCTGTTGTCTACGCGGCCTGCCCGTCAACGCATGCAGCAAGCCGCCAAACGGGTAATCCAGGTGAGTTATCCTCTGCTGGAAGACGTTCCGGCGGAGGTAGCCGTGCGACTTCGGGGGCTTATCGACTATGTAGACAAGGGTGACGCACGTTTAGAGGTGCGCCTACTGCCAACTTTTTTTGCGCAAAGTTTGGTACGGCCGCCGCGGGTTGCCACTGCAGATTTTTGTCGGTGGCTTGGTGTGGCCAATGTTTTTGCGTGGATTGCTTACACTATCTATGATGATTTTTTCGACGACGAAGGCGATCCGGTGCTTTTGCCCGGAGCAAACGTGAGCGTTCGGTTGGCACAGCGTCTGTATTGGCGGGCGTTACCCGATCCAGGGGAGTATAACCGGCTGATCGCGTACGCCTTTGACAGGGTTGATGCGGCAAACGCTTGGGAGATTAATAATCTTCGTCAAAAGGTGTCGGACGGCTGTCTACGCATAGATGAGATTCCGGATATGACCGACCTGACGTATATTGCGGATCGGGCGTATTTCCACGCATTGGGACCTATGGTATTGATGACGCAAATTGATGGCGACCGCGATAAGGCGGCGGAGGCGCAGGTAAGCGGCGCTTTTTGTGATTACCTTATTGCTCGTCAACTAGATGATGATCTTCGTGACTGGCGCAAGGACTTACAGCGCGGACATATTACGCCTGTGACTGCGGCCATCCTTAGGGCATTGGGTGGGAAGAGAGGTGAGTTTCGGTTTGTCGAACTGCTGCCGCGCGCAGAGCTGGCATTTTGGCAAGAGGCGTTGCCCGAAATCTGCGATCTGGCCCTGATGCATATTGCCCGGTCCCGTGAGGCGATGGCAAAGACAGGCCTGTTCAAGCGGTCGCATAAAATCGGCATGCTACAGAGTTATATAGAAAATTCAATGCACGATGCCATGGCCGCGCGCGAACAGGGCCAGGAGTTTTTGCGCACATTTAAATAGATGATAGAATAGCCTGATGATTGAGCAGGTTAATAACTTTCCGCACCCTTTTCCTCTACCGGCCGATTCGACCGGCACAGGACTTCCCGAAGGCTGGCGCAATCAGCCTATCGATGACCAAATAAAGGGTCTAAAAAATAATCGCATGTTTGCTAGTCCGCACGCATTCGCTGCCGCAAGTTTAGAACTGGCTGCACGGCGCATGGATTGTCGCGACGGAGCGTTGGGTAGGTCTGCGTTGCATCTTGAAACATTGACCGAGCAATGGCATGGTCAGGGTACGGTCCAGGCTTATGAAGCGGGAAAGACGGAATATAGGGGCGCGATACTCAAGGGCAAGGGCCCGGGCGGCTTCATGGGTGCTCGAATCAGTAAAGTCTTTGGCTTAGAGGTTATTAATCCTCGAATGTGGAGTGACATTTTGGGGTATAACAGGATGAAGGGCGGTTTTAGTAGGGGCAAAACGGTGCTTTTGGGTGAAGGTACTTTTAATGCCATGAAATCTGAAGGCTGGCCGGATAATCTGGTTGCACTAGCGGGACTGCAGTACTTGCGACAATCCGCCTCGGGAGCGGTCAAAAATATAAGTAGCCTGATGCTTTGTCCCGAGGATGAACTCCCCCGTACGAAAGATGAATCTGAGGCTATTTCACGATTCTGGGCTGCTAAAATGGCGGGGTCGCAGAATAGTCTGGGTATCGCTTACTTTTTGGGCTATCGAGACAAGCTTGCTCCTATTCTAAGGGGAGAAATGCGCAAGCTGTGGGGTGACCAGTATAGTAGTTATCGTCAAGCCTTCACGACCGCATTAAATATAAATTCGGCCGGTTTAGGGGATAGGATTCAAAGGTATGCCCATAATAAAGTCCGCCGGCCAGCATATGCCCTCATTCAGCAAGGGCACTTTAACGCGGCCCGCGATCTGATGGCGGAAGAGGCTGCCACCGAAGATGGTAAGCGAATCTTTTCCCCTATAAGCCTACAATACCTGCTCGGTAATAATTATCGGAAAGAAGTCGTTTTGACCGATGCTGCACCTTTCTAACAACGAAGGGTAAGGATTTCCATTTTCTCCATGATATGTTAAAATAGATCAGTTCCTGTCGGACCAGGCCTCATACCTTTGTATAGGCCGCAATTTGTTCGGCCTCATCGTCTAACGGTTAGGACACCAGGTTTTCATCCTGGCAATCGGAGTTCGATTCTCCGTGAGGTCACCATAATAAAATTCACTCAATAACAGGAGCAGGAGTCCCAAAAAGATATCGCTCTTTTTATTTTCTTACTCCCTAGAGTTGCCTCGTGTTGATTCCTAGGGGTGGATTATGTGCACTGGGGGTGGATAGAGTTGCATAATCTCTCCATTTCCTAGGTTTGTAGCTTGACGTGCTATGCGATCGAATTCCTCGGTATATGGTCGTC
>DASVXH010000062.1:0-1760 GCA_036392795.1 Saccharimonadales bacterium (SeqCode)
ATGGAGTCTCTCCCTCGGTCATGGTGTGGGAGGATCATTCGCCAAACGATGGTACGATTGCAATCATCAAATAGGGGGACTGTTTGTTGCAGTGCATGAGTCTGCTTTTGGCACAAAGCGGAGATCGCATTCGCATTCAGCAATGTCCGCTTTTGGGGGAATAGCGGACATCGATCGAAGGTGCCGGAATGTGTTCGTGCCCTAAACCAGATATTTCATTTTATTCAGCCGCCACATGTCCATATGACGGTACCCGAGATGCAAGCTTTCGCCGGACAATGTCGATGTGACTGCGCAGGTTATACACTTGGTCTGAGAACCTTAATGGAAAATGGATTTCGCTGACGGCGTCCTCGATGCGCTCGATCTCGGCTAGTTTGTGGATCAAAACCTTATAGGCCGTGCATGAGTCGATCGACGCTTCCAATGCCTTGAGTTGGGCATACCAGTGGAGGAGGCGACGGCGGATCATCCAATTGTAGCCCTGAGGCACAAAATGGAGCAACGGAAGACCAATCGCTATCCCGGTGACCAGTATCGCGATTGCTCTTTGCGCATGGATGGATAACCACAACGGCAAATGCCTTTGCATAAATGAAGGACCGTTTTTGTAGAAATCGATCGCAGTCGGGGCAACTGTGTACTCTGAATCGGACGCATTGGGGTACTCACCGCTGCGATGAAAAAGGTCTGCCTCGCCATGAACCTCTTTCATGGCCTGCAAAAGAAGCTGAACAATTTCAGGGTGAAGATCGCTGCGGATCAAAATCTTGGCCTTGGTGCCAATAAGCTGCACATCGTTGGAGGGAATAACCCGATCAATATCGATCGTGCCCTGAGGTAAGGTCATCCGAGCAAGATCAGGGAAAATGCGCGTAAAAGCCTCTGCCATCGGAAAACTCATTGGCCGCACGTTGCGATTTCGCAGAAACGACTGGACAGCGGTCGACTCTGGCACGCCGATGATCCACACGGCATCGACCTGGCCATTCTTCAGCGCCTCGTCTGCAGTTGATCCGGCGAAAGGCAAGAACGTGGCATTTTGAGAATTTACGCCGCCTTTGCCGAGAACTTGTTCGGCCATGTACCGTGTAGCGCTTCCTATCGGCCCAATGGCGATCCGTTTGCCCTTGAGCTGCGAGAGCTGATCGAATTGTTGATTCGATGAATAAAAAATCCAAAAAGGTTGGTCATTGACGGGCCCCAATGACAGCACTCCAGGTGCATGTTTTGCGTCGGAAAGGCCCCCAATAACAAAGGCGATCTGCACATCGGCCTTCGGATCTTGCAGAAGTGTGAGATTTTCAATAGCTCCAGCCGTCTCGCGCAGCTCGAGTTGAACATGAGAACGCGCTAATATTTCTTGATATTGACGTCCATAGTATTCAAAGGAGGCGCCTTTAAAGCCTGCCGCCATGACGACCTTTGACGGCGGCGTGGGGATAAAATGAATCAAGGCCAGTGAAGCAATGCCTACAATCCCAACAAGGGCCGTCAATTTGAATATTGGCCAACGGCTAAATTCCATAGTGAATCCCTTTCATTGCCCATCTTTAGTGGTGTTTCTCGGCGGACCACGGCCGGCGGCGCGGGGTTAGCCATTTTTTTTGTTCTTGGCCATCGAACACTAAATCAGCGCCAGTGCCGCTGCCATAGTCAGTCCAGCCAGAAGGGGCCAGTAATCCGGGATAAGTGCAGAGATTACTAGTATATCCACAGTTGCCTCCATGATTGCCGACTTTCTCTTGTCCCTTTACACG
>DASVXH010000063.1:0-7022 GCA_036392795.1 Saccharimonadales bacterium (SeqCode)
GAACAGTACCCCATATAGCAGTTTATAGATAAACGGCACACTGCGACCGGCGTCGCGCAGCGGAGGGATTGCCAGAGATTCGTGAGTATACAGAATTTTATCAATATAATCGCGCAGTGCAAAGGCGTTAGCTTGTGTGGGTATTTTTAATCCCAGACGCAAACTGGCCATATATAGGGGTGGAAATAGTAAGTTTATAATTAATGGGATCAAGGCAATCTCGCCGATAACTAAAATATCATACGGTACCTCAATACCGACGCCGATGATTACCTTTGTGATAAAGATAAAAATAATGCTTTTGACAATGCCCTTGGTCAGACGGTTTTTGACCAATTTGTATTCGGTGGAAATCTGCTGATCGTAGGCATCTAAAAAGGCATCGCGGTCGGCGAGTAGCTCTGGCAGGCGCGGATGGCCTTCGGTCATGCTCTTGAGGATACGCAGCGGTGCGCCGTATTTGTTGACGGCACGGCGCAATCGTCCGGTTAGCTGAGATGTGTAGAGCGTGTCCACACTACGATTGAATTCAATAAAGGCGGCGATATCCTCTGTAGATTGCTGATACATGCGCATCAGGTCAAGTCGTACAATGGAAATATCGGACTTGAGTAGCGCCTGATGTACGGCTATATAGAGCGAAAGCTCATACGATACCTCGTCCTTTACGGAGGTGATTAGTGTTTCCTTTGGAAAGATCTCCAGGAAATGCTGGTAGGCTGCATATGACAAAGCATTATGGTGGGTGTGGGGGTTTAATATGCCTTCGATTTCCACCGATAATAGCTGGAAAATCCATTCCGAAGCGTCCTTACCGCTGACGCCGGCATCGCGCAAGCGGGAAAATGTCTGAGCATAGGTTTGCGATAAATTAGAGATGTTGTGTGCCGTGTGCTTGCTAAACAGACCGTCACGCAGGTAGCCAGCCTGGGTAAGCTCGACTATCAATTCTTCGCCAATGCCGTGCATGGCCCGGGCGGTAAACGAAAAACTGCGCTTGTAAAAACGTTTTATAGCGCGCTGTAATAGCAGATGCTCTTCGGTGTATTCAGCTGCGTTACGCAGCTGTTCGTAGGCTGTAGAAATGCGCTTGCCGGTGCCAGGCACCTGAATAATCTCGCCCGACGCATTGTGAGTCCGAACATCATCGTCATGTGCGGCCGCCGCTTGGAGCTGCTGCACGAGCAAATTAAGCAGTGAAGAAGTAGGTTGGGCTGTCATAGCAATTCGATTTTAGTATAAAGGGTTATGTGCCTTTTGGCCAGCTGGCCATGATGCTGAATGTCTGGATAAAGATCGGTGCTGCCGGGGTAAGGAATGAAAATTATTCTGTAAAGAAGGCATCTGCCGTGGCGTCAGTGATTGCTGCAAAAATTTGAGAACCCTTTTGATAGTCGTAGCTGCCGCTGCGGGCCTTGGAAAAAATAACCAGTACATAGGATCGATCACCTTTATGAATGATGCTGGCGTCGTGAACGCGGTCGGCCAGGTAGCCGCCTTTGTGATAGATTTCGGCGCCTTCGGGCGTGGCTTTAACAATAAAATTACGCATATCGGCCTGTCGCATTAGGGATAATAATAGGTCGGTGTGTTCACTGTCGAATAGTTTTTGCTGAGCTATCTTAGCCAGCAGCAAGGCGATGTCATCGCTGGTGACGGTGTTGCTGCTGGATTGGTAAGATGTCAGGCCGAGTTGGTAGGCGGTGTAATTTAACTCGTCATGGGTGAGTACTCTGGTGTTGAGTTTGAGCCAGGCATCGTTATCACTTTCGACGATCATGCGGCGCAGTAATTCGCTTATGGGCACCCCATCTAACTTGTCGTTCAGACTCAGCTGGTTGGCTTCAATACGAATAAGGAGCGTCGTGGCTGTCACCAGTTTACCCACACTGGCCACGTCAAAGCTGGCGGTTTCACCGTAGTGGTAGCGCCGATGGGTTTGCAGGTCGAAAATGGACACGCTCATATTGATCCGAGGATTGTCCTTCATGATTTTTTCTATCGAAGTACTCAACGCCTTATCGTCAACGGAATATGTCATTTGGTTTTGATCTACCGAAGAATGATTCCGAAATGTCATAAACAGCACTACCGCGACAATTGCACCGCAAAAAATCAAAAATTTTATCACTTTGGACATACACTTACCATACCACTTTATTCCTGATAAGCGCCTGAGAAGCTGGTCAATTGGACTGTCGGGTTTTGCACAGCAATCTCTCAGTTTTGGGGCTATATTGAATTGATATGAGCAAGATTTTATTGATTGAGGATGATCACAAAGTAGCAACGACACTTCGACAAGGCCTGGAGATGCAGGAATTTGCCGCGGACGTTGCGTATGATACGGACGATGGCCTAGATGCCGCGCTGAGCCAGCCGTACGATTTAATAATTTTGGATCGCACGCTGCCCGGAACGATGGGTGGTGTCGATGTGTGCCGGGCGATCCGCGACAAAAAGATCCACACCCCCATTCTATTGTTAACCGTAAAAGATGATATTCGCGATCGAGCCGAAGGCCTGAACGCCGGAGCGGATGATTATCTGGCCAAGCCCTTTGCCTTTGAAGAATTAATGACGAGAGTTCGAGCCTTGCTTCGGCGACCTGAAGACGCCACCGACAATCAGCTGAACTATCACGATCTGTCTTTGGATACGGCTGCTTACGAAGTAAGACGCGAAGGCAAGCTGATTAACCTCTCGCGGCGCGAGTTTGCATTGTTGGAATATTTAATGCGAAACGCAGAGCGTCTATTAACCAAGGACACTATCATCAAACACGTTTGGAACTTTGACGCCGAAGTACTCCCCAACACCGTCGAGGTATATGTAGGTTATCTGCGTGGCAAAATTGACAAGCCATTTAAGGGTCAGCCGCTGATAACCACGGTGCGTGGGTATGGGTATAGACTGGGTACTCCGGACTAGAACTAGAACTGTGGACGGCTATTAGGTTGACCGGTGGTAGCGCTCTAGTGCCACCTTGCGCGCCACGGCGTGGTCTATGACCGGCCGGGGATAATCCTGGCCGATGACACAGCCGCTTTTTCCCTGTTCTTCAGCCGACATGCGCCACGGTTCGGCTAGGTACTTATCGCACACCTCTGCCAGTTCCGGCACATAACGACGAATATATACGCCATCGGGGTCGTAGGTTTTGGCCTGAGAGGAGGGGTTGTACAAACGCCTGAAGACGGGCGCGGGATCGACACCTACGCTAGCGATCCATTGCCAATTGCCGTTATTATTTGCAATGTCTCCGTCGCACAGCCACTGCAAGAAATGCGCTTCACCATGACGCCAGTCTAGCCCCAAATCTTTTGTCAAAAATGAGCCGACAATGAGGCGGGCTCGGTTGTGCATCCAACCTTCTGTTTGCAGCTGACGCATGGCGGCGTCAACAATAGGGTAGCCGGTTTTTCCGTCCTTCCAGGCTTGTAGGAGTTGGGTGTCGTTATGCCATGACAGGTGTCGGTAACGTTCCTGAAATTCTTGATGAAGATTGCCGGGAAAATACCAGATGATATAGTGGTAAAAGTCTCGCCAGGCCAGCTGTCTATGAAAAGCCGCCGGACCATCCCCGGCGGGCAAGACTTTTTCAATTTCGCGTACGGACAGACAGCCAAAATGCAGATATGAACTCAGCCGCGAAGTGGCGTCGGCACCCAAGTCATTGTTGTCCTTGTGATAGTCGGTCAGACCGGATTCCAGAAAGCGTTTTAGGCGAGTGCGCCCAGCATGTTCCCCTCCTTTGGCTGCTTTTGGAGAAACCGTTAGGGTTTCATCAGATCTGATTAACTTTTCAAGTGTGGGTATGTCGCCGGGCGACAGGCTGTCCGGTACGGTGATGGACCGCGGCGACTTGGCCGGTCTACGGCGAGGAACATGCTGCCATTGTTTAAAAAATGGCGTAAAGACTTTTATGGGTTGGCCGCCAGATGTACTAATGACGCTCATGTCATCGATGGCCAGCCTCCCCGGACTTATTACAGTTTGAATACCTTGTTTGTGTAATGCGGCAACGACTTTTTGGTCGCGGCGGCGTGCGAAGGGCGTGTAGTCGGCCGTGAAATGCACCTCGCTGGCGCCAGTTTTTTTGGCCAACGCGCCGAGCTCTTTTTCGGGGTTGCCGGACCTAATAAACAAATCTCCGCCCCGCCGCCTAAGTGCGGCGCGTAGATCATGAAGTGATTCGAGTAAAAAGCGAGTTCGGTTAGGAGAGGTGCCTGCACCTTCTACAAGTCCATTATCCAATATAAAAACAGGCACTATCCGATCACTGGCATGAACGGCGGCGGCTAACATGGGAAGGTCGTGGACGCGAAGGTCATTTCGGAACCACGCAATTGCAGTACGCATGAAGAAATTATACGGAACCTGACGGCAAAGCCGAAGTAATTTTATTCACGTCCAGGTAGTGTAAAATTTAGGGTTCTATTTCTGTGGATTGGTCTGTGGATCTGGATTTTCGGCCGCTTTACGTTCGATAGTTTTGAGCACTTTGGGCAGGTCGATGCCTTTGCCTAGGACCGGCTTCCATAGGTCACCCGTTCTTTCCAGGCGTTTTAGTGCGTTTTTGATCGTAAAGTCGCTGGGTTTTAGGCCTGACTTTACTTCGTCCCAATGGAGGGGCATAGATACGCTGGCGTCTTTTGTGGGCCGGACCGAATACGGTGCTGCCAGGGTTTGACCTTCGCGGTTTTGCAGAAAGTCCAGGTAGATTTTGTGTTTGCGTTTTTCGGGCAAGCGTTCAACGCTGGTAATTTTTGGCTGGCGCTTATTTATTTCTAGCACAATTAAATGCGCAAAGTTTTTGGCCTGTTCGTGTGTATATTTTGCCCCAAGTGGAATGAAGATGTGGATCCCGGTTTTGCCTGATGTTTTTGGGTAACAAGGGATATCCCATTCGTCGCAGAGTTTTTTTACTTCGCGGGCAATGGTAATAACCTCTTCAAATCCAATACCTTCCGGATCAAGGTCGATAATCGCCCAGTCTGGATAGTCCAGCTTCTGGATGCGCGAATTCCAAGGGTTCATTTCGATAGTACCCAGCTGAACCATGTATAGCAGCGTGTCCAGCTGACCGCCGACAATCCAATGCAGGTTGCCTTCGTTTGAATCGGAATAAATGTCGGCGCTGGGCACCCATTCCGGCAAATGTTCGTTATTTTTCTGGAAGAATTTAAAACCTTTGATGCCATCGGGCTGACGTAGCATCGAGTGCGCCCGATCTTTTAGGTATGGCAATATATAGTCGGCGACCGATTTGTAGTATTCGATCAGGTCGCCCTTGGTGTAGCCGTGATCAGGGAAGAACACTTTATCCAAGTGGGTAAGTGTTAACTCGTCGTCCTTGTTTGTAGCCATCTTTTCCTCCTTATTTCGGGTGGTTTCGGTACCTTTTTTGGTGCGCGCGCCGCGGGGTTTGCTGGAAGATTTGGCTGTTTCGCGCCGGACGTTGACCGGTTTTTTATCTGAACGCAGGCCTTCGAATTGCGGCTGGCGCATGTAGCCCTCGCTGGTCCATTCGGCAAAACTCATTTCGCAAACCAGTTCGGGGCGAACCCAGTGCACGGGCGCATTTGGTTTTGGTTCGGTGATAAAGGGCGAGGTTTTGCGCTCTAACCTTAGTAGGCGTTCGCGCAAATCCCTTCGTAATTTATCTGGAATCCCTCCGCCGGAATGACCTACGTATTTGAATTCGCCCTTGTCATATACGCCGACAATTAAAGAACCCAGGAACTGCCGCGTGCCTCGCGGTTCTGTAAAACCGCCTATGACGACTTCCTGGCGCAGGTGTGTTTTGGCCTTTAGCCAGTTGTCGCCGCGGTTGTTTTCGCGGTACTCACTGTCGGCTTTTTTGGCTACCACACCCTCCAGACCTTGTTCCTGCATCTTTTTAAAGAGAGCGAGTCCTTTATCTTCAACGTGATCGCTATAGCGAATAAGATCACTGCCGTGTATGGCTGATTTAAGTAATTTTTTTCGTTCGATCAAAGGCATAGTGCGCACATCCCGACCGTTGTACCACAGTATGTCAAAGACGTAATAGTGCAGGACGCCACCGTGGTCGCGCCGCCAGTTTTGTAGCAGTTCAAAATGTGGTCGTCCCTCGCTGTCGGTTACGGCTATTTCACCGTCCAATATGACGTCGTGTTTGAGTGCGCGAACTGCTTCGGCGACGGGTGGGTAATTGTCCAAAAATGAATTGCCGGTGCGGGAATATAGATCGACGCCGCTGCCATGTTTGGCGGCGATGGCACGGTAGCCATCCCATTTCATTTCAAACAGCCAGCCTTGTTTGTCGAATGGTTCGTCAATGAGAGTACAGAGCATGGGGCGGACATGCCATGGTTTTTGAACCTGGGGGTAGTCTTCCAGATTTGGGTGGGTCATGTGGTTCCCTAGGTCGTCGACGCGCTTGCCGCTTTTAATTGATTGATCCTGGGCGGTAATGTCGATTTTTTCTGAGGCGTATTCATCGTCTTTTTTGATTAATAACCAGGCTCGTTCATCGGCGTCATCGCTTTGCATGCGAACGAGTGCAAATTCGCCGTGTAATTTTTGGCCGTGCATAACGAATGTCAGGTGGCCTTTTTTTAATTCGGCGCGCAGGGTTTTTTCGGCGTCATCAGTTTGGGCACGGGGTTCGTAAGTGCCCGCGTCCCAGATGATGACCGTTCCGGCGCCGTAATTACCCTCCGGAATCTCGCCTTCGAATGTTCGGTATTCGTACGGGTGGTCTTCGACCTGCATAGCCAAATGACGATCATGGGTGTTGAGCGACGGGCCTTTGGGAACGGCCCAGCTTTTTAATACGCCGTCTAACTCTAGCCGAAAGTCATAGTGCAGTGCTGACGCGTGATGTTCTTGCACGACAAAGCGCAGTTTTTTGCCGCTTGCCCGCCCTTCTTTGCCTTTTGGCTCGGGCGTTTTGCCAAAATTGCGTTTACGGAAGTATTTGGCTAAGCCCATTTTTGCCTCCGCTTATTGCTCTTCTTGTAGGCTGGCTTTTAGGG
>DASVXH010000064.1:0-17898 GCA_036392795.1 Saccharimonadales bacterium (SeqCode)
TAGTGGCACCAAGGATCGCGTACGTATTACCAAAAATGGTAAAGTCCGCATCAGCCACTCGCACCGTAACCACTTCCTCCAGAAGAAGTCCGGTGCGCGCAAGCGTAAACTTGCCGGCCTCGAAACCCTAACCGGGGCACAAACAAAATCCATTAAACAGAGTATTGGAGCCTAATCATGCGCGTCAAACGAGGTGTAGCCAGCCACCACAAACATCAGAAGATTCGCCGTGCCACAAAGGGTATGACCAAGTCTAACCGTTCAAGCATCAAACGCGGCAAGCAGGCCGTTACCAAGGCACTACAGTTTGCCTACCGTGACCGTCGCAACCGCAAGCGCACTTTTCGTGAGCTTTGGAATGCCCGCATTAATGCCGCTGCCCGTCTAAACGGCACAACTTACAGCAAGCTTATGGCTGCTCTTAAAGGTGCCAGCATTAGCCTAGACCGCAAGGTACTGAGTGAGCTTGCTGTCAATGAACCTAAGGCATTCGAAGCCGTTGTAACTACTGCTACAAAGAAATAAACGTCTCCTTTAGGAATTTTTCTTTTTTTAAAAACCACCCTTACATCGGGTGGTTTTTTGTACAACGTAGAGTGCCAGATTATCCGTAAGCCGGGTTCTGTTTTAGCCGATCATCTATCTAGTCCTGATGTTGCCATCTAGGATCAAGCGGTAAAGCGGCGAACTCTGGCGGGACGCCACGGACGTATCCGAGTGAGTTCACCTCCTTGCAGCAGACAGGGTTTACCATTTCCCAGTGTCACCACCAGGAACTGCGAGCTCTTACCTCGCTCTTTTCACCCTTACCCCTTATAGAGGCGGTTTTGTTTCTGTGGCACTTTCCCTAGGGTTACCCCTGGTTGCCGTTAGCAACTGTCTTTCCCTACGCTGCCCGGACTTTCCTCTTTAGTGTTGATTTACGATCCCAGAAGGACAATAAAACAACACTAAAGCGATCAGCCGATAATCAGGCACGCCTTATTATAACACTTATGCCAAAAATATACTATTGGCGGGCGGCCGCTTGATCAAGTGCCTCATTAACGGCACCGTCAGCAAGCTTGTTCAACTCTCTAGGAACATGTGTGTAGGTTATATGCTTAAATCCTGTTGCGATCTGTTTAATGGCTTCGTGGATTGGCCAAAGATCCCTATTCTTGACCTTGAAAATACCCTTCATCTGATTAATAACCAGCAGACTATCCATGTAAACTGATATCTCTTGAATCCCCATGCGTCGCGCTTCTTCCAAACCCAGCTTGAGCGCCTGATACTCAGCTTGATTATTGGTCGTCACACCTAAATAAATGCCTTCTTTTACAACAACTTGATCATCTAAGTTTAGAATAACAAAGCCGCTAGCAGAGGGTCCTGGATTACCTCGTGAACCACCGTCCGCATACATTTTTGCCTCTAACAGTTTAGGCACTGTATTAGATACACTACTATCCCCTACCTCGGCCTTTTTAGTCAATGAAAAATGAATCATTTTTATAGGTGTTTTGAGCGTTACATTGGGCCCGTAATAGTTACGATAGGTCTGCAGCATTTCATTAAGGGATACATATTTTTCGCCTTCGAAGTCGGACTCAACAATATCTCCTATTCTTTTTTCAATTACACGATCTATTCGCGCTGTAGAAAAAACATTCCAAGATGTAGGATCAGATGCATCAACTTTATCAACAAGTTCCACGTCGTCGTTAACACGCAAATCTTTGTCGTCAAAAATACGCCAAGTAGATGTTTTCTTTCCCGCTCTTATAAGATTTGCCAGTTCGTGGTCAAGTTTGAGTGTTTTCATATCTGCTAAGAGTATACCAGATCCGTTAAAACCAAAGCCAAGCTACGATATAAGCGAACCTGGTTGTGCGTTGGTTCTTTAGTCGTTACTGGCCGTTCAACTGACTTGTGCCGATAAGCAAAAACTAACTCACCGGTTCAGCAACACTTACCAAGATACGATTAAGCTCCTACGACACCCCACAAAGCAGAGCATAGGAGCATACCATATGTATATAGATAGGCTTGGTCCCCACCCCCACCATAAAACTAATTCCACCATACGATTGATGGTGGAATTAGACAAAGTCGTTACTGGTCGGGGTGACAGGACTTGAACCTGCGACCTCACGGCCCCCAGCCGTACGCGCTAGCCAACTGCGCCACACCCCGATCAAGATGTTTCTATTTTAACAGATAGAATTGGAATTACAACAGACACAAAAAAGCCCGGCGACCGCTAATGATACCTGGTAACACCCAGGTGGGCCTCCTCACGCAGTAACCACGGTCACCACAAATATTGGAATCCCATTGCGAATTGTATTCAGATAATCATTCGCTCGGCCACCGAGCTATCTCTATTATAACGCTCTTTTGATGAAGGATACTACTGTTTAATAGGCTTCTACTGCCAATCTACAGCAAGAATTGCAGGATTGCTCGATTGGCCAAAGATAGGACGGGACTCAACACAGGTGACAGCACCAGTAGCACCAAAATCAAAACGATAAAACCCATCGATTCTAGTTGATACATAATTTTTTGTAAGGGCTCCGGGGCAAAGGCGTAGAGTAACCTTGAGCCATCAAGCGGCGGGATGGGCAGCATGTTGAAGACGAAAAGGGCGACATTAACCGTCATGAAGAGGAATAAGGCATGCGTCAAATCCACTCCGGCACCAAAACGAACAAGAACTGCAGCCAGTACAGCTAGTCCAAGATTCGAAAATGGTCCGGCCACGGCCATGATTGCGGCCCCGTATTCGCCATGACGAATTTGATGAGGGTCAAACGGAACGGGTCGGGCAATAAAAATCGGAGGCAGGCCGAACAGTAACATTACGAGTGGAAGCAAAATAGTAGTAAATAAATCTATATGTTTTAAGGGGTTAAGCGACACTCTTCCATCTTCAAAGGCCGTATGGTCGCCTAGTTTGTGCGCCACCAAAGCATGTGTTGCTTCATGAACCCCTACCGAGACAACTAAGGAAATAAGTATGATAATGATGTCGCCACCTGATAAATCTGAGAACATGACTATAGTATACCCTACTCCCTCTGGAATGTTTATTGACTTACAGGGTAAAAACAGATAAAATAGATCATTGAATAGAAGGATTTATTAAATGCGTAAGTGTGATTTAACCGGTAAAGGCAAGCAGTTCGGCAACAACGTCAGCTTTTCTCAGCGCCACACCAAGAAGGTTTGGGAGCCCAATCTCCAAAAGAAGACCATTCTTGTAGACGGCAAAAAAGTTAAGGTTCGTTTGAGCACTCAGGCCATTCGTACCCTAAAGAAAAAAGGCCTTTTGACGGAAGCATATCAGGCTAAGACTGCCAAAAAAGACGTAGCTCTTGCGGCCTAGAGTCTTGCGATCAGATCGAAAAATTAAAATACCGCCCTTTTCGGCGGTATTTTAATAAAAGCTGCTTGACGCAACTTTAATACAAGAACAGTATTACACTCGTTCAAGCGGAGCGAGTGTCAAGACCTCACTCAGATCACCCGATTTTATTTTAAGTTTAGCAACCGGTTCTCTGACCTCCATGGCAAACACTTTCGTGGCCTCTTCAAGAGGCTGCTGAGGTACAGGGAATGTCAGATCTTTATCATCGTAGTGTGTTGGAATAACCAGCTTGGGCTCAACCTTCTTAATAAGCTTAAGCGCTCCGACTGGATCTAGCGTGTACCCATTCCCACCAGTTGGGACGATCATGACGTCTATCATACCGATTGATTCGAGCTGCGCCTCGGTGAGTTCCGGGTAAATGTGACCGGTCACCAGAATTCGAAGATCCTCATTAACAAGCTTGTACATTGTCGCATTACGCTTGCCTTCTTCGTCCATATGCGACCGCGCAGCAATACCGTAAATGGAAACACCGGAAACCTCATATTCGCCCGGTTGATCAATAATTATCTTAGGTTCGTGTGGGGGAACATCATGAGCACCGGTGTAAAGATTGATATCACCTGCCTTCACTGCCGTCTTAAGACCCAGCTCTCTTAAGTTGTCGTCAATGGTAATGCGCGCTTGTTTCGTACTCAGCGTAATGCAGTTCGCACCATGAAATTGTATATCCATAAATTCTCCTTAATTCTCTCTTGAATAGCTATGTCTAGGCGTCGGTATTATCTATCAGTACCTGTTTTTTGGAGTCCAGCACGGTGGTAATAAATCGATCCTTAATCTGGCGACGATAATTAAACTCGGTTGGATTCATTACAGCGTAACGGATATCCTTGCTTTCTTGTTTTTCTAGTTCTGTCACGTATTTTTGAAGGGCATTTTGATTAACATCGCCAACAATCAACATATCTATACCACTTGACTCGTCGCGCGTAAACTGACCCGTATAGAGCAAAAGCTGAACATTACCAAGTGCCTTAAGTTTGTCAGCTTCGGAGGGACTATTAACCGGCTTCTTGGCTTTGGTTTTTACGCCACCGTCAGAAACACCGCCAAAGATAGTAAGAAGCGGCTCGTAATATTCATAGGACTGGTTTACCTCGTAGTAGAGACGATTATTAGTGTTATCAGACACGATAATACCTACGTTTAGCAGATTAGCCAGCTCACGACGGACGGAGTTAATCTGTTCGTCAATTTTCCGGGTTATTTCGCGCACATAGAATGATCTGTTGGGATTACTGTAGAATAACTGTAACAGCTTAACCCTCGTTTTTGATCCAAACAGTTGCTCAATCATGAGCCTATTGTAACAAACTTTGTCCTTAGACTATACATCATTTGCTCAAGAATGTTGTAACTAAATCTACAGCTTCTTCCTTTTTACTGATCCAGTGAATACTTTTATTGCGCCTGAACCACGTACGTTGACGCTTGGCGAGCTGCAAATGATCATGAACAAGTATCTGCGTCGCTTCCGCTAAATTCATTTCACCCTCCAGATATTTACGAAAAGCCTTGTAACCGGGGGCTTGCAGTGCAGGCACATCCCAGCCATATTTATCAGAAATTTCTTTTAGTTCATCTTCAAAACCCTGATGTAACATTTGATCCACGCGCGCGGCAACCCTGGCACGCAGTTCATCACGGTTAATTGAGATTCCCAGCACCAATGTATGCGGCCGCAATCCTTGACGCGCTCCAGTTTGACCCCTGGTTTCGATGGCGCGGATAAGGTGGCGCGGATTACGTTTATTGGCAGGCAATGGGATGCCCTTCTCTATCAATTCCGCCTGCAATTGATCAATTGATAGCTTCTGCAGCCTCTCTCTTATATTGGGCTCGGCTTTATTCTGAAAAGAAAAATTGAATAGCACGGCATCGACGTACAAACCACTGCCCCCCACCAGAAATGGGAGCTTCCCACGACTATGCGCACTGGCGATCGCGACCTCGGCGGCATGTTTAAATTGGGCGGCCGAAAACCTCTCATCTGCGTCCACGACATCTAACAGATGGTGTGAGACCAACTTGCGCTCATGAACAGTGGGTTTGGCCGTACCAATATCAAGCCCACGGTAAATGGTACGTGAATCAGCCGCAATTATTTCGCCACCAAATTGCTGAGCCAACTCTAGAGCTAGAGCCGACTTGCCCGATGCAGTTTCGCCAACGATAGTGACTAGAGGAGCTTGGTTTGATTGGGGTCCCATAGTAATTGTTTCACATTAACCGTGTAGTCATCTGATACTTCAATGCCATCGGCTTCCAGTCGAGCCCGATGCACATCACGTCCACCATCCGGCCAGCCAGCCGCCAAACCGCCTTGTTTGTTAACCACTCTTTGCCAGGGCAGATCCGTTGGCCCAGTATGGGCGATCTGTCCCACCTCCCATGCAGCCCAAGCAGCACCGCACAAAGCGGCAATCTGGCCATAGGTCATCACACTGCCCTTTGGTATTTGGGCAACCAGGTCATATACTCTCTGTGCAAAATCAGCATCAACTCGCGCCATACCGCCCCCTACAAAGACGTCTTGTTTACCCTACTTTTTGCCTCGTTAGCAACGGTTTTTAGGAACTCTTCAACCGTACGTGCTTCGTGATTTGGATTGACTTCAATGTCTTTGCGCACGCGAGGCACCACTTCGCCAGTTTCGATTTCTTTTTCACCGATTACGATCGAATAAGGAACCTTCATCAGTTCGGCATTGCGAATTTTTTTGCCCACGGATTCGTTATTATTATCGACGTGGACACGCAACCCTAGATCGAAGGCCTTTTCGGCAATCACTTGGGCAAATGAAATGGTTTTTTCCTCTTGATTCACAGTAATCAGCCGAATTTGCTCCGGCGCAACCCACACCGGAAACTTGCCGGCTGTATGTTCTATATAGACACTCAGGAATCGCTCGATGGAACCTAGTAATGCACAGTGCACCATAATTGGCGACTGCGCGCTCCCCTGCTCATTTGTATAGGAGAGCTCGAATCGCTGAGGCATTACAAAGTCGAGCTGCACCGTCGCCACTTGATGTTCGCGACCCAAAGCATCCGTTGCCATGAAGTCAATTTTTGGACCATAGAAGGCAGCTTCGCCCTCTTCTTCAAAATAATCCAAGTTGTTTGCCTCTACTGCCGCTTTTAACTGTTGCTGGGCTGACACCCAGAGTTCAGGCGATCCAAGGTAAGCATCACTGCTGTCACGATAAGATAGTCGGACGCGTAACTGCATACCCACACTCTGATATAGTTGAGTTGCCGCAGCCAGCAAATTGTTGATTTCACCTTCGATTTGATCTTGACGACAAAATGCATGGCTGTCATCCTGGGTGATTGAGCGTACACGACTCAATCCCCCTAGCTCACCGGTTTTTTCATCGCGGTAAACTGCCGTTGTCTCGAGGTATCGTATTGGTAAATCCCGATAGCTGCGAGCCTGCGATGCAAAGATTTGGGTATGGTGGGGACAACTCATGGGCTTTATAACGAACCGATCACTAGTTTCCTGACTCTTAACCAAAAAAAGCTCACCACCAAACTTTGCCCAGTGGCCAGACTTTTCGTACAATTCCTGTTTGGTAATGTGCGGAATTGATACTTTTTGGAAGCCGAAACGTTGGCGTAACTCGTTTGAGTAACGCATAACTTCCTCCCGAAGAACTGTGCCGCGCGGTGTAAACAGTGGCAGACCGGATCCCACAAGATCTGAAAAAACAAATAAATCGAGTTCTTGGCCAAGCTTGCGGTGGTCGCGTTTTTTGGCTTCCTCTAGCATGGCCAAATATTGGCGTAGTTCTTTGTCGGTTGCGAAACCTACCCCATACACCCGCTGCATTTGTGGATTGCCTTCCTTGCCTCGCCAGTACGCGCCTGATACTCGGATTAACCGGAAGGCACCTACTTTGCCGGTTGATTCCACATGGGGACCACGACAGAGATCAGTAAAATCACCGTTTCGATAAAATGACACCTCCTCGACTTTGCCATCACCTACGGCAAAAGTACCCATTTCGTCCTTATTAAGTTCCTTGGCTACGGTTGTACCAGCACGCCTTAGGTCATTCAACAACTCTTCTTTATAGGGTTGATTATTTTGCCCAGCCCAGGCAATTGCTTTGTCAATTGACATAGTAAATCGTTCGAACGATTGATTTTCATCAATAATTTTCTGCATTTCGGCCTGAATACGACCAAAGTCATCCTCGGAAAGTTGCTGGCCGGCAATATCGACATCATAATAAAAACCTTTTTCGACAACCGGCCCTACCCCCAGTTTGATTCCAGGATATAGACGAGTCAATGCGGTAGCTAAAATGTGCGCCAGACTGTGTCGCATGGCATGGAGATTGTCTGATTGGTTGTGATTGTTGGCCATAAAAGCTCCTTCCTTTATATACGAAAAGACGCGGTTCAGATTGAATACTCTCGCATTGTATTCAATCTTTCTACCGCGTCTCGGACCCTGGAACCTACGTCGCAAAATATTGCTGGCAGTTCCGGGGTGGTTCCACCGGACTTCCCTCGCTTTCCGCTGAAAGCTCAGGCACTTATACCATCACGTTAACGCACGTTTGGTTGCCCACGGAGCTCAGCAATTGGTGAGGTTGCTTCGCCGCTCGATGTGATATGAACCTCCCAGTTCATATTCATTGTAACACATCGCAAAACTTCGCCTTACTCGTACTACTATAGCAATGATGGTACGATCCGGCTAGTACTAATGTGTTGTCATTTTTGTAATAGCGGCTGGGGAAAACTTGATTTCTCTTCCGGCTTACAAATCAATATTTATATCATCTATGATAAGTCTCAAATGTGAGATATCTTTCCTGTGATATAAAAAATGCCAGGCAACCCTGGCAGTTACTAAATCGGTTGGTGGGCCCTAGAGGACTCGAACCTCTGACCTCATCCACGTCAAGGATGCGCTCTAGCCAACTGAGCTAAGAGCCCTAATACCTCGAAAGTAACTTCATAAATATAGCGTAAAATGCCTGAAATATCAACCCTCTGCCCCTGTTAACAATAAACTCACCCCTTGTGAACACTTGACTCCAGGGGTAGTCTTTGATAACATATTTCGGTTAAGAGAGTTTTTGGTGAGTATCAAAAAATCCAGCACGCTTGATGATTTCAAGCTTTTTTATGAAGAGCTTACGTTCTCTTCTAAACCAAATCGAATTCGCCGTTTGCGCGTGGTCACCTCTAGTAAGTAGGACCATTTCAACGTTATTCCGTCTCCGTTTTACAACTGAGACGGTTTTTTTGAATCCTAAAAGCAGGTATTCCACATACCCTAGGCTAGTTTTCCACTAGCATTTTAAATAGCGTTATGACAATATGTAGACATGGTATGTATCTATTGCGGTTCTGCGACGAAAGTCATTAATTCCCGGCGCCAAAAGAGGATTAATCAAGTTTGGCGCCGACGTCAGTGCATAAACTGCAGCATGGTAGCCACAAGTCATGAGGCTCTAGATCTGAGCACAAGCCTGACCGTACGGCGGCAGGATGGTTCATTATCACCATTTAACCGTGACCTTCTTTTGATTAGCCTTTACGAAGCATGCAAACACCGGACAGATAGCGTACAAGTAGCTTCAGCCCTGCTCCAAACAGTTATAGCCAACTTAACAGCCCAACATGTTATGCATGCTACCGTGGATCGTAACAGCATAATCACCTGCGCGCACGACGTTCTGAAACGTCTTGACACCTCGGCAGCGGCCGTCTACCAAGCCTATCATAAGCAGTCAAGTTAAAACCTAAAACCAAACCCAGAAATACGGAAGGATTATTTTCTCTTTTCGCCTGCGTGAGTAACAACGGCTTTATCGGTAACGTCAAATTTGTCCATATAACGGCCAAACATCAGTCGTGTCTGCGAATAAAAAGCCGCGAAAGAGTTATAGACAATAGTGGTTATCGGAAGATAAGCCCATTGTAGAACCATGAAGAGAGTACGATGCCGCTTATAACGCTCAGGTCTTGCGGGTAAAGTTTTTAGACAAATAAAAATGGTAGCCAGTCCGAAGACTAGCGCAAAGGTCTGAACACGACTTACTATGAGGGGCAATTCATTGGCGGCCAGACTTTTGGGGTGAACGAGCGAAGGGATAAAACCACCCGTCAGCACCAGGATCGGCCCAGCAGCCCACGTCACATGACCTTCGAGTGAACGCCATACACGAGTCCATAAACTAAAACGTGGAATCTTGTTTTTGTGAAAGAAGCCCTTATCCACGATATAGGCAATATCGGACACGCCATAGGTCCAGCGGCGCAACTGCATAAATTGTGCCTTAAGTGTACGTTTCAGCGTGTCACTGAGCACTGCATCCTGGTAAATAGGAATGTAAAGCGGATATACCCGATAGTTACCATCAAAGCGGAAGAAGGCCCGCCAGTATTGATGACCGTCCTCCACGATAGTACGGACACTCCAAAAATCGGTCTGAATAAGCGAGGCCATACCCTGTGCATGCGAAGAAAAATTGCGGAGCGTATGCGGACGCATCGACTGCACAATATGAAAGAACGAGTTACCCGTGGCGAGCACACGCATGGGTGCGGGTGCATCCCAAATATTATTGTTATAAACCGAAACTGGCTGAAAAGATGCGCGAACGGGATCAGGACACGAACTATACGCATAAGTTAATGTCGCCAAATAATTAGGATCGGGTCGATTGTCGGAATCCAAAGTCGTTACCACCACGCGCAGCGGGTCAATCTTCTCTTTTTCGAGCCATTTTTGCAGCTGCCGGCCAGCATGAGTTACATTGCCGCCCTTACCTATGAGTTCTCCGGGAATATTCTTTGGATGTTTGATTGCCTCAGCATAAAAGAAACGATCCTTGTAGGCGGCAACCAATTCTTTGGATTGCACTGCAACGCGCTCACCACCGCGCTCTTCATAGGCCAAAATAAAAATCACCTTTTCCATGTCGTATTTGGATGCCAAGACCGACTGGATAGTGGGCTCCAAAACTTCACGAGCTTCGTTATAGGTCGCGATAATAACAGCATGCAGGACTTCGTCCGGTTTGACCTGCATTGGCTGTACACTTAAACGCAAAAGATTATCGTAGTGCCATTTGGGGCGGACAGCTGCCGCATCGGCAACTTCGCCTGCCTGCAGTTCGGCCACTAATTGCGGCCAGTTCATCTTTTGATACTTACGCATAACGCTAAAGCCATGCAACGCACGAATTGCCGCCGCCACAGCCCGAGTAAAGTTAACCAGCAAGTAAAGCAAGATAAAGATTGCCGCCGCCCGAATGTCGATAAAGCTCAGGATTAATGGAAAGAACAGCATAGTCCAGCTAAGGACGCCAGGCAGTATTTCAAAGAAACGGTAATGTCCCTTGCGATCTTTTGCATATGGAATTTCTATGTCTGTCATACTAATAAAGAACTAGAAGTGCATTACTTACAATCACAGCCAACAGCAGTACCAAAAAGCCAAGTCCCAGGATGGCAAGCGAGAGCGCTCGCCGCAACTCATAGGTTTTAAGGCTAAGCAAAAGATTGATCCCGGCAATAATAAGGACAAAAAGTATAAAGCTCAGGATATGAACAACGCTGCCCTTCTGAAAAGCACTCAAACCCAGATTGGCACGGTACTGAACAATATAACCCCCGATTCCCTGGCCAATGCTCCCACGCAAAATAACCGAAACGACGCAAAGGAACGCCAAAAAGATGTTTGAACTCGCCAGAAGTAAAGCGAGTTTATCGTGTAAGTATTTTTTTGGTATATGCATATGAATTTGTTTACATTGTATGCCTCGGAAGACAGAAGGACAATAGCGGCATGGTGCGGGTAGAGAGAATCGAACTCTCCTCTCAACCTTGGGAAGGTTGCATATTAGCCACTATACGATACCCGCATATCATTCTTTGAAAATGGAGCCACCTTGGGGATTCGAACCCCAGACCCCCGCTTTACGAAAGCGGTGCTCTAGCCAACTGAGCTAAGGTGGCGAAACAAATTGTATTATACCAGATGACCACTGATATAAAAGCACACGCGGACTAAGATAAATCTCTTCATGTCCGCGTGTACAAATTGAACAAATATTTTATTCAGATTCTAAGGTGTTAACCTCCCGGTTAGAGCGTGGAGGCTTCTTTGGGAACGATTGATTCTACTATGATTGAACCCTCCATTTGATAAACATCACTACTCTCTTTGATTAGCTTTCCGTCAACAACAACCGGCTTATTGTAGGGCGTACTGCCCACCTTTTGATTGTCATCTTTGATGCCATAGTATTTATTGTCTTCCGATTTAAAGCCAGTGGCGCATTCAAGGGTGTGTGGACCATCCATGTTTTTATGGGGCAAGCACACCAATTCTCCGGTCATTCGTACGGTGGCTTCTGTCGGCGATGGATCATTACTTTTAGACGGGGCCCGTACAGCGATCACAATTAGGAGAATGGCAATCAGGGCAACAAGTATAGTCGCAACCCAGATTACTATGGGAGATTTGTTTGTCTTCGATTTGGATGATTTTGTATTCATAATCAGTATTATACGCCCTTCTTCTTTGCGAAGAGTGTGATAATTCTAATGCTTAGGAAGGGATGGTCCTCGTATGGGTGGAGGAATGTTTTGAATCCCGATTGCAGATATTATCCCACCTATAAATAATAAAGAGGCTGTGAGGATAATCCCCTTTCTAAATCCAGCAACATCAAGATGAGTTCCGGTAACCACACCAATAAAAGCTACCGCAATGAGTCCGGCGATTCGCGAGGTGGCGTTATTGACAGCCGAAGCAATGCCAGCATGACTGCTCTCGATACAGCCTAGAACGGTACTGGTAAGCGGCGCAACGGTCATAGCAAGCCCTACCCCAAACAACATTACTCCGGGAAAAAGTTGCGTCCAATAGTCGATCGCATGGTCAACTCCGAGCATTAATAAAAAGCCAACCCCTGACACCATTGGGCCAACACTCATAAAAAATCGCGGCCCGAGTTTATCTGCTAGCGATCCGAAACGCGTGGAGAGCAAAAACATTATTATCGTCACCGGTACAAGGGTCAGGCCAGCCGTCGTAGCCGAATAACCACCCACTTGTTGTACAAATACAGTAATCAAAAAACTCGCGACGGCCAGTCCGCCGTAAATTGTCAACGTCGCAATGTTACCTACGCTAAAATTACGCGCTCGGAATAGTCCAAGCGGCAACATAGGCTGGGCGGTGCGTTTTTCGTGCCGCAAAAACAAACCGAGCACAAAAACACCCAGAATCAGAGGCCCTAGTATAGCAGGGCTGCTCCAACTATGATGTGGCTGCTCGATCAGAGCGTACACCGGCGCACCAAGGCCAATTGTGCAAAGTATGGCACCAATCACATCGACCCTACCGTGGTCGGTATCCGCCGGTGCCTTCATTTTACTCAATAGCACAGTAGTGAGGGCAATTGGTATAATATTGATCGCAAAAATGAGCCGCCAGGAATAGAGATCCACTAACAGTCCGCCAAGCACCGGACCCGCAATGATGGCCGTTCCCGTCCACGCCGTCCAAATCCCCACCGCTTTGCCACTCTGGCTAGGCGAAAAAGTCGACATAATGAGCGCAAGTGAACTGGGGACCAATAGCGCGCCAGCCGCTCCCTGCAAGCCCCGGGCAAGAATCAGTAGGACCACATTCGGTGCAGCCGCGCACAACAAAGAGGCAGCCCCAAAGCCTAAGAGTCCAAATAGCAGAATTCGCTTGCGGCCAAAGATATCAGACAATGATCCCGCTAGTAGCATAAGCGCGCCCAAACTGATTAAATAAGCATCCACAATCCACTGCTGAGCAGACAAACCTCCGCCCAAGTCATCCACCATCGACGGCAGGGCTACATTAACCACCGATCCGTCCAAAAAGGCTACAAAAGAAGCGAGAATACTTATCCAAAGCACCAGTTTCTGCAAAGCGGTCATACAATACAGTGTAGCACCTGTCGCACCAAGGATACGGCTACTTGTTGGACTTCTTTTTGGTCTTGGGAATCTCGCTAAACACCCCCAATGTACGATCTTTAATCACATTATCGCTCGTGAAATAACGTCCATTCATTGCGATATACACCCCCGGGGGTAAGATCTGAACAAAGGCAATAGCCGCTCCCAGGTTGAAACTGGCATCGGATTTTACGCCAAAACTAAACGGCACCATAGCACCAACCAGCACTATAGTCTTTTTGTTCAGCGCCGCTTTTTTAGTAAGGACCTTTGCAGTATTGATCATGGTATCGGTACCATGAGTGATAACAATCTTGTCATCAGGGCTGCGATCACACGCCTGCGCGATTTCTTCGCGATCTTCCTCGGTCATATCCAGGCTGTCCTTCATCAGAACCCACTCTATATTAATGGGACTGGTAAAACGCGCTTGGTCTAGCATCTCATGGGCAAAGCCTTCGTCAAAACCCAGCTGACCAGTCAATTCATTATATTGCTTGTCTATCGTTCCGCCAGTTACTATTAATCTCATCGACATAGCAGAATCATACCACTCACTGTACCGCCAAGTTTGTGATTGAAGTCACGGAAACTCAAATGGAACCTATGGCAAAGTAAAATATTTTGGCTCAAATAGCGTACTATAAGGCCATGGATTACGAAACCGTACGCAAAAAGTATCAACCAAAACATATCAAGGTGCTACTCATCGCCGAGTCTCCACCTCCGGTTTCGGCCGACACTCCCAGCAGCCGTCATTTTTACCGCAGCGACCGCCCTCGTCGCGACGATCGGCTGTTTACCAATACTATAAAAGCCCTCTACCCAGAGGCAGCCGACTTAACCGAAGCCCAAATTCAACCCGACAAAGAAAAATGGCTGCGGCGATTTGAACAAGATGGCTATTATATGATCGAGGCATTGGAAAACTCTCAGGAGCATGAGGTTAGCAAAAAGCAGCGCCAAGAACGCATCCAGGCCGGTCTTCCCCGCTTGATCGAACGCGTCCGCGAACTAGCAACAGAGGACACAAAGATTGTACTCATCAAATCGAATCCGTTCGTCATCGCCGCAGAGCCCTTACGGCAAAACGGTTTTACCGTACTAAATACCGAACTCGTGGACTACCCTGGCCGGTTTAACCAGCGAGCGTACCGCGAGAAATTGGCTAAGTTAGTAGGGTTCTAGGGCCTACGTCTTTGCGTCTGCCAGTACCTTAGCTCGAGACGCTTCAGCCCTCGCCCGATCCGCCATTAACAGATCAATCATTTCCCGTTCAGAGCGCACCAATGGCGCCATTCCCTTGCGCTGCAATATCGCATCAAATTTAGGAACAAGGGCTTTGCTGTCAAATTTTATCTTTCCAACATCGTGAAGTTCAACAATTTCTTCGTGCGTTAACTGAGATACTATCTTTCTTTTGTATTCACTCAGCGCATCGTGATGTTGGAACTTAAGGTCAAGGCCGCCGTTTAATGTAAATGATAGCATTAACTCGGCATATGCCCTTTCTTTTTCGTTACGACTGGGCTCACGGCCATAGGCGTAGGACCTGGTAAGTTGATTGTAGTAATCGTAGACATATGTATTTGGCTGCGACTGGCGCGAGAATTGTCGGTCGGTGTTTACCCCGATTTCTTCAAGGCCGTGGCGAAGTAGAGTATGATAGGCACCCATCGAGAAAGCAACTTTTAGTTCAGATTTTTGATGCAGTTCGGGGAATTGCTTGAGTATTCGCGCAATTTCGTTTTCAAAGCGGCCAACCATGATAGCTTCACGCTCATTTTGCATTTGACCTTGCTTGCGCAATCTGTTGGCCAAGAGATCAACGGTCTCATCAAAGCCCTCCTTGATCGGATATGCTTCAGCTATGTGCTTACTGATGCCAATTTGATCATTCTCCTGCTTTGATAAATCTATACTGCCTACGGCAATGTTGCGCCCATAAACTGCCCTTAGCTGCGGCTCATACTTGGAACCCCTGACCGGCCTATCGTTAACTTTTATGTCTTCTATTGCCTGCTCGGTAGAATCAGGGTCTCCGGTGCTCCATTCCTGAAGGCTTTTTGTCGTCTGCGATGCACCTTTCCTATATCTTTCTCCGTCAAAATTTTCGTACAAATAAATGTCGGCGTCCGCAGTAAATGCCGGCAAATCTTTCATGTCAACGGCTGAACCGTGCGGACTAAACAGAAAGGAGACCTTAATTTGTGGCCAGTCGGGATGACGTTCGGCTAAGGTTGTACCCTTTTGAGGCATGATAGATTCTGGAGGCTTAAGGCCAGCCTTTCGCACAAACCATTCTCGGACACCTCCCAAGGCCGTTCGCGCCTCAGACTTTGCTGGTAATTCCACGGATCCTTGACCGGGTAAATCCAGCGACCCTTCGATACGAGGAAACGCTCTAAACTTTGGCACTTCATGCAGCTGCATCACGTCATGCCCCGGATACAGACCCAGATGCTGTGTATCCTGTCCGACTTGTAGATCGATTGGCGGTTTTTCTTGGTGTATTGTGGCCATGTTTATTTTGGAATTATTTATATTAACATTAGCATAATATTTACAATACCGCAATATTATTTCTACAGACAGGATGCACATTCTAAGTTATGATGTACAGAATTAGCAGTAGTAGCGTAAAGGACATTAATTATGGATGCAAGTAATCAATCTCCACCTTTAGCACCCTCGCCAGTCGTCGCCCAGCCACCCAACCCAGCATCGTCACCCGTCAAAAAACCGTTTTATAAGCAAGCTTGGTTTATAGTACTGGCTATTGTGGCAGTTGTTTTTTTGATAGGCCCCATCTTGGGTCTACTGGGCCTCACCAACAAAAAAACCGGGTCATCGCCGGCCCAAGAGCAATTTTACAAGATGGTCGAGACTGCTGGCCAAAAGACTAGAATCCGTTATACCTACGAATTGCAACGATCTAAAACTGCCGACTTCCCGGCAGTATATGCCCGGTCAATGGCGGAATTTGACAGTACCACCAAAGATTACAGTTTAGTTTTTGTTTCGGACAGCACTACAACTAGCGCTGGGCGCTGCGTAAAGGGCCAGGAATACAAAGCTAAAACAAGTTTTCCGGATAATCTAGCCGAAGCCGAGGCGTCACTGAGCGAGGAGTGGACCCCCAGAGACGAAGATCTTGCTATAGGATACTGCAAATACACCACGCCCCGTTTTCAAGGCAGTATTAGCGATGGAGTCCTGCCCGTAGGCATCAGTACAGAACAGGCCAAGACCATGGTTAAGGGGTTGAGAGGCCGCGGCGGCGTAGTGTACACCGATCAAGGCAGCGTTACCTACAACGGTACCAAGGGGCGCAGGATAGCCTTTGAAATAAGCGAAGCTAAAACCGGCAGCAAGCACCGCGCTAATCTTTTCTTTTATGCGCTTCGCGACGGCACTAGCAACAAAGTTGCTGCAAATATTGGCGACCTAGATAAACTTCGCGATCATTTTGAAGATCGTTTTCATCAGACCAGTCCCGTCCCCGAATTAAAGGGGTACTATATTATTGACCAACAAACCAACCTGCCACTGTACAGCGAAATTACAACCACGGCCGGAGATATTAGCGACTTCGCTCCCACAACCATTCGAAGCGTTTATGGCTTCCCGGATAGCTTAACTATCGATACAAAGACGCCACTTCCAAAGATTAATAAGCCCGAATAATATGTCTATCAATCTGAATGGAATACCGAAATGCTGGACGCTATCTAAATCCATCCTTCCAGCGTTGCCAGGAACCGGACGATCGCGCTTCCCAGCGTAATCCGAGTGTTTTATCCTGCAAGACATCAGGATCATTGCCATAGGCATCCAAAAAAGCATCCGTAGTATCGAGTGCCATCGCTCGCAGTTCAGCCTTCTGTGCCGGCGTAAAATGCGGGAACAATGATAACGGGTTGGGATGTACCGTCTCTTGGCCATCCGAATCAGATACATATACACGAGGATTTGGCCCTATTTCGGCTTCGGTGAATTGTTTTTTGCCGGTCGCGTCAACAATCACCCGACCAACGGCCCTGCTGAATTTTTCCCCGTCTAGTGCCATTAAATCGCCTGCCGCCTGGTCCCATCCCATGCGATCTCTATACGGGCCGTCAGGACTGTAGAGATCAATGCCGTACGCGAAAACGAGATTGCCAGTAGGGCGTCTTCGCCTCATAGGCCCCGGCTCATCTTCGTACTCTCGGCCAGCGGTTACCCTTAAGATTGGATGAGCATTTTCTAAGCCGGCGGCAACACCCAGCACTATCTCTTTTTCTTCGGCGGCATAATAAAAGCGAGAACCAACGAGTGCCGCAAGACTGCCTCGAATAACAGTACTAATATCGTCATGCGCTAACCTCTCGGCGTGCGCGAATAACTGCATACCCAGCGCTACCTCCGGGTCAGGAATTTCGAACTCATTGAATTGTTTATCAGAGAAAGACATAATGCACTACACAATAATTTTGATTTTAAATAATTAATTTATCCCCGGAAAAGGAG
>DASVXH010000065.1:0-1959 GCA_036392795.1 Saccharimonadales bacterium (SeqCode)
GTGAATTCGTCGAGGGATTCAATTCACTCGTGCCATATCGTGGCCAAGGCACCCCGAGGCAGCATTTTCAAGGCGAGGATCTCTTGGAGAAAATGGCGCGATTTTTGCCCGACCTGCTTGAAGTGCAAGCAAAACCCGCAAGCTCTGGGAACTGACTCGGCGCGAGCAACGCTGACGGGCCCGGTCGAATCAATTCCAGTCACGTAGGTAAAACTTGACAGCATTACAACATGGGAGTAGCTTCCCCGCCACTACGATTTGTTAAGGCTTCACCCATGAAGAAGTTAAACCTCTACATATCGGTAGCGTGGATATTTTACGTACTTTCTTGGTTTGTTACCGCAGTTAAGTCGGTGGAATATAGCGGACCGATACCGGGTTGGAAGGCCTTTCGGCTTGCTAGTTGTGGAGTTTTCCATTGTGAAGGCATCGAATTTCAGACACCGCACCACGCCGCGCTCGCTGGAGCAAGCGCAATAACTACAGTTTTCTTTCTCTTTTCACCGTTGCTCATTCTGTGGGGATCACAATCACTTCGACGATGGTCGGCATGGGTTACGGTCGCCGCATTCCTTCTCAACATACACTGGCTAGTGACCTTTGGAGATCAACGGTCGGCGCTTACAATCGGGTATTACCTCTGGTTGTCGTCGTTCTTACTGCTGGCTGTCGGTTTGTTCGCCTCTGTGCCGAAACCAAGTATGTTAGGAAGGATTGAACACGCTTCTGCTTAGCGGATCCTGAAAGCTTTGAACCTCGTTGACTATTGTTTGAAGACCACAGGTGGTCCGCTGGTTTGATTCCCTTTTAGATCGACCGTTACTTCGACCCGGTCAGCAAGTTTAATAAACGGCAGACTGCTATTCATCCCGTAGTCTTTTCGGTTAAATACCATCGTACCTCTAAGTTCGCCGTGGCCTGTTCCTTTTTCAGAAAGAGTCAAATGAAGCGTTTCAGGCTTCGACACGCCACGCACCGTGAAAGCTCCTTGCATGTCAAATGAATTGGGGCCGGTTTGTACAACTTTGGTCGAATGAAACGTAATGTACGGGGAGTGCTCGACATCGAAGAAATCTTTGCTGTTTAGCTTCTCGTTCTCCATCCTGCTGCCCGTCTCAACACTCTTTGCTTGAATCTTGACATCCAAAACCGCGTCCTCAGCGTGGTTCCCGGTGAAGGTCAGTGTGGAATCCCATCTGTCGAAAACGCCGTCGATCCCCACAGAGGATTTCTCGCCAAACCTGATGGTGCACTTGACCGGGGTGATTTTGAAAACGGCAACATCCGTAGGCGACTGCGCCCATGTGATCGATGCTAACAAAGCGGAAGTGAGGAAACAGAAAACCGCCCGCATAGCAGCCTCTCACCCTAAAGTAACGCCAATCGGGCCACTACTGTCAATAGTCGCAGCTCGGTTACGCCTGATTAACGCCGTTATCGCCGAGGTTGATTTTGGCCCTGGGAACGGTTCGGAATGTCGCCATTGCGCATAGATTGGCTTGCCGGAATTTTTGGCAAATTTTTGGCAAGTGTTTTATGCGGTCATTCTCACTTTTCCCGGTTGCCTGACTCCCGAGCAAAAAGACACACTGGAGATTTATGGTGTGCCTGGGTGGACTTGAACCACCGCCCTCGCCCTTATCAGGGTAGCGTGGTTAGGTCTTACAAGAACTTACAAGTACCGCGGGGACTGCCTAAGACCGCGCAAGGTCGTACAAGGCCACTCAAATTGTGGGTTCAATTGTGGGTTGAAGACTTCGGCTTCCGGAGGTCAGCTCGACCGCCTCCGCCCCGGGGCGGACTGCCCCCACATGGCTTTCGGATTGGCCCTTGCCTCGTCACACAGCCCGAGAGATGGAAATGAGAGCCGAAGGCTTGTCGCAGCCACTATTCTGTCAGGAGGAGACGACTGGGATTCGGCCCCCGGCCTTCTCGTTTCGAACGAGGAATCACTAAAGC
>DASVXH010000066.1:0-18909 GCA_036392795.1 Saccharimonadales bacterium (SeqCode)
CCTTAGGATCTTTCTCAAGCGCTCGACGCTTTTGCCATGCGACTAAGAAGGCTTCTTGAGCAATATCTTCGGCGTCTGCAGGCTGTGCACCTTTTCTAATGAGTGATCCTACTATTCTGGAGAAAGACTCGGCATAGTGGGCAATGAGTGATAGCTCGAAGTCGTTATACTGAACCGCCTCCGTTTCGTCCTTATCTGGTGGCCTAGCTGTTTGGTTTGTCGGGGATATGCTCTCGTCCGGATTAACGGGCATTTCATTGAACGCGTAAACGATAGTAGATGTATGGCTGTTCGCCTGTGTTTCGTGGTGTGGTGCAACATTCATGTCTGGATGTCTAAATGGGTCGCCGATTTGCATCCAATAATGTTACCATGCAGCTTGCATCACCCAAAACACCCGTGGTAAGCTACAAAAGCTTAACAATTAAAAAATATACAGAGTGCAGGAAGAGATCTAGCTCGTCGATCTGCCAGCAACCTGCGTCCCCGCGGCGTAAGGTGCTCCATCTAGCCCGCGAGTATTCCGTGGGAGGGATATGCCACCTTGATATCTTTTCCGCTGTGATTGTTCGCATAAAGAAAGGATATTTTTTATGCCAAAAACTGCTAAGGTTGTCGTTCGTTTATTCACCAGCGAATCAGTCTGTGCCGGGCATCCCGATAAAATCTGTGATGCGATAAGTGACGCTGTGGTCGATGCTGCGTTTGCGCAAGACCCCAAGGCACATACCGCCATCGAAACAGTGGCGGGCGCCAACCAAATCAGCCTATACGGCGAGATAAAAACAACTGCCAAAATTGACTACGAGAAGATTGTTCGCGACACTGTAAAGCGACTGGGTTACACCGAACCGGCTTGGGGATTTTCGCAGGAGTCCAGCTTTACGAACGACATACATCAACAGTCGCCCGAAATTGCTATGGGCGCCGACCAGGATGGGGCAGGCGACCAGGGAATGATGTTTGGCTATGCTTGCACGGAAACGCCAGAACTCATGCCGCTGCCTATTACTTTGGCACACGCTTTAACTCGTCGCATCGATGAAGCACGAGAAACCGGCGCACTCAAATGGCTGCGTCCTGATGGCAAGGCCCAGGTAACTATTCGTTATGAAAACGACAAACCTGTGGCCGTCGAAAAAGCGGTAGTGGCCGTAGCGCACGACGAAAAAACATCGGCCAAACAAGTGCGCAGCGATGTAATCGACGACATTATCAAACCGGTCTTTGATAAATATGGATTTAAACTGCCCGCAGACGACGACATCATCGTCAATGGAACTGGCCTGTGGCATATTCCTGGTCCAGAATCCGACGCCGGTCTGACTGGCCGTAAAATCGTGGTCGATACCTATGGCGGTTATGCCCGCGTAGGTGGTGGCGCGTTTAGCGGCAAGGATCCCAGCAAGGTTGATCGCTCCGGCGCCTACGCCGCGCGATTTATCGCTAAAAACATCGTCGCTGCTGGTCTGGCCGAAAAATGTGAGGTAGGTCTGGCGTACGTTATCGGTCAGCCCCGGCCACTCATGCAGACTATCGAGACCTTTGGTACGGCAACGGTTAGCGAGGAAGAGCTACACGCTTTTAAAGACAAATTAATTGATACATCCGTAAAGGGCATCATTGATCGTTTGGATCTGGCTCGGCCTATCTATTCGCAGACCTCAGCCTATGGGCATTTTGGCAAGGAAGATTTACCTTGGGAAGAGGTTGTGGCGGCTTAGTGTCCGCGGGCGTTTACTAGTCCAATCAGCTGCGTGCGGTCCAGAATATGATTTTGGACCGCTGCTTCTAATTGCAGCCGGGACGCCCCGGCGGGTAAATTAATGTGCGAATCCAGCGCGAACAAGTCAAAGATATACCGATGCGTGCCAGAAGGTGGGCACGGACCGCCGTAGCCGATAGTGCCAAAATCGTTTGTGCCTTGCACTGCGTCTATGGGCACCTGACCAGCTGGAATGATTGCTGCGGCCGCAGAGATATTCCATATGGTCCAGTGCAAAAAATCACCATTCGGCGCATCGGGATCGTGCATAATAAGCGCCAAACTTACGGTACCCGTGGGTACATCACTAATTAATAATTCCGGACTGCTGTTTGCACCTTTACAGGTAAATTGATCCGGAATGATTGTCTGATTGCCAAAAGATGTACTAGTTAGTTGCATGGCTCTGAATATCTCCTTTGCGACCAGCGGCTGATGAACCGGGAGTGTCGACATTGTTGAGGGCAACAACGGTAAGGATGAGCAGAGCAAATAGCACAAAGGTGCCGATTAATCTTTTCATACATATCTAGTATAACGCACTTGTAAACCATAAGCACCAAAATGCATGAGGATTTAATAATTTAGACTAGTCGAACGCCTTCCAGTTGTCTAATTCTGGTGGCAGAAAACCTTTATTATGTTTGAAGCCGGCCTCCCACTTGTAGCCTTTTTGGTAACCCAAATCTTTCATAAGTTTAGTGGGCGCATTACGCAGGTGCAGCGGTACGGGCAGATCTGGAAAATCGCGGGCGGCAGTTACGGCCGCGTACATGGCGTCCGAAACGATGCGCGATTTTGGTGCTTTGGCCAACACGGCAGCGCAGTGAAACAAATTATATTTGCATTCTGGCATGCCGATGCGCTCTACCGCCAAAAAAGTAGAGACGGCTAGATTCAGCGCAGCTGGTGCAGCCAGGCCTATGTCTTCGGACGCAAAAATAACCATGCGCCTTGCGACGAATTTAGGATCTTCGCCAGCTTGCAACATACGCGCCATGTAATACAGTGCTGCGTCGGCCTGGCTGCCGCGGAGCGATTTTATAAACGCACTGATGATGTTGTAGTGATTCTCGCCGGCTTTGTCATAGCCTGGAACGCGCTTTTGCGCGGCTGTGGTTACTATTTCTGTCGTGACGGTTTTGTCGGTTAGCTGTAGGGCAAGTTCCAGGTTTCCCAATGCTACCCGCGCGTCTCCGCCGGATAGTTCTGCTAGTAGATCAATACTTTTGGCCGGCAAACGTTTTTTGGTGATCTTTTCTGCTTTGGCGGCGCGGCTCAGAATCTCGACGATATCATTTTTGTCCAAGGGCTCCAGTACTAGTACGCGTGAACGGCTAAGTAAGGGCGTAATTACTTCGAAACTAGGGTTTTCGGTGGTTGCACCGATCAAAATAATGGTACCGTCCTCGACGTGGGGCAAAAACGCGTCTTGCTGTGCTTTATTAAATCGATGAATTTCGTCGACGAACAGGATGGTGCGCAGGCCTAGTCGTTGATTAGCGCGGGCATCCTGGATAACGCGCGTAACGTCGGCTTTACCGGAAGCTACGGCACTGAGTTCCATGAACTCTGCTCCTGTCTCGCGGGCAATAATTCGCGCTAAAGTGGTTTTACCACTGCCTGGAGGACCCCATAAGATCAAGCTGGTGGGTTGTTTGCGCTCAATAATTTGACGAATAATCTGACCGTGTTCGACCAAATGTTTTTGACCGATGACCTGGTCCAAGGTCTCCGGGCGCATACGTTCGGCTAAGGGCTGACTCCTCATGTCAACAGTATACCTTGAATCCCGCCGTTAAGATCTATTCCGACAGAGCCTCAGGCAGTACGGTGCCTGCATTAGTGGGTCCGGAATAGTTTTCGGGGTAATGCCATTCAAAAAGCTTTGGCAAATCGGCGGGGTTAATTACGATTCTTGGCCCTGCATAGCCTCTGTTGGCCCGATCATCTTGTCGTGTAATGGGTATTTGCGTATGGGAAATGAGGCCGCGGATGACGTGCCGGGACACGCAGAGTGCCTGTCCGGCTTGCACGAGTGTCAGAGCACCAATAGGTTTACTTTCCAGTTGCTGGGTTAGGGTTTCGCGGTAGAGGTTGATTGTGTGGTTAATGGCCTGTGCGGCGGTAGCGGTTTCGGCGAAATAACTGGCGAGCTCTAGGGTGGGTTGTTGGCCGCGCTCGCTCGAAAAGCGTTTTAAGGCCTCCATATAGGGCACGGAGACATGCTCGACCGATCGGACTGTTACTATGCCAAATAGCTGTGGCCAGAGGCCAACGGCCGTGCGTGCCTTTGCTTTGTTTGTACTTTCCCATTCCGGGGAGAACGGAAAAGCTCGGGTGGCTTCGGTAAAGAAGTCTGCATGCGGGATCGTCTGGGTTTTGCTAAGCATAACGCTTAAGTATATGTAATCCCCGTGCACCGTGTCAACGAAACTGTTTAAACTGCGCGGCAAGCAGGCTCATTGCGAAATATTCATGGACAATACTGAGGGGTGTGCCCTTTTCCTGAATAAGAAGGGTTTCCTGGCTAAAGAGTTTTGTCGTTGGGCGGTAAAGTGGTGCTGGTTGGCTGCGAGCCCACTCGCCCAGTTCATCTAGAGTAAGTCTATGCCAGCCTTCGGGTAGAACACTCCAGAGATCGCGGGTGTTCAGGACAATGCGAAAGGGCCGCAGTGGGGCGATAACCTTACCAAAGGGTGTAGTGGTCTTTAGTTGTGCGTTCATATATCCACTCAGCCGGCTCGGCACGAACCAATTATCGGCCGTCGCCAGTACTTGGCCGTCGCTACACAGGCTAACGTAGCGATAGGCGATTTCACTTGGCGCTGCCTGAAGGTTCGCCAATGTTTGGGCCGTCGGTGGTTTTGTAGTGCCGAATTGCTGGATGACGGTAACGGTCGGGTCATCCGTCAAATTATTCTCGCGGCACCAGTCTTCAAGTGTCCGGGTGGCGCTGCGCGTTACGAGCAGACGGGCATGAAGCAACTGTAGTCTGCCAAACAACGCAACACGTTCAATTAATTCAGTCTGATGGCTTTCGCCTGGCGAGTTGTTTTTGGATAATAATCCCATACGGCCCCACATTAAAACTGACCTAGAGTAGTGTAGCGCATTTTGCTTATGGTTACAGTACAATTTAATAATATTTCTTAAACAAAGTGTGGGACCATGGTTGTGCTTGCTTCTCTGTAGGGGTTATGTCATAATGTAGGAAATACATCACGACATTTAAGCCGCGAAAAGGAGCGACCCTTAGTATGATTGCCGCCAAACAGGATCCCACAAAGATCCGCAATATTGCCATAATTGCCCACGTTGACCACGGTAAAACTACCCTAGTGGATGGTCTGCTCAAGCAGTCAAAAACCTTTCGCGACAATCAAGCCGAAATGGCTCAAAGCCTGATCATGGACAGCGGCGACCAGGAAAAAGAGCGGGGGATTACCATCACTGCAAAGGTTACTGCCGTTCAGCACGACGACTATCGTATTAATATTATCGACACCCCTGGTCACGCTGACTTCAGCGGTGAGGTTGAGCGAACTCTGAACATGGCAGATGGCTGTATTTTGATCGTTGATGCTCAGGAAGGTCCTATGCCTCAGACCAAATTTGTACTAGGCAAGGCTCTGGCGGCCGAACTGAAACCCATTGTTATTATTAACAAGATCGACAAACCTGCCAGTCGTATCAAAGAAGTTGAAGACGAGCTGGCTGATCTGTTTTTGGAATTGGCCGTACACGAAGACCAGCTGCATTATCCCGTATATTATGCGATTGGCCGCGCGGGCAAGGCCTGGGTCGATGTACCGGCAGACACTGAAGAAAATGCTTCTCTGGATCCAATTTTTGACGCAATTATCAAAAAAATTCCGGCGCCTACCGTAGATATGGACAAGCCATTCCAGATGCTGGTTACAGCACTCGCCTGGGATACCTACAAGGGTAAATACGCAGTGGGCCGCATTACGCGTGGTCGGATCAAGAGCGGCGATCAGGTTGCGCTTTGCAAGAAAGATGGCACTATCGTCAAGGCCAAAGTCGACCTGGTATTTATGAGTCACGGGGTGAGTCGTTTCGAGGTGAGTGAAGGGGTGGCTGGTGATATTGTGCAGCTAACCGGTATCGCCGACGCACAGATTGGCGAAACGATCGCTGACGCTACTGCTCCAGAAGCATTACCCATTCTAGAAGTTGAAGCGCCTACGCTACAGATCTATCTTGGGCCAAACACTTCACCATTCAAGGGATTGGAGGGGGAATTTACGACGTCGCGCCAAATCGGTGAACGTCTGCAAAAAGAATTGGAAACCAATGTTGGTCTGCGTGTCAAAGAAGACGGAATTGGCTTTTTGGTATCTGGTCGGGGCGAGCTACACCTGAGCGTGCTGATCGAAACCATGCGCCGCGAAGGCTATGAATTTGAAGTTGGCCGCCCAACCGTCGTTACAAAAGAAGAAAACGGTCAGGTTATGGAGCCAATCGAAGAAGTCATAATCGAAGTGCCTGCCGAGCATGTTGGTGCCGTTCAGATGGAACTGGGGCAGCGCCGCGCTACTCTCAAAGAACAATTTGCCAGCCCCAAAGGAGTGACTAAGCTGGTGTACGAACTACCGACTCGTGCGCTGCTTGGTATGCGCAATATCCTGATGACTAATACAAAAGGCACCTTGGTAATGAACAGCCTGATGACTGGCTATCAGCCGATCGGTACGGCGTTGCAGCAGCTGCGAAACGGCGTGCTGATCGCTTTTGAAACAGGCGTTACAACGCCTTATGCTCTGCAAAATGCCGAAGCACGCGGCACTACATTCGTCGGTGCTGCCGTAAAGGTCTATGCCGGACAAATTGTCGGTCTTAATACACGTCAAGAAGACATGGAAATTAACGTTTGCAAAACCAAGCATCTGACCAATATGCGCAGTTCTAGTAGTGACGGCGTGGTGCAGTTAACGCCACCAACTATTTTTAGCTTGGAAGAGTGCTTGGACTTTATCGAAAACGATGAACTATTGGAAGTAACCCCAAAGGCCCTACGTCTGCGCAAACGCGAACTTGATCCCAACAAGCGTAAACGTGCCAAATAAAACTATTTACTCGGCGGTCGATTTCAGCTTTGTTATTTGGCGTGATCGAAACGACGCAGGATAAAAAGAAGCAATAATGCGCCTACAACTGCAACAAATAAGCTCCAGATGTTAAAGCCGGTGATTCCTTCGCCGCCCAACAGATTGATAATAAAGCCGCCGATAAACGCGCCGATAACGCCTACGATTACATTACCAATAATGCCCTGACTTGCGTTGTTGCCAGCGATAATTGATGCGATCCAGCCTGCTAATCCTCCGAGCACTATCCAAGAAATGAATCCCATTCCAAAGATCTCCTTTTATTGTAGTTTGATCATACTGGCATAGAGTAAGAAACGATGTAAAAATACTAACACCTAGGCTAAGGCTGGCACATTCGCGTACAATATCCACTATGCTGCAAATAAGCGATGAAGACTTTTCTAGACTGATAGCCGATGTGATGGAGGAACTGCCGCGCACTCACATGGATGCTGTCAAAAACGTCGCCATCGTCTATGCTGACGAGCCTACTCCTGAACAGCGGGAGCAGTTGAAATTACGAGGCGATCAAAATTTATTAGGTTTATACGAAGGTGTACCACTCTCTAGACGCGGTGGACTAACCAATTTTCCGCCGGACAAAATAACTGTATTCAAAAATCCGTTGCTCATGTATGCGGCATCGTTTCAGGAGTTGCGTGCGCAAGTAAAGCATACTGTCTGGCATGAGATTGCCCACTATTTTGGACTGGATCACCCGGCTATTCACGATATCGAACGTAACTGGAAGGAGGGATAAGTATAATGGCAGATCACGTAACTATCGCCGTTATTGAGGGCACGCGCCGCGAAAAGCGCCTGTCTATTAATGCCGCCAAGTTTGTGGCCGAAATAGGGGCTACGTTTCCGGACGTCGAAATAATTTTTGTTGATCCTCTGGACTTTACTTTCCCTGACGACGGCAATGGTACCGAGGGTAAAGACCCGAAATACGGTGAGATCACCACGCGGGCCGACGGCTTTTTTATAGTGACACCCGAATACAATCACAGCTTTCCCGGCAGTCTCAAGCGCATGCTGGATAGCGAATATGATAATTATTTTCGCAAACCCGTGGCGTTGGCTGGCGTCAGTAATGGCGGGTGGGGCGGCACGCGCGCAGTCGAGTCGTTGCTGCCGGTCATGCGTTCTTTGGGTCTGCTCTCAGCTCAGTTGACGTCGTACTTTCCTCGTGCACAAGACATTTTTGATGAAAACGGCCAGATCCACGAAGAGCAGCGTGAAAAATACACCCGCATGGTTCGTAACGAATGGGAAGAGCTACTATGGTTGACCCGCACGCTCAAATGGGGCCGCGACAATTTGCTGCCCCCTGTCTATGAGTAGGGACCAAATAGTAAGTCTGGCCGGTGATGTTGTTGATGCTGCCCGCAGACTTTTGGGGTGTTATTTGGTTCGTACAATTGACGGTCGACGTCTTGTAGGTAAGATTGTCGAGACGGAGGCCTATCACCAAACCGATGCTGCCAGTCACAGTTACCGTGGCAAGACACCGCGGACCGAGGTTATGTTTGGTCCTTCTGGGCGTGCTTATGTATATTTTACCTACGGAAGGCACTATTGTATGAATGTTGTTACGGGGCCTGAAGGTGAAGGGTCGGCAGTTCTGATTCGCGCTCTTGAACCTATTGAAGGACAAGAACTCATGCGGCTAAATCGTGCCGGATTTTTGGATCGAGAGCTGGCCAATGGCCCAGCTAAACTCTGTCAGGCACTCCAGATCAATGCTCAATATAATGGGCATAACTTGTCTGAATTACCTTTGCAGCTAGCAATAAATTCGCCTATCAATCCGACGGATATCATTGCTACGACCCGTGTCGGGATTCGTCGGGACAGGGAGCGTCTCTGGCGGTTTTATATCCGGGGAAGCGACTATATTTCTCGGCCGTAAATGGTATAATTTCTAGACAAATGGCGCAAAAAAAGATCAAGAAAACTACTTCGGCGGCAGGCAATTCATTGCGTTCAGCTGGGGCTGTTCGAGCCGCTAGGGCCCCAAAAACATCTTCCAAAGTGCCTCGTCCAAGCACAGTTTTGCTAACTTCGTTACCTGAAAAAGAGCCGCGGCCGGTGGCATGGTATGTTACGCTCGTTCTGGCTGCTCTATTATTCAGTGCAAGTACGTACTTCGCCCTAAAAGGTACGCCAACTGGCTGGGAATACACACTTTTTATGGCTGTCAACGGCTGGGCGGAAAACTGGTACCGGCTATTCGTGATCATTACATTTTTTGGCGGCACTTGGATGGCGGTAATAAGTGTCGGGTTATTTTGTTTAGCTGGACTGTACCGACTAGCCCTGCGCCTGGCGCTCACTTCGCTTGGGGCGTACGGGGCGGCTTATCTTGCCAAACATTTTATAGGCCGTGCCCGGCCTTTGGAGTTATTTGACGGTGTGCACGCCCGTATTGCTGAAACCGGCATGGGTTTTCCATCGGGTCATGCAACATTTATAACCGTACTTACCGTCACGCTGCTGCCGTATCTGCCCAAAACAGTTCGCTGGATTGTAGCGGCTACGGCCATTGGTGCGGTTAGCTTGTCGCGCGTTTATTTGGGTGTTCACTTGCCGCTGGACATTGTTGGGGGTATCGCCATTGGTGCCGCAGCGGTGGCATTTATCCACATCCTGCCAAAGAAGTTGCAGCGAATTTTGCGTATAAATTAAACGAAATCGCTTGTGTTTTTGATGCGAACGGATTTAAAATAAATTAGGAAGTGAGAGACTTCCGCGAAAGGCCCGTCATTTACGGGTCTTTCTAATTTCAGACATTTTTAATTGATCATTGTACGAGTTACGTGTAAGCTTATTTTTTTATGCCAGAAAACATGTCAACACCTTTCCCGGCTATCGAATCTATCGATTTGCCGCCACCCGAAGAGCAGGCACCGCCACCGCCGCTGCCAAGTGTTGCTTTTGCTGAGCATGTGGCCTTTGTGCGAGAACACGGCGACGCTTTGACTAACAGCCCGCAAATGCAGTCCTTCACCAAGCAAGAGAAACTCGGTATAGGGTCGGGATTTGTGGCTGGTGTTATAGGGTCGGCACTTCCTGGTTATGCGATCCTGGGTCCGCTTGGCTCATCCCTGGCCGCCTATCATTCGTTCAGAAAAGCTACGAAAAAATACGCTGATCAAGCATCCGATTACCTGCGCGGTGATGATCAGCTGGACCTTCGGCAAGAATATGATTTATACGCCGGTAACAAAAATGTGCCATTTACGCTTCGCTGGTATGGCCCACTTTTTGTCGGCGCAATAAAGGGGCCGCGTGAGTCTGCCGATCATCTGTTGGCTATGGCGACCTTGGCGCAGGATAATGGCATTACGCATATGGCGGTGGGAAAGGACGTGCTAGAGGCTTTAAGGCTGCCGGAGCGACTTACTGGTTCGTCCTCTATTGTCGAGAGTCACTTTCTGAAAAAAAGAAACGTTACTATTGAGAAAGATCAAGGCAAGAACGTGCTTTTGCTGGCGCCTACTGAATGTTGGCTACAGGAAATCACACAGTTCAAAGAAGGTCTTGAGCCTATTTCTGTGCCGGGATTTATCGATAAACTACGAAGTTTCCGACCTGAGCACCCCTTGGTTGCTATCTATGACGCCCACCACAAATATCCCGCCCAATTACGCGAGAAGCTGGAACGTGCCACAGCAGAGGCCCTTCAGAGAAGGCTGAACGAACCAATTAGCATATCCAATAGAGCGGCTTTTACGGGTGATGATCTATCCGGAGAAATTGCAAAGAAGAAAAAGCTTATTTCCACCGCACAGGAGATAGGCAACGGCACCAGGGTTTTGCGAATAGCCGAAGGTGAGGAGCTAGGGGTGGAGTCGATGCTGGAGGCCTTGGGCATACAAGAGGCCGAAATTATGTCATTGCTTGGCAACCCCGATTTACAGCCTATGAAGTCACAGAAACTCCTGGAATTGCTGCTGTATAACGCTATAAGGGGAAAACACTCTTTTGCTCCAACAGCTACCAATCCTAGTGAGACCGAATCGTTCACCTTTGGCGACCTGGGCCCAACTGCACAGGAGATTCTACTGGGTGTCGGAACGCCTGCCGCCGATAAAAAGCTACAGTTTGCTCGTTCGGGCGCGGCCCGCTGGGCGTCCACCTTCTTTTTTGCCATCGCCCTCTCTAGTGTGAGCGCATATGTCACCAGGGCTGTCGGCGTGGATGACGTACTAAAGCATCAGGCGGGACAGGTTTGGGACTATGCCAGTCAGGCTTGGGAAGGAGATCCACCCGAAGACGTGTCGTCCAACCCTCTCTTTGATGGTCTGCCAGGACCTGAAGAACCACCAAAGATTTTATATAGCCTTACCTCCCATGGCTTGCCGGTCGACGGCTACTGGACGAAAGAGACATCTAATGTGGTCTATACTGATGCCAAATCTGACCAAAAGAAGCTCGGTTGGGTGCCCATGCAGGAGGTTATCGCTCATCACCCATTGCCAACCCAGCCGGATAGTAGTAAGCCTAACATCGAAGTAAAAAAAGATAGTAACAACGTGGATTCACAGTGGGTTACTGACGCCGTCGTTGCCCGCATACCGGTAAGACTAGGTACACGACCTATCGCCGCCCGATTGGGTGACCAGGCTGTGGAGCTAATGGAATATAGAGGCGGTTCCTTTGGCATTAAAATTCCCGAAAATCCTCATGGAGTATTGACTTACTGGCTGGGTCAAGACGAGCAGGGCTGGCCATATGCTGTGCCTGGGGTTCATACCCCTGGAGAAAATGCCAACTGGGCAGACCTGGACAATGCTACTATTTATTGGTACTGGCGTGACCGTCTTCCGGAATTACCGTTTAACTCATTTGACCGCGCCGTGAAGCTGGCCGGTCACATAGCTGCCTACCAATATGTTCTTCGACCTTCGACCGATACGATCTTTGGAACAGGGAGCGAGTGGTCATCCTTTGTAAGGACGGCAGATACAAAAAGGCAAGTCAATTGTTTTACTGCCAATACCCTCAATGTTGTGTCGAATCCCGGCGAGCTCAACTATGCGGATGGCTATAGAAATAATGGTGACCTATTTCTGACAAATCGTGAAAGTCATGCCTGGAGCGTTGCCCGGAATAGGACGTTGATCGACGCTACGCCCAGCAGCCTGGACCCACATCTGGCTGGATATTTCGACGCACTTCCTCCCGCGCCGAAGGAGATACCGTTTCCCATGATGCCAGCCGTCCTTTTGGGTGGGCTCGTTACCACATGCGCGTTATACGGCGCCCGACGGCCACTTTTTATCAGGCCTTACCGCAGTTGGGCTGACTATCCGCTTAAGACGTTAATCCAAACAGATGATAGTCGGCTGGCGCTAAGCACGCAAATTACGGATGCGCTTCTATTCGCTCCTCCGGATCGCGACATTCGGCGGCTTGTGGCTCCGGCAGAGATGGAAGTATCGAGAGAGGGAGGTGTTCGTATATATAAAACGCGACACGCCTTATTGAATCAGTTGGTCACTCTGCATAATCCGGCCGCATTATATGATCGACTTGGGCCGGTTCGGGAAGGAGAGGCGGTAAAAGCTGCCCGAAGTGTATTGCGACTGTTGGCCCAAGATCGGCGCCGTCAGATGCCAGAACGGATGGTACATAATGGTCGCCAGATGGTAAAGCGCTTATCTGCAAAGGTTAAGCATGATAAGATAGACTCATGATGACGGGGATAATAATCGTTTTGGCGATGATCTGTATCGCACTTGGCGTAATATTGATCATGCAGTTGCAAAAAAATAAAGCACCGGCTGACAATAGTGCCTTATTGATTAAAGAAGACCTTAGCCGCCTGAGCGACGATATCACCAAGTTTAAAGAAGGCCTGCAAAACCAGCTGACCGAGCGCATGGATAAAAACCAAGAACTCATGCGCGAATCGATCATGAAGCAATTTACGGCTAGCTCCAAATTAATTACCGATGTTACTGAACGTCTAACCAAGCTGGATGAAACCAATAAACGCGTGGTAAATGTCGCGGATGAATTGCGGGTATTGCAAAATGTTCTGCAAAATCCCAAACAGCGCGGCGTATTAGGTGAATACTATCTAAGCCAGGTGCTGGAAAATGTATTGCCGCCGGAGCGGTTCAAACTGCAATACAAGATCTGCAAGGACGAACAAAGTCGCGACCTGATATGTGACGCCGTGATTATTCTAGATAAAGGGCGCCTGCTGCCTGTCGATTCCAAATTCAGTTTGGAGAATTACAATCGCTTAGTAGAAGAAAAAGACGCTGCCCAGCGCGACGTACACGCTAAAGCCTTTAAAGCTGATTTAAAAAACCGCATCGACGAAACTGCCAAATACATCCGCCCCGCCGAGGGCACCATGGACTACGCCTTTATGTTTATCCCGTCCGAAGCAATTTACTACGACCTGCTGGTTAACAAGGTAGGTATGACCAATACCTCTGCGCGCGACCTTATAGAATACGCGTTCCGCGAAAAGAACGTTATTATTGTGAGTCCTACAACATTTATGGCCTATTTGCAAACAGTTATGCAAGGTCTGCGCAGTCTACAGATCGAAGAGCAGGCCAAAGAAATCCAAAAACGTGTGGGTGAACTGGGTCGCCACATAACCACCTACGAACAATTGATGCAAAAGTTGGGAAACAGTCTAGGAACTACGGTCAATCACTTTAATAACGCTCACCGTGAGCTGAAAAAGGTGGATAAAGACGTGGTCAAAATCGCCGACACCGCTGCAGCTGTCGAGCCATTGGCCCTGGATAAACCCTCTCTGGACGATTAAGTAGGCTAACGGCGGGCTATTTCTTTTTTGCGGTTTCTAGCCAGTCCAGCGTAACTGCCGCCGTCCAACTAAAGTCAGCCGCGCCCAGCGGTTCGCCGTTAAGCGGGTTGAAGTATTCATAAAATGTGCCGTCCTGTACGAGTTCCAGTGAACTTTCTATCAGTGCCTCGGCGTGATCTTTGTAGCCGTAACGGCGCAGGCCGTCAGCGATTAGCCAGTTCATGTTAAACCAGGTTGGTCCCTGCCAGTAGCGTTTGGCGTCGAACCACGGTGAATTGAGCGGTACGCTAGGCACGGGATGGGGCGGACCAAACATGTGAGGATTTTCCAGGTTTTTAACGATTATAGCCGCGCGTTCTTTGCTGATACTGCCGGCGTAGAGGGGAAGGAGTCCTTCGATCGAGGGTTCTTTTATCAGCTTGTGCGTTACAAAATCGCGAGGGTAGTAGCTTTCGGTGTATGGTTCCCATAGGTCTTCCAGAGCTTTTTTGCTGAGTTTAATGCGTTTTAGCAGCTCTGGCGGCACTTCGGCGCGAATGGCTTTCGCGATCGCAATCAATAGTTCATTGGCGCGAATAAAGATGCTGTTAAAGGCTAAATCTTCAAAAGTGAACAGCGAATGATCTAAAATTTTGTCGATATTATATTCTTTTCGGCGCAGACGGCGCTGAGCATCAAAGATCGCCATGGCATCGATGTTGGAGTAGCGCTGATCGGCAGGTACGAGCTGGGTGTCACGGCGAAGTAGTCCTGACAATCGCTCTAATTTGGTCTTCTGCAAGACTCGAATCCACCACGGCAGCAAATGTTCGTGTAGTTCACTGACCCAGGCGGGATTGTTGTCTAGCCCCGTTTCCCAAGGGTGAATTTGCAGCACCAAGCCTTCGGCGTGAGGATCACGTTCACGGTAGAGCCATTCATGGTAAGCCAAAAGGGCAGGATAAGTCAGTCGGTACCAGCTGCGGCGCTCTGGCAGCTCCAGTTTTTCGCCAATGCGACTGACAGCCTCGGCCAACAAGGGAGGCTGTGTAATGCCACTGGTTACAATGTCATCTGGGGCAAAGGGGCTGACCCAGCTGCGCCACAAATTATGATCGCGACGATAACCGGGATCGGGGTTAAAAATCATGTGCGGAATCATGCCGTTGGTCCATTGGCCGCGAATCAGGCTTAGAATTTCCATTTTGGCCCGGTCAACATCGTAGTGCCGCTGACCGATGGCGATAAAGCAGCTATCCCATAGCCATTGATGCGGATATAACCGATACGCCGGGATGGTGTAGAGTCCTTGGTCGTTTTTTTGTAGGACCGATTTGGCTTGTTCGGCAAGATTTGGCTTTTCGCTCATGGTTTAAAGTATAACAAATCTTGTCCCCGTAGCGGCCGATACTGTTCAACCCAGGCTTCATGTGTTAAAAAAGGTGAATGAAACATGCCCTCCCGCATCCGAAAGCGCCCGAACTAGAGCTGCCGCCCGAAATTTACGTCGATATTCCGCGCATGACAACCTTTAATCCATATGAGGAGTTGCCGGTCGACGAGGGTTTTAGGCGGACTACGGCCAAGAACACCATTCTAAAGCATGGTCAGGAGATAAATCTGGGCAAACGCATGGAGGCAGGAGTGCTGGCCAGTGAAAAATACGATCAGCTTATTAATGAGGGCTGCACCGATATCCGCTTACTCGGTGAGCTGCGCGCCCTGGGAAAGGATGGACTTCTAGCTCGTGATTATTTTGCCTTTTGCAATCTGCGGCTGGTGAGGAGTTTCGCGGAACGGAGCGACTATACCAATGTGCCCTTGGCTGACCGTATCCAAATGGGTGTCTTAGGTTTGATGCGGGCACTCAACGCTTATGACTATACCCGATGCCGGAAGTTCAGTACATTCGCGGTTCAGTACATCCGGCAGGCGATTAGTCGTGAACACGACACAACCCAGGCGATAATTCGAAAGCCCGTGCATGTTTTTGGCTATGCTGCGAAGGTTAGAGCGGTCGGAAAAAGGCTGGAAAAAGGCTTAGGCCGCGAGTCTACTGTCGAGGAGCTTGCTAAAGAAACGGGCATGGCGGTGAAAAATTTGAAGTATCTTAGGGCGATCATGCAGGAGCCGTATCGCCTAGAGGCACCGTACGGTGACGATGATGAGCCGCTGAGCGCCTTTATCGTCGATGAAGGGTATGATACGGAAGAATCGTTTCATGGAAAAGAGTTTATTGCGATTCTACGCAGACAGCTGGTAAATTTGTCTGATCAAGAAGCGGCCTGTATTTCGTATAAATTCGGACTGTCGGGACCGCCCATGACGAACGAGGAAATAGGTAAGATATACGGGGTATCCCGCAGTCGTGTCCAGCAAATTGGTAAGCGGGCATTACACAAGCTGAGTCATCCAAGTAGGTGCCTGGAGGATTTCTTATAACATATCCATGGCCTCCAGATGTTGACATTTCATAATACCTTGTATAACATGGAAGCATGCACAACATAGCAGAGTCTCGATCAGACTATTCGGACCAGTTGGCGATACAGATGCGTAAAGGCGTATTGGTATATTGCGTCCTGCTGGTGTGTGGCGAAAAACCGGTGTATTCCAGCGATGTAATTCGGCGTCTTCGCGACGCGGAATTGATCGTGGTAGAAGGTACACTGTATCCGCTACTAAATCGTTTAGCCAGGGATAAGTTGCTGGGCTATGAATGGCGCGAATCCGAACAAGGGCCGCCGCGCAAATATTATTGGGTAACCGACGAAGGACATGGTGTCTTAAATTCCCTGCGCAGCGCCTACAAAGAACTCGACGGTTCCATAACCAAACTAGAGAAAGGATAGTATGAACGAGATCAAAAAGATTCATCTGGGTCGCCAGGCGTTCACGATTTCGGTAGACGCGCATCGGGCGCTTAAAGAATACGTTGACGCTATCGACCGTCAGGCGGACGCCGAAGTGGTGAAAGAAGTTGAGCTACGCATGGCCGAACTATTGCTTGAGCGGAAAATTACCGAAGAGAAGGTGGTGTTGCCGGAAGATATCGATTTTTTGAAAGAGCAATTGGGTGAGCCCGGCGACTTTAAGGACGAAGATGCCGACGATGATAGTGATGCGGATCAAAACAAAGCAAAGAAAGAGACCGACGAGACTGTCAAGGCCAATGCCCCGAAGCAATTGTACCGTGATCCGGAAAACGGTATGATCGCGGGTGTTGCAGCTGGTGTTGCGGCTTATTTGAATATTGATGTGGTGTTGGTGCGAATTTTATTCGTATTGTTGGCGTTAGCAAGTGGTGCCGGTATTGTTCTGTATCTGTTAATCTGGATTTTAGCGCCCGAAGCAAAAACATCAAGTGATCGGCTAAAAATGCGGGGAAAAGCCGTTACAGTCGATAGTATAAAAGCTGTCGTCGACCGTGCTGATATTCCGGGTGCGGCGAGTCGTGCCGGAAATACCGTCGGTCGCGGAGCGGCCAAGATTGCAATGGTTGCCTCAAAGATCTTGCTTGCAATTTTGGGGGTGACATTTGCGATAATGGGCTTTGGTCTGGTTTTTGGAGCGCTAGCGGGCGGATTAGGATTGCTGACGCACGGCGTCAAATTAGGCCAAGATCTGATTTTTCCTATTAGTGGTGGTGACCATGTTGCTGTGGCCTTGGCGATGACCACCGTGCTGTTGATCGGTGTCTTTTTGCTTCTGATCGGTGTTGCCATGATGCGTCGTAAATGGAAGGTGCCGGGTTGGGTTGTGGCCTCGCTGGCGGGGGTATTGGTGGTTAGTGCTTCGGCTGCAACGGCATATGGATTGAATAGCGTGTCGCAGATTCAGGCTCAAATAAAAGAAGCTCGTCATAGTAAGACCCAGTCTGTTGATGCCTTTAAGAGGATTGAACTGACCGGAAATGCGCATTTTTTCTTCAAACATGCCGACACATATTCGGTGGAGTATACGTATCTGGGCAAGCGCGACGAAAGTAGCCTGAAGCCGACCGTCGATAAGGAGACGCTCAAATTTGATACTACAGAATTCCAGTCGCAGGGTACATGTCGTGGTTTTTGTCCATACGAGTACAACGACCCCCGGTTAACGGTAACTATTTTCGCGCCATCGTTAGACCAAGTTGTGCTACGAGGTTTCGAATCGCATTTTACAAGTCAGGAGGCATGGCGCCAAGACAACCTGGTTATCGAAGCTGATCGGGAAAGTACGCTGAACCTAACGCATATGAATCCGAGTGAAGTGCGTGTGAATACGGAAATCGACAACGGTACTACACGTAGATTCGAACTCATCGGGCTACAACGTGCCGCCCTAAGGAACGATACTATTTTTGCCAGTCAGGAGGCTATAAATGTGGATCGCACAGATAGGATGATTCTGGATACCAATCAGCCCTGTGCGGTATGGAGTCCGCTCGTGTATCTTGGTCGAATGCCAAATCAAATAGTATTGAATGGCAAAACCTTTTCGACCACCGACGATTTACGTGCCCAGCATACCGAAGAGGGACGAGCACTTACTAATTGCGTTGACGTTCAACGGTAATATTTTGACTCGATCACCGTCGCTCCGAGGGCTATCGATAATTCGTAAAAGTAAGCGGAAAATCAAATTCCTGGGTACGCAGTAGCTGCATGACCCCTTGCAGATCGTCCTTGCTGGAGCTAGTTACGCGCACGGCATCGCCTTGGATTTGCGGCTTGACCTTGGGGTAGTGGTCGCGGATAAGTTTGCTAACTTTCTTGGCCTTTTCCTGATCCAGGCCTTGTTTGAAAGGTACTTCCTGAGAGGCTTTGAGGTTGCTTTCGACGATGTCCCGACTGGTGTCCAGTACCTTTTGGCTTTGGCCGCGTGTCGCCAGACGCTTGCGGACGATTTCCAGAATTGCTTCAATCTGCCACTCGCCATTACCGGTAATCTTGAATCCGGTCTTCGCTTCGTTTAGCCATTCAATCCCGGCCGGGGTACCTTTAAAATCGTAGCGGCTTTCGATCTCACGTTTAACCTGGTCAAACACATTGTTCATTTCCGCTTTGTCGTAATCGCTTTCAATATCAAAAGAAAAATTTGCCATAAACCACAGTATACACTTATCTGATATAATCAGGCCATATGAGTTACCAAAACGCGCGTATTGCTGAAGTTGCCGACTTGCTGAAAGGCAGGCTGGCCGAACTGAAAGTAAAATCAGACATTTTTAAAGCTGTCGAATTAAAGGCATTGTATGCCGAGATTCCGAC
>DASVXH010000067.1:0-1527 GCA_036392795.1 Saccharimonadales bacterium (SeqCode)
GCTTTAGGCTACGCCGAAGGGTACCACCCAGGACTAGATGGTCAGCGATAAATCCCTGTACCTTGTAGAACGCTGAATGCCCGCTTCTGGCAAAAAGCGGGCTGGCATAGGTCTTAACCCAATCAAGTAGTCGACGTAGAATGTCTTGGGGCTGGGGCTTGGAGTAAGGTCCATGTCAGTTCCAAGCGATACTCAGACGCCCTGGCTGCAAGCCAAAGCGCACTTGTCCGCTCGGAAACTTGTCGCCGATAAACTTCTTTGGGAAACGCTTGAGCAATGGAAGCGTTCAAGTCCTGAATTAGATCGCATTAAGTTTCTAAAGACAGTGCCTTTCTTTAACGAACTATCGGAGCGGCAGCTCAAAACCGTTTCGAGTATTTTGTTCGACCGCAAATACGAAACCGAAGAATTGATTTTTGAAGAGGGGCAGCCGGGCGCAGCCCTGTTTTTGATTCTAGACGGCAAGATTGCAATTGAAATGCACCGCGAGAATCACAAGACGACCTTAGCCATTCTTGAAAGAGGCGCGTTTTTTGGAGAGATGGCGCTACTGGATGAAGCACCGCGATCGGCCAACGCTCGTTCCCTCGAACAAACCTACACGCTGGCACTTTATCGGAATGACCTCAGCCAATTGATTCAACGGGACCCGCAAACTGCCTGTCAGATATATCGTGCTCTGGCCCGCATGGTCGGTGATCGGCTGCGCTCAACCAATCGGTGGATACAGAAGGAGATTTCCACAGATAAGGTTTCGGTAGGATGAGTCCCAATCAGGACTTCAAAGAGAAAGAACAGGAGCGCAAATTTCGCCGCCGGGTGTTTCGCTTGATCTTTGCAATTCTTGTTCTGATCTCGGGTGGATTTCTGATCTGGAAGTTGAGTGGCCTCGTCGTGCCAGTCATTGTTGGTGCGTTGTTGGCCTTTTTATTTCGCCCTATCAAAGAGAGATTCAAGGTCACGTGGTTGCCTCATGAGCTTCAAGTATTGTGCTCATTCGCGGCAATTGGCTTAGTTCTCTTTTTCGCCTTCGACACTGCCCGCAAGTATATTCCTGACGACAAACAACAGCTCGAATACAAGGTACGCCTGAAATACAAATTGAACGAGAAGTACCAGCAACTGGTGACGAAATCGCCTAAAGAAAAACCGAGCATGCTGGCGGATTTTATCCAGAAACAGACCGGCCCACTCATGGATAAGATCAATCAGTTACTCGAACTAGATCGGGTGCAAACAGAGCAGTTTCTGCACGACCGCAGTGGTCACTTCGGGGGAGACAATAAAATCCTCGGGTATTTTGAGGCGAATCAAAACACGCGCAAATACACAGCGCCCGAAGAAGCTCCTGCCGCTCGGCCGGTCACGACCGCGACGGTTACTGCTCCAGTCGAGCCTCCTGCTGCCCGTGAAGGCTCGAGCTGGGAGCCGTGGATTTTGGCCCCGTTGATTTTTATCTTTCTCGGCTTCGATAACGGGCAGATACGGCGCTATTTTATCAGTCTCGTCCCCAATCGCTATTTTGAG
>DASVXH010000068.1:0-2811 GCA_036392795.1 Saccharimonadales bacterium (SeqCode)
CCGGAGGTTCTAATATTAAAGATGGAGGTTGTGTCAGCTGACGGGGTCATCGTAAATGCACCCTGCAATGTTAGCGATTTGCCGCTGGCGATGGTTGTGTTTTGCTGCAAAGAAATAGAGGTGGCGTTCGTGGTACCTATTGCCAACGCGCCAGCACTAGCGGTGTCGAATAATGGAGCCTGAAGTGCAGTGTCTGCCCGACCGGTTCCGGTAATCCGCCAGTTGGCGGTCTGGCTAACGCTACTCTGGTTTTGGATATAGTCGGTAGCCGAACCGGTCAAAAAGCCACAAGCCGAAGAACTCTGCAAACAAACCGTACCGCTGGCATCGGGAAGATCGATATTACGGCTAGCCGTAAGTGTAGTCGTACCCAGATTATTAGTGAACGCATTGCCCGTACCATCGGTCAGGAATATGTCACCCGCGGTTGAGGTACTACCGAGTGTAAGATTACCGTTCGAGGCAAAACGAGCAAGAAGCGTGCTTGCATTACGTAATTCAAGCAAATTACCTGAACCAGCGTTTTGTACTGAAAGTACTGCACCCGTAGCGTTAGAATACTGCTGATTCAGGCTGAGGATGCGCCCGGAATCCGTACACGTACCAGCTGTCTGTGTACAATTCGAACTGAACACGGCCAAATCGCCAGTATTAGCCCACGTTCGTCCCGCAGAATTCACGATATTCGACCGGGCTACTTTAAGGTAGTTACCTGTATCCGTAAGTGTACCTGACCCACCAATCAGCTGTTTCGTTGGAGCAACTTGAAGCATAGCTCCTGTAAAAGCCGGCAAAACGTTTAGCTCATTACCCTCGATGCTTATGCCTTGACCTGAGGTAACTGTAGAGGCATCAACCCTAATACCTATCCCGCTGCTTACGCTCGTGGTAACATTTATACCCCTGGTTGCACCCCCACCTCCTGTATTAACCAAAAGGCCAGTTGATGAACTTCCATTTAGGGAAAGAACAACCCCTGCGCTAGACGGGTTATGGGTAAAGGTTACTAGATCCAAGTTAGAGTTAGTATCCGAGTTAGTAACGCTCAACAAAGGAGCCAAGGACACATTGGCGCCATTGGCTTGGGTAATACTGACAATGGGCGTAAATCGGTCGGCAGAAGTTAAATCAGACGTAAATGACAAGCCATTAATACCTGTAGCTATCGTGGTATTTTGAATCAATGAACCACCTAGCTGCACGGTACCACTTGTATTTGTAAGTCCATTATTAAAATTAAGAGGGGTTTGAGAGCCCGGGCATGCTGCGGCCGAGGTACAAATAGTATATGTACCAGCCGCAACCGATCGATCAAAGTTATATACCACATTCCCTACAGGCGTACCAGTAAATCCTAGTGTTGTAGAAAAGCCGCCGCCATTAGCAATCAGCTGCGTACTGGCATTACCTTGCAAAATTATTTGCTGGCCAGCAACCCCTATCGTCAAGGTGCCACCTGGCGTAATATTGAGCGCACCGCTCGATGTAATATCACCACCGTTCACCACTATATCACCGGCTGTAATAATATTACCGGTAGCGCCAGCAATACTGTAATTCGTGCCGCTTATATCATTGGCACCCGTGCTAAGGGCCGTTACAATTTCAGGATCACTCACGTCGATTGCCGTAGTCATACCTCCGGCGGCAGACTGGATACGTAGACCGGTTGGTTGCAGGCGATCCGTATCCAGATTATCAAGTAAAAGCAGCTGAGAAGGATCGTTTGTGCCCGCACCATCCGCACGACGAATCGCCACCGAACCAGTGGCACCGGTAGCGACATCAATGGTAAAGTTGGCGTCGGTAACAGTATCGGCAAGCGTAAAGGCCAAGTCGCGTGCATTTGTGGTGGTAATTGTATTACCCGCGTCGTAGGCAGCCTGCAGCGTACTTGATGACCCAGACCCCGAACAGTTGCCGCTCGTTAGACAGATTGTCCCGCTGGCATCAGGTAGGGTGTAGCTGCGATTGGCCGTTAAAGCCCCTTGCAAGATACTTCCCAAAAATGCCGAGCCACTGTGGGCCAAATTAATAATTCCTGTTTGAGAATTCGCAACCCCAACAGTTACATCACCCCCCTGAATGATCAGGTCAAGCGTAGTCGTTACATTTGTACCATTATCGGATATAGTAGAATCGCCAATAGCCTGCGCTCCGGTAAATTTAGCCAAACGGTTGGTTGTGCCGCCGGGCGTTGTCACGCCGCCGCCAGTACCCGCGCAGTTGCCACTTGTCAAACAAATGCTCACGCTGCCGACACCCGGATCAGGTAATGTGTAGACCGTGTCTTGGCCAAGCGGGGCAACACTGAGTGTTCCAGTATTGGAACTTCCGTCGTTTAAAATCAGTGAACCCGACTGGCTGGATCCGCCAATAGCCACACTCGCTCCGGAAATGACGGCGATACCACTCGTAGAAATATCTCCACTGGCCGCAACCTGAAAGGCATTACCCGTACCGACGGCCAAGGTGCCGGATATATCGGCATTGCCCGTCACATTAGTTGTACCTTGTAGCTCTATCGTGTCAGCCGAGGACAAAATAATATCATTACCCGCTCCATTCGAAGAGATAGTAGTAATCGAGCCGCGGAATAAGGCAGTTTGGCCGGTAGCCCCCACCGTCAGAGCACCACTTGGGTTAATCGTATTGGTATTTATGGCCGTGAAAGTAGGCGACGCAGTAGTGTTAATATTTTGGATTGTATTAACTGCGCCGCTTGTGACGGTAAAGTTAGTACTGTTAAAGCTAGCGATACCTTTGCTGGAAGTTGTAGCATCATCAATGGTGATGGTGCTGCCAACGCCT
>DASVXH010000069.1:0-17322 GCA_036392795.1 Saccharimonadales bacterium (SeqCode)
ATCGAACAGGCATCTATCACGGCTTCGATATCGTTGCCGTCGATCTCTAGTACATGCCAACCGAATGATTCCCATTTACCGCGTAAGTCTTCCAGCGGCATTACCGTTTCGGTAGGGCCATCAATCTGTATATTGTTGCGATCAACAATGGCAATTAGATTGTTCAGCTTGTATTTGCCGACAAACATAGCCGCTTCCCAAATGTTGCCCTCATTCAGCTCGCCGTCACCGGTAACAACGTACACCCACCGATGGTGTTTTTTGTCCATTCGCAGCGCCATAGCCATGCCAGCTGCTTGACTGAGGCCGCTTCCAAGCGGACCACTGGTTGTTTCGACCCCAGGAAGTTTAGTGCGTTCCGGGTGACCTTGCAAGCGAGAGCCAAGCTTGCGCAGCGTTAGCAGCTCACTTCGATCAAAATATCCGGCCCGCGCCATTGTGGCGTAACGTACCGGGGTACAGTGGCCATTGCTCAATATCAAGATATCGCGGTCTTCCCAGTCGGGATTTTTGGGATCATGTTTTAGGATATTAAAATACAGCGCCGTAAAAATATCTGTTAGACCCAGCGGTCCGGCCGAATGTCCGCTTTTTGCTTCCAAAAGCATTCTAATAATATCCTGGCGAATATCGTTGGCAATCAGCTCAAGCTCATCAATAGAATATATTTGCCTCATACTCATACTGCTAGTGATTATAACAGCAACTGGTTAATCCGAAACCCTGGATTATTATATTTTCAGTTTAGCGGTGGATTACCGTCGTCCGATTTAGGCTTATCAGAAGATTGTGCCGATGATTCAGGCGTATCAACGGGTTTATTCGATGAATCGGATGGTTCACTATAAGCTGATCCGTTCGGAGTAAAAGCAGCCGAGGTCGATCCAGTCTTTTTCTTGCGTTTCCACCATATCAAAGCCCCACCGGCAGCCACAACAGCCAAGAGACCTGCGATCAAGCCGACCCAAAGTCCCGTTTTTGATTTTGGCTTAGTTGTTGCAATTGTTGTCAAAGGCATCGGTTTTTTATCGGCAACCACCTTAAAATCGAGTAATTTTGTACGGTCAGACTTTTGGCCATTTGCCGGATTGGTCACCTCGACCTCGGCATGATGGCTACCTTCGGGTAGATCTTTTACGCTCACCGACCAATTACCTTGGGCATCAGCTGTCGTTTCGTAAAGTTTAGGCTCGGAAAAGACCCATAAAGCTACCTTACCATTGGCCACGGTTTTACCGCTTAGTACCAGGGGCTGACTTGTGGTCAACGACACCTCCTCACCCGTCTTTATCTCATTATCGTCAACCATTATGGTAGCTACGGTAGGTGCTGCCGGTTTTTCAACGACCGGCGCCGGTGCTGGCGCAGGCGCAGGGGTTACGACCTTTGGTTTTGCAGCCACTGGCGCGGTGAAATTAACCCCCAATGTAGGGCCAGACCGATTACTGCCCGTATATACCGTAGACGAAAGCGCGACTGTAACTGTTTTTGCACCTGCCGCAGAAGACTTAATAGTGAAGGTATCGGAGCCATTTCCACATATTGTGCCCTTAGATAAAGTAACCGCATCACCCGTGGTCACCAAGGTCGCAACTATCCCGTCCGGAAATGGACAGGAGTGCGGATAGTCAATCGTCTGGCCGGAAGTTCCGCCAAAGTATTGGTCACAACCTTCTGGCCTGGACTGCGTAATGGGCTCGCCCGATTGATATGTAAGCTTACATACATAGAGGAAAAAGCGCGCGGTTACTGTAATAGTATCATTGGTAGTCGCAGTAGTTTTATTTGCCGTCAAACTAACTGCCGGCCAGTCCGGGCCACCTCCTGCTGCATATGCAGTAGAGAGGGGGGCAAAAATCCCTCCGGCTAAGGTTAGTAAGGCTACGAGGAGGGTCTTGATTTTTAGTTTCATGTCTCTACAATTTTAATGTTGATAATTTTAATATACACCAGGACAGCTAAATTGCTAATGTTTATCATTCGACAGCTAAAGTAATTTTTTAATTTTGGTGTATTATTATAAAATATGATTTCACGCTCCCACCAACACACGCACTTTTTGCGGTCTATACGAGCAGAGATCGAGGACTATCGCCAGTCCGAAAAAACTCGTGCCTTTGCCAGCCGGCTGAATGTCACTGCCGTCGTCGGACCAATCGCCATGGGCAAAACGACTCTTATCAAAGAAAGCGGCCTGCACAAGGTCAACACTGCCACATCTCGCCTACCTCGGAGCACGGACACCCACTACCGTTATTACGATTTTTCAAACAACCGCGACCGTAGCAAGGTTACCCAAGATATAAGAGAAGGTAACTTTGTACAGATCGCCTCCCATCCTGCGAATCATGAAGTCTATGGCACCCTGCCCAGCGACTTTGACAGCGCCCAGGTCAACTTGCTCGATGTCACAGCCGTCGAATACTATAATCTACTGAAAAAGAATACTTTTGGTAGTTTTTCCGGCGTCTACGTCGTTACCCCTACTTATGAGCAATGGCAAAGTCAGTGGTACAGCCGTGACGCCAACGAACAGGGCACCCTGGACCAAGACACACTAAAAAGCCGCACCCACGAAGCGTACCTAAGCCTATCGGCCTGCATGAACGACCCCGACATGCGTTTTCTGGTAAATGATACGCCCGAGATTAGCGGTGCACGTTTACGCGAACTGGCCGAAGGCGCCGCTATAACCTGTGCCGAGCAAAGCCGCGGCATCATGGCAGCAAAGCACATTCTAGCTGGAATTGGCAGTAGTGGTGTACTGGGCGACTTTGAACGCCCTATACAATAGCACGCGCCAAGGTTCCGTAAGCCATGCGAGGGTCAGCGGCGTGGTGAATATAGCCGCCGACGTTCAAAACATCGACACCGCCCCGCACAAGGGCCTGCGCATTGGCGTTATTGATGCCGCCGTCCCAACCAATTTCCAACTGTGGTTTGAGTTTTTTAAGCAAACGAACCTTTTCTAGCAAGGCCAGGTCGGCCTGCCCCCCAAAATGCCCCAAATTACCAGAAAATATCAATACATGGTCGATCCAGTTAAGCGCCGGACGAATTAGCTCTACTGGCGTTTCCGCCTTAAGCGCCACACCCACCTCTATACCATGCCGGTGCATCAATTCCGCAAAGGGCACAAATTGACCCTCGGCTTCGGCGTGAACAATAACCATTTGAGGGCCGAGACTTAGGTATGTTTTATAGTGCACGAATGGTTTTTGATACATCACGTGCAGATCGGCACGAACCCCACCGGGCCACCATACCTGATCGACAGGCGTTAACTTAACGGGAGTAAAAATACCGTCAGCAACATCAATATGAACTCGCATCGCAAACGGCGCAAGACGACTCATTTGTCGGCGGTACTCATCTGAATCACGGGCAGTAACGGTTGGCGTAATCGTCGCTCGCATACAGCGCCTATCCTAGTTCGTCCAGTTGACGCAGACGTCGCTTAAATCGGCTGGCACCGGCAAAGGGCGTCGTAAGCCACGCCTCGGCGATACGCACGGCTTCGTCGGCCTTGATAGACCGTGCGGGCAAACATAACACATTACTATCGTCGTCATTGCGTGCGGCATGCGCTTCGGCAACCTCCCACACCAGACTAGCGCGGATGCCCTTAAATCGATTGGCCGCCATACACATACCCTGACCGCTGCCGCAGATTAGAATACCGCGCGCCTCGCTGCCGTCTGCCTGCATTGCCCGTACCACGCGTTCGGCAAACTGCGGAAAGTCATCGGCCGGATCCAGTTGGACGTCACCCTTATCAACCACTTGATGGCCAGCACGCGACAAAGCATCCAGCAGTATCTTTTTCATCTCAAAGCCGTTATGATCCGCACCCAGATAAATTTTCATTACCTACTACTATAGTTCAGTGGCGGGCAGGCGGCAAGTCGCTTATGCTATTTATCCTGAAATAGGCGGCGCGTACGACTGTCGGCAGCGCGCCAGCGTATCTGCACTTCTTTGATGCAGACTTCCAAGATATCAAGCGTTTCAGAGGCAAGTTTACTTTTGTGTACCGTAATGTTAATCCAGTGGTCAAATTCGCGCAGCGAAGGTTCAATGAAATACCACAGCTTTACCACCACAATATATAATCGGTGACCGACAATTTTAGCAACGCGAAATGCAGCGCCAGCAAACTGCCGAATATACTGTGCCACAAAGCGCAGCACCCTATCTAAGGTCGCTCCAATTACACTTGCCCCATATAAGGAATAACCTAAAATAATAGCTATAATTCGAGGCGCTTTTGCCCATTTTTGGCGTACAATCTGATGCCCCGGAACGATCGTAATAACGGAGGGCTTGTGGACCGGGGCCGGAGACTGGAACCAAGATCGAGACCGGGATTGAGGCCGGTCCTGAGATGACAGCTCAACCTCTGGCTGTCGCACCGTCCACGATTCTGGCAACGAATTTATAAGTTCTTTGCGGAAAATAAGCGCTACGGTCAGCACAAAAACTCCCAGCAGTATACGAATGACGGTGTCGGCGGCCAGTACAATATCCGTGCCCGGAACAACGCCAACGGTCACAAAATACCAAAAGGCCTCGCTGATCGCTGGCACTTCCATGAGCCGCCAGATCGCCAAGAACACAAATACCAGACTTAAGAACCTTATTTGTCCACGCGTCATACAAAATTGCAATATTACCGCACAAGTATACTGCAATTTTTGTTATTTTGCACGTTTTATTTCGTAATAGATAAATTTAGCTATCCGTGAACCGATTTAGGCCTTAAGCAATCGACCGACGTCGGCAACCATCTCCACCAAGCGGTTACTATAACCCCATTCATTGTCGTACCAGGCAACTACCTTTAGCATGTTACCGCCAACGACAGCCGTAAGACTTAGGTCAACAATTGCCGAATGACTATTACCGATAAAATCGCTGCTCACGAGCGGCTCCTCGGTGACCGACAGAATTCCTTGAAAATAAGGTTCGGCCGCAGCTTTTTTAAAGGCCTCGTTGACCTCTTCCGGAGTTACTTTTCGTTTCGTAACAATCACGAAGTCGCTCAGGCTGACCACAGGAGTAGGCACACGCAACGACAAGCCACCGAATGAACCCTTCAAACTAGGCAGTGCTTCTGTAGCAGAAATGGTCGCACCAGTGCTGGTAGGAATAATGCTTTGAGCGGCGCCGCGGGCGCGACGAAGATCTTTGTGTGGTGCATCCTGCAAACGCTGATCGGATGTATAGCTGTGAATCGTGGTCATCATCGCTTTTTCAATGCCAAAGTGACTTTCAATAATTGCCGCAACTGGGGTGATGCAGTTTGTCGTACAGGAACCGTTACTCAGGATGGGATTGTCATCCTTAAGCTTGTCCTCATTGACGCCCAAAATAACAGTATTAGCGCCATCGCCTTTGGCCGGAGCACTAATAATGACACGCTTTGCGCCAGCAGTCAGGTGAGCCTTGGCCTTTTCGGGCTCTACAAAGAATCCTGTCGATTCAATAACTACATCGACATCCAGTTCTTTCCAAGGTAGTGCCGCAGGATCCTTTTCTGCAAGTACTTTAATGGATTTGTCTTTTACAATGACATGCCGCTCATCTGACGAAACCGGATGCTGGTAGGTGCCGTAATTGCTGTCATGCTTGAGCAAATGTGCCAGCGTTTTGGTGTCGGTTAGGTCATTGATGGCCACAATTTCTACATCGCTGCGATCAAAAGCAATCTTAAAAGCATTACGCCCAATACGGCCGAAGCCGTTTATCGCCACACGTGTTTTCATGAACTCACCCCCGTATTTCTAGATTAGCATATGCGTTATAGCCCTTATTGTACGGTGAAGAGCGCAGTTGCGCAAATATTACAAACCACCATATCCGCCGCCGTACCCCTTGAAGTTAATTTCGGGCTTATAGTAGTCGGTCATCTTGAGAGGCGTACCGCCTTCAGCCGACAGTATATATAGTTCGCTGCCGTTTTTGGTTAGCAGGAGATAATCGTCGCCGAACCACCCGAAGATGCCGTAGTCAGTAGAGGCGTTTACCTGCTTGCCGTTTTTACCGTGAATATCACCCACAAACATGGCATTTTTACCGTCGCGCAATTCGCTCCAAAATGTTTGTTTTTTGGAAGGCGACCATAGATAAGTTGGATAGGCGTCGTAGAAATTCTTGCCGTCAACTTCAGTGGTAGCTTCAAATTTACCATCTTCATATTCGAAGTAGTTATTTTTATCCCCCTTGTTGTCGGCCGAAAGGTAGACGCCATTCGGGCCATAGGGCCGGATTTCCAAATAGTTACGCTCTGAAAAAGCCTTGAGGGTTTTTCGGCCGCTGCCATCGGCTCGAATGGAATAAAGAGCCGACTGCTTGTCGGTTGATTCGTTGGCATGGGTGTATACATTTTTACCAAAAACGACTTCCCCGCTAGGCAGTGCAAAAATCGAGTCCGCAAAGCCCTCGTAAATCGCAGTCGTGTAGCTGGGAGCATTATTACCAAAGGTTTGGTCGAGTGTGGTTATTTTCTTGGTTGGCGCATGATAACTCTTTAGTGCAGCACGTTTATCGTCGAAATCTTTTAGGCCGACACGATCAACCCGATAGATTAATCGATCGTCGCTCCAGCCCACCAGATTGAAGGTTGCCTTGCCTTCATCTATAACCGTCAACTTATCGGTGCCGGTTTCTAGTAAGAATAATTTCGGATATTCGCCGCCGTCGCGTTTGGATAACAGCGCCAGATACTTCCAGTCGCGGGAGGCCAGTAACGCCGTAGCCCGTTTTTCTTCCTTGCCGGTACCTTTTAAGACCATCTGACGATTCGTTCCGTCAAGATTGGATTTAACAATGTCGAGTGTACCGCTCTGGTTGGAAAGGAAATAAACGATTCCGCTGGGAGTTAATGCAAACTCATTCTTCATGCCGTCATTAGACACGGTAATATCAACCGCCTTTTCGTTATAGCCGTCACTTTTTAATGTTGCCGAAACTTTTGTTAGGTGGGCGGGAACCACCAGTATACCCTGGCCATCTTTGTCTGTTTTAGTTTCCGAATTATTGGCGGACACCACAGCATTTTCGATCGGCTTGCCGGTGATCTTGTTCGTTACCTTTATTGGAACTTGTCGGCCGGTAGCCTTGATGCGTAGTTTTGGCGTATCTTTCTGTTTTAGAATGGGCACAGTAATGCGTTGTTTAGCGGTCTGATAATATTTCTTAGAAATTTCTAAATCTCCATATCCTACTCTAGATCTAAGTGTCGCCTTGCCCTTACCATCAGTAGTGGCTTTTTGGCCGTTCAGCACAACAGTAGCAGCGGGTACCGGTTTTTTCGTCTGTTCATCAACTATTTCAACACTAAATTGCTGTTTTAGTACGGTGCCCGCCAATGCGTAGCGACTTATGGGTATCGCCAGCAAAAGAACCAGCACGAGCACTGTAGCTGCACAAATGCTCAGGCTCTTATGCGTTTTACACCAATAGCCAAACCTCCCAAAGAAACCCGAAGATTTTTTAGGGGCGGTCGACGTAGGTACCGACGAATCAGCGGTCTGATCGGACACTTCATCGTGATCTATCGTTATGGATCTTATCAGAGAACCATCGTCATCTTCGATGGGATCTTGAGTTATGCGTTCGTGATCTAGTTCTTGATTGCTTGTCTGCTCTATGGGCTGGTGCTTTTTGGCCATAAATAATATCCCCTCTTATGCAAAAGTGTAGCAGAAGTTGCGGTAGTTTTGGCCAGTTTTTTCTGGGGATAAGTGCCGGATGTGATTTTTGGAAGAAATCGAACTAGTCGATAATTTTACCTCGAAATTCGGGCAGATTTTTTAGATCATTAATAGAAGTGGTCTTTTCAAATAGCCATTTCGAACCTTCACTAAATGGATTTTTGCCGGACATAGTGTGTGCCCTGGCCTCATCAAAAGTCATGAGTTCGAGGGTAATTTTTTCGCCGGCATCGTGTGCCATGGCTTGTTCGTGGGTCAGATCAGTCGCCAAATAGGTCGCCACAAACCACTCCATTTTGGCCACCGGCTGATGGACGTCGATCAACCGCCAGTTGGTAAACCCCAGGCCCAGTTCTTCTGCGCACTCACGCTCGGCAGCGACACGCCAATCTTCGCCGGGATCAACACGACCGCCAGGTAAGCGCACATATTCAGGGCGACCGGGCTGCTGTTCGCGGACAAAAATAATCTTGTCATCCTTGACGGCCAAAATCAGCACAGTATCAGGTCGCTTAAGCAGTTCAAAGGTAGCAGTCGATCCGTCAAACAACTCCTGTGGCCATTGATACACGTCAAAAATAACGCCCTCAAACACCTTTTTGGCTTTTTCCGGAATCAAAATGGCGTCGTCTGGTACGGTCCGTGGCATACTGTCACCCTCTAATTGGTGTTTTGCTGAGTATAACGCTCAATCGATTCAGCGATGATTTTTTTAGCCGCTTCGATATCACCCCAGCCTTCGACTACTGTTGTGCCTGGTTTTTTCAGATCTTTGTAGTGAATGAAATGGTGCTCAATCATCTGTTTCCAGCGATCACCCAAATCATCCAGCGAATTAACGGAATCGCCGGTGTGGCGGTCGTCGACAGGCACCACCACGATCTTGTGGTCAGCCTCGCCACCGTCGACAAAATTCAGAACGCCAATAATTCGCGCCTCCAGCCAAACCCCTGTAGGAATAGGTTCCTCGGTTACAACCAGTGTATCCAGCTCGTCACCATCTTCATCCAACGTCTGGGGAATAAATCCATAGTTGCACGGTTTGGCAAAAATACCCGGTTCCACCCGATCCAGCATAAATGCCGCGCGTTTTCGGTCCCACTCAATTTTGAGCATCGAACCTTTCGAGATTTCAATTACAGTATTCAGGGTGCCGCTCTGGTAATCGCCAGCGTCCAGCACCAGGTTAAAATCAGCCATGTATAACTCCTTGGACTAGCTTTGGTTTTGTTTCACTCATATTGTACACTACAATGCTAATAGTATGACAAAAACAGGTATTATCGGGCATCGGGGTGCTGCGGGACTCGCCCTGGAAAACAGCCCAAACAGCATCCGTGCGGCACTCGACTATGATATCGACGCTATTGAATTTGACATTCACCGCACCCGCGACGGCAAACTAGTCGTTCTGCATGACAGTCATACCGGACGCATCGCCGAAAAGCGGGTCCTGGTACATATGAAAACGCTTGCCGAACTACAGGCACTAAAGTTAAAAAACGGCCAGCAACTACCAACCCTAGAGGAGTTATTTCAGCTTATTGGCAATAAAAAAACCGTAGTAATTGACATCAAAGACCTGGGTTGTACAGAGGAACTGCTACGTCTACTTGCAGCCTACCCGGAAGTTTCGGCCGAATGTACGTCGCTCAAATACAGCGAACTGGCAAAATTACATAAAGCTCGCCCCGACCTGCCCCTTTTTGTGCGTGATTTATTAAATCCGTTTGAAATTTTACACACCGCACGCCAGCTGGGTGCCAAAGGCATTAGTCTGAATATGTGGCTCATGAATCCGCTGACCTTTTGGCTGGCAAAACGGCGTAATCTGGAACTACGCATCTACACCGTTAATAATGCACGGCTAGGCCGTTTTTTCCGCACACTTTACCCTGATATCGTCATCTATACCAATCATCCGGAACGTTTTGTTTCTAGCAGCAAGGGTTAGACCGGCATGCGCGCCACTCTTGATCATATAGATGAAATTGCACCCGAAATTTTTACGTATTGGTTTAGTCCGGCGGGGTCTTTTTTTTACACGGCCGGTGAATTTACAGAGCTGCAATTACCCCACCCTCATCCCGATACTCGTGGAGAGCGGCGCTGGTTTACTTTATCCAGCTCACCAACCGAGGATTTACTAGGTATAACTACTCGGATATCCCCGGATAAAGGTAGTAGCTACAAAGAGGCAATGCGCGCCCTCAAACCCGGCACTACGGTGCAGATGGCCGAACCAATGGGCGATTTTGTGTTACCCAAAGGCCGCGGAGTTCCGTTGATCTTTATAGCCGGAGGCCTGGGAATAACCCCAGTCCGCAGCATTGTACGCTTTTTACACGACAGCGGCGAACAACGTGACATACATTTATTCCGCATCGTCTCCAAGGCCAACGAAGAAATTTTTGCTGACGAATTACATGACTATCCACTACAGTATCATCTGTTCAATAAGGCAGGTAAACGGCTGGCAGCCGCCGATGTTCTGGAGGTGCTCAAAGACAAATCACTGATTTATCTGGCAGGCCCAGAGCGTCTGATCGCGGCGATGTCAGACGACCTACGCCAGAATGATATTCAAGATCGACGCATCATCACCGATCTGTTTCCAGGCTACAATTAGTTTACCGAACAAAGATTCCAAGCCCGGACGAAACTAAAGCCACAGGCAATTAAGCCACGTGCTTTCGCTCGTGCTCTTCCAGATACTCCCGAATATGCAGGGCGGCAATCGCCCCTTCACCAGTTGCGGCAGCAATCTGCATCGTCGCCCCGGATCGAACGTCACCAGCCACAAAAACGCCTGGCATTGTCGTTTCTAGCCTATCATTGCTTTTGATCATGCCAATTTCGTCTAGTTCAATACTGCTACCTTGTAGGAATTCGGTATTAGGACTGAGTCCAACGAATACAAATACACCGTCGGTAGCAAATTCAACTTTTTTGCCGGCCACCTTATCAGTTCCAACAACTTTAACCACCTTATTATCTTCCCCAACAATTTCGTCGGTAGAGGTATTAAAATGCACGGTGATTTTGTCTTTATGCTTGTTTAACAGTTCGTGCTGCAAAATCTCGGAGGCACGCATTTTATCGCTACGTACCAACAAATCAATATGGGACGCAAAGCGCGTCAAGAACATCGCTTCCTGTACGGCCGAATTACCGCCACCCACAACCACCAAACGCTTATCACGATAAAAAGCACCGTCGCAAGTAGCGCAGTAGTGCACGCCACGGCCATAGTACTCTTTTTCGCCAGGAACACCGATTTTTTTGTAGTCACTACCAGTTGCTATCAAGACGGCTTTTGCCAGCATGTCACCACTGGTGGTTTCCAGTTTTTTGTATCGACCTTCATTAGTTATCTTGGTTACTTCACCTAGTTCGATATTGGCGCCAAAACGTTCGGCTTGTTCGCGCAGCTTGTCGGCATATTCCAAGCCGGCTATACCCTGCGGAAAACCAGGATAGTTATCGATCCAATCAGTCACCGCTGCTAGACCACCGATAACGCCGCGTTCGAACAACAGCGTTTCGATATCTTCTCGCGTCGTGTAAATAGCCGCTGTCAGCGATGCCGGACCAGCACCGATCATAATGACGTCATGAATGGTCGGCTCATCCTGAGTTTGTGTATCTGCCATAGTTTTTAGGCCGCAACGGCCGGAGCTAATTTAGCAAGGTTGTAACCCACGACAACTTCTTTGCTATCGTCTTGTCTGGTTACCACAGTTACGGGTACGGTTGTTACGCCGCTCATAGCAGTTGCTTCAGCCTGACGTTCCGGGTTTTGGTCCACATTTACCTCGTCATAGGAAACACCCTTGGTGGTAAGGTATTTTTTAACCATCATGCACGATGCGCATGTGTTAGTAGTAAAGATAGTAACGTTTTTTGGCATATCCCCTCCACATCAAACGTTTTGTTTTTGGTTATGTTTTAATTATATAGCGTCTAAATTGGTTATGCTAGCACCATATATTGTGTTTTTTACGTTATTTACCGATGCTATGCAACGTAACGTCAAACACCAGCGCGGCATTTGCCGGAATATCCGGACTAGGCGATTGGGCACCGTATGCTTTTGCAGCAGGTATGATCAAGCGGCGCTTTCCGCCGACTTTCATACCCACGAGACCTTCTTGCCAGCCCTGAATGACACCGTCCAAAGGAAAAGTGGCTTTTTGGCCGCTATCCAATGAGCTTTCAAAGACTTTACCGGTTGCCGCAACAGCGCCCGTATAGTCAACAGTCAAGGTGGCGCCAGCTTTAACCTCGTCACCAGTTCCCGGTGTTAGGTCAATTACCTGCAGGTCGTCTACCTGTGCTATAGGAGTAAAGTCTTGCATTTGTTTTCCTTTCAATTTCTTAGGATCATTAGCATCTTTTTCACTTTGTTTTTTTGCGTCGTTCAGCTGTTGCTGGGCCTGCTTGTTTTGTTTATTTTCGTCAATCAGCTGCCAAATAAGCGCCACGCTCACGCTTAGGACTGAAAAGGTAAACGCAACTACAACCACCCATGCAAAAATTCTGTCTTTTCTTCTAGCCATACTCCCTCTTTACTATTAGCGCGGGAAATTAAAACGGTCCAACCCGTCGCTCCTCGCATACTACATCTATCATAGCAAGGCTTGCACTGATTTTGTACCGAAATTATTCCGATTCCGGCGTCAACTGCAAGGTATAGGCAGCTACACTATAAATCTGGTCAGAATTCTGTCGCCAATTCCAATAGGTAGCATCCCCCAGCTGTGATAAAGCCGAAAGTACACACTCCTCCAGCGGCTCCTCTGCGTCAGGCGAAGGTCGAGCAAATTTCCTGTAGTCATACGTACCCCCAAAATGAACAACACCCGTCCTACCGATTGACGCCGCCAGATAGTCCCGATGCGCAGAGCTCAGGTTATCTGCCAGCACATCATAGGCATCATTATATCCTTCACTCACCTCTGAACTCGTGTAACCTATATCAGTGCCGTATTGGAGATAAGCCTTTCGACGAACTACCTGATGAATACTTGAGGATAGTTGATCATGCAGTAGGTGAGATACGGTAAGAGTAAAGTCATTATCCGGCGGCACTACGCTGTTCGCCGCTTCTGGGGCCGTAAATCCCTGGGCTGCCGCGTTCACAAATTGCTCAAGGGTGTAACCTGAGGGAATAGCATCCAGCCGATCACCAAATGCATCCAGCATACCGGTCAAGTCTTTGGCGACAATAGTAATTTTTGGCCAGAGCCTCGGCGGTACAAATCGTATCGCCTGCCACACATGTCTGGTATCAATATCCAACACCATTGTTTCGTCAAAGTTTTCGGCAATTTTTTGCAAGGGAATGTCCTCACAAGAGCCAGCCCCCAAAATAAGCGCCCTTTTAGGGCTATCTGCCGGAGCCCTTTCTAGGGCCAGCTGCGCCGCAGCCCAAATAACTTTTTTACTCTTAGTCAAATGCCGGTTATGAAAGTTAGCAAAATCTTGATGGCCAGCTGCAATGTCATCACTCAGCAAGCCAAAAGTTTCCCGGATACCAGCATTACTAACACCAAAATATTCTTCTGGAAATCGAGTGAGGTGGGAGGTGTTGTAAGAGAACATAATCGTTTAAATACTTACTTATTAAGGGCGCGAGGAATCCACTAGATACGCTCGGCCTGAAGTGTTGTCTTTGCGGCGTCGGCAACGTGATCTAGCACTATACCAACTTCGGCATCAGTTAGCGTGCGTTCGTAGCTAGCCAGCGAAAGACGTAAGGTAATCTGTTTGTGTACTTGATCATCCTGGCGCTGATAGATGTCAACAGGCGTTACTGTTACCCAAGTATTTTTCGGCTTAACCCCGTCTACCGTTTTTCCGACTAAATCGTACAAGGTTTGGTACGGAACGTCACTTGAAACTTTTAGGCAGATATCCTGCTCGATCCTGGGGAAACGCGGTAACGTCTTGTAGGGACTTCTTCCGGCAACATCAGCCAGCTCGCGCAGGCCGATTTCAAAACCAGCGACGTGGCGGGGCAATTTTAGGCTGCTGCGAACACTTGACTTAAATTCTCCAATTACGCCTAAAAAGACCCCGCTATCAGTTTGGACAAAAGCTGAACGCTGCAAATCATAGGGCATCATGATTGGTGCATCGGCATTATTTTCGACAGGAACGAAAACCAAGTTAACCCCCAGACGCTCAGCCAGATGCATCAAATAGGCACGCGCCCGATAAAAGGCCGCGCCGGCCTGAATATCAACAACCTTATCATCGGTTGCAAAAACCAGAGCCAGCATTTCGAATTCGGTGGGCAAGCCGTCATCATCAGCAGCATGTAAGAGGTTATGGCCCTTGCCCATTTCATACAGGACAAATTCTTTGTGGCCGGATTTCAAATTGGGGTGCACTTTTTCCAGCAAGCTGGGCAGCAGACTCATGCGAAAATATTGCAGATCAGGACTGAGTGCATTACTTAACTGAAATGCCTGACCCGGGTCTTGGTCTACTTTTTGCAGCAGGTTACCATGTACAAAACTATAGGTCAGCAGCTCGTTAGCGCCCGCACCGGACAGAATACCGCGGATACGGCCTTTTAGGGTTAATAGTGTGTCGCGCTTCGCGGGAGTCAAGTCACGAGCCGGCAACTCCAGTGGCAACCGATCGTAGCCATACAGTCGTCCCACTTCTTCGACAATATCTTCGGGAATAGCGATGTCGGTTCGCCAAAAGGGCGCCTTAACCCTCAAATCATCCCCGCTCACCTGTACATCAAACTCGACGTTTGTCAGCAGTACGGCGATCTCATCAGATGACAGTTCTACACCTAAGCGTTCATTTATAAACTTGGACGCTAGCGTTACCGGCTCATGAAGCGAACCGCGCTCTATTACCTCCGCAGGTAGATGGATGTCGTCTATCAGCACTCCAGCCACTTTGCCCTCGGCATAGTGGCGGATTTCGTCAACAATTTTTGCCACCACAGCTTTGGTTTGCAACGGACTTTGACCTTTGTTAAACCTGGTCACAGCATCGGTAAACAAGCCGTGAGCCATGGATGTGCGTCGAATAGAATACATGTCAAAGTTGGCAGCTTCGATAATAATATTACGCGTATTTTCGTCTACTTCGGTGTCAGCACCACCCATTACCCCGCCAATGCCGATCAGGCGGTCGCGTGTAGCAATCATAATCGCCTCCGGACGCGGAGCGATTTCTTTGCCGTTCAGTAGAGTGATTTTTTCACCAGCCTTGGGATGGCGAACAACGATAGTGGCATGGTCGGCGTCCTGCGCCCTAACCTTGTCGTAATCATAGGCATGTAGCGGCTGTCCGGTTTCAATCATAAAGAAATTAGTGTAGTCGACAATATTATTTATAGACCGCACACCCATGCGTGCCAGATCGGCTTGCAACCACATCGGACTTTCTTTTACTTGCACATCTCGCAACACTACTGCGGTAAAACGGGGCACGAGATCGGGCAACTCGTTTTGGACGTCTAATTTCAGTTCTTCGGTTTCGGGGGCCGGAAAATCAGGATTAATCTGGTACCACTCCGGACTTTTGTAGGGGCGATGGTGAATACCTTCGATTTCGCGAGCAACACCCAGCCAGCCAAAACAATCGGGACGATGCGTAAACATCTTGTTTTCCATATCTATAATAAAGTCGCCGCGCAGATGAAAAGCATCCGCAAACGGCGTGCCAGGTGCAATATCTTCGTTGATTTCTAGAATGCCTTCATGGCCGTCACCAAAGGACAATTCTTTTGGGCTGGCCAGCATGCCATTGCTCATAACACCGCGCAGTGCACGTGACTCCAGCACAAAAGGGTCACTGTCAAAAGTATTTGGCACCGTTGCTCCGGGCGGAAGCCAAGCAACTGTTATACCGGCCCGGGCGTTTGGCGCGCCACACACCACCTGAACATGCCCATTTTCGTCGCGCTCGATACCCTGCACTGCGCCACCATCATCAATTTTACAGACATGCAAGCGGTCAGCATTAGGATGGTCCTCGCAGCTGACAATCTTAGCCACCAATACGCCATCAAAGCGATCACCAAAATTAATAATTTCGTCAATACCCGCCAAGCCCGATCCAATAACGCGGACGAGCGAGTCAATGCCATCTGGCATAGGATCGCCGGCGGAACCGTAATGTTTATTAATAAAATGGAGTGCTGCTGTGCTAATTTTCATTATTTACTCTTTGCTGCTGCTTGAATTTTTTGCTGAATTTCAGTGAGTCCGGCATCACTCATACGAGGTCCTTCGACAGTGGAAATATAGCCGGGATATTCGGGGTAAAATTCCTGATGGTGCGCGAGCGCCGACAACCGCTCCGGCGTCAGATCACCATGCATTGGATATAGTTTGGCATGCACGTGCGCCACGCCCTCGCCCTCAAAAACCAGGCCGACTTTTTTGACGCCCAAGGCTTGTTTTAATAATCCCGCCACTTTCTTGGTAGCAGCCATCAGGCTCGCCAATTCCTGATCGTCTAGGTCAAACACATAGTCACCAGGATTTTTCTTTGGAATGACGACCGTTAGACCGGGCGTGTTGGCAAACGGCGTCAGAAACGCCAAATATCGTTCGTCTTCCCATACTTTCCAAGACGGAATATTGCCGTCTACGATTTCGTCAAAAATAGTTCGTTCTACCATAGTCCTGCTCCGCCCTAGTTAAATTGCTTTAGAAAGTCGAGCTTGCCGCTTTCGAAATGCCTAATGTCTTCGATGCCGTACTTCATCATTACCAGGCGCTCCAGGCCACAACCCCAGGCAAAACCGGTATAAGCCGTAGGGTCGATACCCGCTTCTTTTAAGACATTTGGGTGAATCATGCCCATACCCAGCAGCTCAATCCAGCCAGTACGACTACAGATGTGGCAGCCCTTTTTCTGGCAGAATGGACAGCTCAGCGCCAGTTCAAAACTTGGTTCGGTAAATGGAAAGTAAAAGGGCTGACTCCTTATCTCGATATCTTGCTGATAATATTCGCTTAGGAATGTTTTGAAGGTTGCCAGCAAATTGCCCGCGTGGATACCCTTACCTACGTACACGCCTTCAAACTGATGAAAGGTGTGCTCATGGCGGGCGTCCAGATCTTCGTTGCGAAACACGCGGCCAGGTAAAAGCACGGCGATGGGACGGCCCTTTTCAAGATCGGCTTTATAGGTTTTGAGCACGCGGTTTTGCATAGTACTGGTGTGCGCCGGGGCAATTAGTTGCTTGCCCTGCGCGTCTCGCTGCGTGGTCATAAAGGTATCGTAATCATCGCGCGCGGGATGCCCTTCGGGAAAGTTGAGCGCTTCGAACATGTGGTAGTCGTCATCAATCTCACGGCTTTCCACGGCTGTAAAGCCCATTCTGTAAAAGATATCCAAAATTACTTCCAATTCCGTCGTCAGCGGATGGCGTGATCCGTGGCTGGACGGCAAAAGGGTAGGCTGCTTAGAAGGCGCGGTATTCACATCGAAGGGCGCCGTCACGTCAATGGGCGGCAAAGCCTCGGCCTGCTCTTTGTGCGCGGCAACCAGCCCTTCCAATTCTTGCTTGATCAGGTTTATCTCTTTACCAAAGGCGGCGCGTTGGTCGGCCGGCAAGGTCGGAATC
>DASVXH010000070.1:0-1611 GCA_036392795.1 Saccharimonadales bacterium (SeqCode)
TCCGTTCAAGCTTTTTGGCGTTAAGTATATTTTTGATCACCACGACGCGAATCCGGAACTTTATTTCGCGAAGTATGAACGAGATGATGTTCTCTACAAGATCCAGATTTGGCTGGAGAAACTTACGTTCCGCTTTAGCGACACCGTGATGTCCACAAATAGCAGCTATAAGGATATTGCAATCCGGCGGGGTGGCTTACCTCCAGAGGATGTATTCATCGTACGCAACGGCCCCGATCTGGGCAGGTTCAGGAATTTTGCACCCGATTCAAACCTCAAGTATGGGAAGCGATATCTTGTGGGGTATGTCGGTACCATGAGTATTCAAGACGGCCTGGATATTCTCTTGGATGTAGCCGCTCATATCAAGAGGATGGGTCGCATTGATGTTCACTTCACTTGCGTAGGGGGAGGACCGGGACTGACAAAGCTTCGGCAGATGGTTAAAGATAAACATCTCTCGGATACGGTCAACTTTACTGGTCGGGTTCCGGAGGCAGAATTGCTAAGCGTTCTTTCCACCGCGGACGTCTGTGTGAACCCGGATAAGCCATGCGAAATGAATAACATTTCGACCATGATCAAGGTGATGGAATATATGGCTTTAGGGAAGCCGATTGTTCAGTTTGACCTGAGGGAAGGCCGCTTCAGCGCACAGGCCGCGTCGCTATACAGCAGTAATGGTAACCAAGTGGCGGATTTTGCAGACAAGATTTTATGGTTGCTTGACCATCCCGAGGAAAGAAGGAGAATGGGTGCCTTCGGCCGCCGCCGAGTGGCCGAAGAACTGGCATGGGAGCACTCGGTCCCGAACCTGTTTGCGGCATATGCGAGGGCCCTGAAAAATAGCGACCCGCAACGCCAAAGTTGCTCTGCCAATTCCATGTCAGATAATTCACCTAAACCGTCGCCGTTAAGTTTTTGAAAAACAGCTTGACAAAGGCTATGAAGAGGTAGTTCGCATCGCGACTGCCATCTCCAGCAAAAACTGGTTAGTGACCGGGCCGATAGCAGCAGCTAATACGGAGGCGGGTTATTGCCGCCTAATTATAAGGCGCCTTCCCGGCTCCCCCCACGCTCTGCAGCTTAAGACAAGGGCCATAATTTTTCCCCTGCACCGACAACCGGCGCAACCGCGCAGTTCACTTCGAAGATTCAACTAGGAGCTTTATCGATGATAATCACTCGAACCCCTCTTCGGGTATCGTTTTTTGGTGGAGGCACCGATTATCCTGTATGGTACCGTGAGCATAGCGGTTCCGTGTTGGCGACGACAATCGACAAGTGTTGTTATATTAGCTGCCGGCGGTTGCCTCCATTTTTCGAATATCACAGCCGAATCTCATACTCTAAGGTCGAAAACGTAAATGATAATACGTGTATCGAACACCCCTCGGTACGGGGATGCTTGCAATTTTTAGGGATTGATGATGGTGTTGAAGTTCATCATATTGCAGATCTGCCCGCCAGGACGGGCCTTGGTACTAGCTCGGCTTTTACAGTTGGTCTTCTTTTGGCGCTCTACGGGCTTAGGAACCAGATGCGCGATAAGCACCGGCTTGCAACGGATGCGATATGTGTCGAACAGGAGTTGCTTGGGGAAGCTGTCGG
>DASVXH010000071.1:0-4363 GCA_036392795.1 Saccharimonadales bacterium (SeqCode)
GGTTATATGGGGCATGATGGAGTTGACGAGGGCCTGCTGTTCTCGGTCGGCAGCGGTTAGTGTGTCGTCTATGTAGATTCGTTTAGCAAGGACAGCTTCCGCATGCTCCTGGCCAATCAGGGCTAGGGTGGTGTCGCTAAAATAGTCGGACGGCGATGGCGCCTCGTGACTTTGCGCTTGATCTACAGGGCGGTTGGCCTCCGCCGCTTCGAGGGGTCTGTGCTCGTTTGTCATTCATACTTTTTAGCGTGTTTTGGATTTTATTGCAAATCAGAGTCAGTAAGTCAATAACTGTAATATAATTACAGTTAGTTATCTTACATTATGATTAGCGTAAGCGGTTCATACTAAAACATAGTTGGCCAATCGCAAATCGCAATATGAAGAAAACGTCAGAAGGAGCTGTAATGGATCACGATATTGATGCGCTTGCAAAAAAGATTAGAGGCTTGGTAGTAGAAATTGATAGACTGGCAGGCGACGACAGATGGAACATTATGCTGGAAATTATTTACAAAAAAGGCTGGACAACGCCTGCAGAATTTAGACTGGTTTCGGGCATAGTTGAAAATATGCAAGAACAAGTTGCAGTGCTGGGCAAGCTGCAAACAACGCTAGTGGCCGGCAGTAAGGCTGTATTGCAAAAACAGATTCGTACCAAGTAGTAAGGACAATCAGGGCGTCGGGGAAGGGTTTTGTTCTTGCCGACGCCTTTCTTCTTGCTCTCGTAGTACCAATTTGGGCATAATTTTTTAGTTATTCACAGAATTATGCCCGCCGTGCATGGTGCTACTAGCGGGGAATGACGCTCCAGGCGCCGCTATCAAAAGAGTGTGTGTTGGGTGGTTCCAGATGTGCCCTGAAAAGCCTGGCCTCCCGTACTACGTCCCGCACACGACTCATGTGGGTATCAAGGTGTCGGCCAAAATCATTGACATTAGCGGCCAAACACCCAGAAAGTATCCGACCAAGCATAGGCGCATGTTTTTGGACCCATTCAAACCGTGCGGTAAGAAAAGCCCGATTTGAATCGGCCAGTTTTTCTGTGTGATAACTATTTTTGTCCAACAGCCCCCAGCTTGCAGCTAAAGCGGTGTCGGGTTGTAGTAGCTGGTTTATGAGCGCGGGGCTGACCACGTCTTTGTGGGCTTCGTACAGGGCCCGGGCGAGTTGGTTAACACGCCGATAAGGGTCATCATGCTGATTAGTGGCTTCTCTAAAGGCTGGTAGATTCGAGGCGGGTGCAGTATTTTTGATCTGGTCGATGTGTGCTGCTTCGGCAAATTCCTGACGATGAGTATCGTTCAGAATCTCTTGGCTGTGCCGAATAATAAAGTCGGAGGTTGCCCTGGTAACAATTTCGTCGAACGACAAAAACCGCGGAAAGGTAGTGTCGTTGCCGCCTTCGGGATCGGCCCGGTAGCGTGTTTCGCCGCTGCTGTATTTGTGCGTAAAACGGGCGTAGTTGGAAGGTGCGATAGCGGACGTCAACTCCAGGTCTATATCTCGGTAGCGAAGGTCCAGAACGTGTAGTCCATACCCTCCTAAGCTGCGAGTCAGGTGATTCCAGCTATTTTGGGGTTTATAGATTTTTGAGGTTAGTGCTCCGTCCGGGACAGCTTTGCTGGCTTTATCATTGTTGGGTACAATCGTGCCGCTTAGCCTAGTGGCAAAGTTATAGTGCCCATCGGTAATATCACCGTCAACTCGCCATAGCCAGGCATCAAGGGCGCCGTCGGGAGTGTTTAGGCGCTTGCCGCTGTTCATGGCACTAGCGGCCAGGATGGATACCGTCGCGTCTAACTCCTGATGATAGAGGGTATTAAGTAGGGCAAACTCTTTCCGAGACGCGGTAACTTCTCCGCCGAACTGGGGTGACAAGTGGTCTAGGTTGGACATACGGTATTTATACTATAAAAATATGCGATATACAAATTACCGCGCCCGGACTTCCCAGCCAGGAACTGGCGTACACAGCAGATCTGGCGAGCGTAGCTGCATACAAAGACGGGCGGCGTTTTGGGTTGTTTGGGCCAGTCGATGGAGCTCCTGCTGAATGTGCTGCCCAAATCCGCTACTATCGTTATGTAGATTATCACGTAGCGATGAAATTAAATCTTCCTTCATTTTTATTACCCATGAAAGTCGATGGCTAAGGAGCGGTAGGCCGGGTTGTTTGACGGTCTGGCGAAAATAGGAGGTCCGGTTGAGTAGGGCGAGCTGGGCTAATTCTTTGACATTGGTTGTGACCATACGATCTAATAAATCGGCGCTTATGAGCTGATCGCCTGCGTGATAAAGGGATTCGGCCAGTTTGCCAATTGCGCTGCGTACTTCATCTGGGTTTCTGGTTTTGGTTTTTTCTATATATTGTTGTTGATTGTCGATTGGTCCATAGGGATCGGCGGCGTCCTGCTGTACCACCTGGGCAAATTCGTCCTTTAGGTCCTGGCTGAACAGCGATGTGCCATGCGAGATAATGAAGGTATCATATGCACGCTTGATGATCTGATTATGGGTGGGTAATTTGCTCAGGACGGTTGCCGTCTGTTGAGCGGAATCGACAGTGTACCCTGGTAAGTTTTTATTGGAAGCGGGCACAAAGTGGGTTTGGTCTAGGGGTTGCAGTGTGTATTCATGCGGCTGGAGTGGCCGGAGTGCACTAAACGTGCACATGATTTCAGAAAGGTATAAACCGTATGCCCCCAGACTGCGGGCGGTTTGATTCCAGTTTGCATTAGCTTCGTAGAGTTTTGGACCGATTGCGTTTTGGGTCGGCAACAAAATCGGCTGCCGATGAGTGGCATGAACGCGACCGTCCAGGCGTACCGCAAAGGCTGGGGGGCCGCCGTTTTGGCATCGGCGGTCCACGAACCAGCTGGCGACAGTGTAAACAAAGTCCTGGGTCGTTGATCTTGTATGTGCTGTGTGGGCGGTAAGCGTATGCATGAGTTCATCGATGTGTCCCTGATACGAGGTGGCGATACTGTTATATGCCTGTTGCGAAGCTGCTACTTCTTTGTAGAGTTCGGGATCTTGTTCATAAAAAACACTGTCAATTTGTCCGCGCATAATAATCTAAATATAGCACGGCAAAAGCCCAAGAATTACCTGAAAAAATAATTGTGGCTTTTGCCGAACCTGTGATAAAAATAAAAACTTGGACAGCATTACTAGGCGTCTAAGAGGAGGGTTATGACTGAGTTAGAAGTGTATTATCCTGATGGCAAACCAAGACCGTTGCTTATTTTTTTAGTAGGGGCGTTAGGGTGTTTTCCCTTGGATTTTTCCCGTGCGTTGGCCGACGACCTGAAGACCGGCTTCTTTTCGGCCGATGAAGAGCGCTTCCGACTTATACAGCAGCGCGACGAATTTATGCCACCTAAACAAGCACAGAAAGTCAAAGGGGACTTAATTCGGGAGCGCTTTGCGGCGTTTGCGACCGATCAGTTGACATCAGGACACGATGTGGTGGCAGATATGTTTTTTAACACTCCCGACACGCGCCAGGTGCCCCTTGCGGTCGCCAAAAAAAACTGGAGCATTGTCTATTGCTCTCTATGCGAACGCAACAAACAAAATTGCCAAGAAGCGAATTCAAGCAGGAGTCGAGAATGATAGTTTTGTCGTGCCAATAGACCGATGGAATCTAAGAAGACCGGAAAGTATCCTGTACGCAATGCAAATGAGTCTAGAACGGCCAACTGCAAAGGAAGATATTGACGTTGTTATGAGGCTGGATGGACATGGGACAACGGATAGAATACTAGATGAAGTGGTAGAAAAATTTGATTCTATAGGACTTCTGAAGGCCGGCTAATGTGCCGGCCGCTTCCCGCAGATTATTTTTTATAGTTGGCCAAGATTTTTTGAGCAATAGGCAGATTGCGTGATACCCAAGCGTCGACACTAGTATCCTTTTTTTCGCCGTTACTTTCGATACTTAAGATTACTTTGCCGGAACGAATCAGAATCTTGTGGTGATCTTTATCGAGAATACCGGTGGATACGACGTATGCCTCGTCACCCAATTTATCCAATTTTTTCACCTCGTTTTTGTCCTTGTCGGTTTTGATTGCGGATAACCGGTCCTTGGTCTGCTGTTCGGTACGGCTTTCGCTTAAGCCCATGGTGACGCTGCTAATTTCGCCCTCTTTTAATCGTTCGACTTCGATGCGTTGGCACTGGCGCAGTGCAGTTTTTGGCTCGGACTCGGTAAGATAGAGCGTCTCGTTTACGAGAGCGTCGGACGGCTTGCCAAATAGGCGCCCGAAGTCATCGGCAGAGAGTAAATTACAGGCGTTGGTTAGTTTGCTATATGGAGAGGGATAGGTAACGGTCATATTGCCGGCCGGTGCTTGGT
>DASVXH010000072.1:0-22886 GCA_036392795.1 Saccharimonadales bacterium (SeqCode)
TAAACAAAGTCAGGGTCAACGAGCGTTCCGTCAGACTTCATGGCCTTTGGACGCACATAAAAGGCGGTCTTAAGCGGATCATCGCCCGAAGGGTTGCGTAGGTTAGTTTTAACCGCAACTATGCCGAGTTTGGTCCAGTAACATTCAGGGTTGCGCTCTTTCGGCAAGGGTTCACCATCCTCGGTATAGAATTGCAGCTTGCCGGTCATAGGTGAGGTTACTGTTTCTAGATTAAAAGCCGTCCGCTTGGTGTGCAGCGGGGTATAGTCGTGACGATTAAAGACCGACGGGCCATCGACCAACGGATTTTTAACCAGACGATTACCGTCCGACACAAAGCCTTTGCATACCCACTCTTCCTTGAGTCCGCCCACGATTGGAGGCTTTTCAGGCACAGGTGGTTCGCCAATTTTTTCCAGTTGTATGCCTGGTACGGAGTTCCCTTGACCGGGAGTCTGAGCGTTGCCGCCGCAGCCGGCCACGGCAAAAGCCATCACCACGGCAGCAGTTTTGCGTCCAAAATGCAAACCACGCCTAACAGGTTTCTCGTGCCTCTTCATAGGTGTTATTATAGCATGGATTGGTTATTCTGGCAATTAGGACAGGTGTGCGTCCCTCGACCAGCGACGCGTGTTTTTATAATAGTCGTGCCACAGCGCGGACAGGGCTTACCTTCTCGCCGAAAAACATTGGCGAATGTGAGATAACTACCCCGCCTTCCACCGGCATCGACATAATTGCGGTCAGTAGATCCGCCCTTGGCTATACTGAGAGTCAGTACGTCACGTAGAGACTGGTATAGCCGCACCAGCCGTGCACGCGGTATGTCAGCCACTCGTGTTTCCGGATGAATTTTGGCACCCCACAGACTCTCATCGGCATAAATATTGCCGATCCCGGCCACTACTGTTTGGTCCAATAAAACGGCTTTTATGCCACTCTTCGCGCGCCGCATAAGGCGTTCGATCCATTGTTCGACAGTAAAATCTGCTGCTAGCGGCTCTGGACCAACCTTTTGAAAAAAATCCAATTCCATTATTTCCACAGTGGGCATTAGTCGAACCCAGCCAAACTTACGCTGATCATTAAAAAATAGCCGCGATTGATCACTAAAGCCAAAAATGACGCGGGTTGATTTATCCGGCAGCTCGCCTACCAGACTGTCATTTGGGTGACCGGCGCCAAACCGCTGCTTTTCATCCCGATATACCAATTGGCCCGTCATTTTTAGGTGGATAATTAGACTGTAGCCACTATCCAGATCAATTAATAACACCTTTGCCCGACGGCGCACGGCAATCACGGTAGCGCCAATCAAAAAGGCCTCTACATCTGCTGGAGCATTAGGGAAACCCTTGGGCCAGTCGGAAGCAAAACGCTTACCCACGATCAGACGATCCAGGCCAATCCGTACGGTTTCGACTTCCGGAAGTTCAGGCATACTATATGCTATTGTATCGCACCAGCGTTGTTTAATTGAGGAGGGTGGGATATAGTCGGATCAGTATGGACAGTTTGCAGGATATTATGGCTAAATTTGGCAGACCAGAGCAGCCGGAGCTGGTGGCAATCAAGCGCTATATCGACGATCATTATAAAACACCGGTCAGCACGGCAATTAATGGCGAAAGCATCATTATAAGTGTGCCGAGCGCTGCACTCGCCAACACCCTCCGCCTGCAAACTTCCAAGATTCAGGCAGCATGCAATACCACGAAACGACTCGTATTTAGAATCGGTTAAAACTGAGCGGCGGATACTGAAAAGACTAGTTACTTAGGCGAAGACGACCGGTCAATTTAGAGAAATCGGCATTAGGCACCTGACGGTTGAACAGCTGACGTACGCTTGGAGCATTGCCCTTGAAAGTGCCGCCACCACAGGTGGTAGTCCAGAAACGCTGCTTGCGCGATGCATTATCTAGAATTTCAAAGATTACGCGACTGCCGTTGGGACAAACGCCACGTTCATCTTTGTTTTGAGATTTAGAATTGCCCTTCGCAAAACCAGCCAGGTCGATAGCGCGCAGGAAATTGGCGTAGCCCTCTTGGTTGTTGTCGAAAGTTTTACTTTCCAGAGGAAGATTCTGGTAACCCTGAAGTGTTTCGATCTCGGTGGCGTCCTTGCCGACAGTAATGCGATAGGAGCGGTGCTCTTGATCTGAAATGATCGAGCCGTCTACGGTCATGCGCACCAGGGTGCTCGTGTTGGCATAGTCAACAAGCGGTTTTGGAATTTCATCCGTTTTTTTGCCACTAAAACCCCGTAGTATCAAAATAAATACCAGAATAATGAGTCCAATACTAACCAAAAATCCTAAGAAATATTTCATAATTACTATTCTCCTCGCCTCTAATGCAGGATAAACATAACAATATCACATTTGATACGCTTTTTCAATGATTTATGTAAATTTACAGAGGAAATCCAGGTATCCAGTTGCGTAGGTTTTCGTGTGCCTGGTTGAATAGGGTTGAGTCCGTGTCCTGGCGCGAAAGCCGATCCGTAAATCGGGCAAGATCATGTATTACTGCCCAGATACGAATGTGGTCGTACTGGATAGTCGCGCCGCTAAGCGACTCATAGCGGTCAACCGCTGCCTTTAGTACGATTTCGCCGCAGCCGTAGAGTTTGCGCAGCTCGGATTCGATACTGCCCGTGTTAGTGTCACCAAAGTCCAAAATACCGCTGAGCCCCGCACCAACAAACAACATATTATTGGGGTTTAGGTCATCGTGAATCGTAAATGTCTGCTGTTCACCGCCAACAAACTGTTTCCAGGTTTCAAAATATTCCTTGACAATGGGGGCCAATTTGTCGTTTGGCAGCGGCTGCTGGGCAAAGAGACGATTAAAATACTGCGGCCAGGGCTCTTCACCCAAATCCACATTTGCTTCGGAACGCAAACGGCGCACTTCTAGTCCACTGATAGCCTGGTTCATTTGAAACATAAAATCGGCTAGCTGAGTACCCACCTTTGCCTGCTCCGCCTCGTTCAGTTGCTGAATTTCGGACGGCGACAAATGATTGCCCTCGATATATTTAGTCACAATGTAGAGAGGTCGAGTGTGAACTTCCAGGAGTTCGGGAATGGGTAGTGCGGTTATTTTGCCCTTTATTTTTTGCAATAGAGCGGTCTCGAAGACAAGGCGCCGCGCCGCTTTTTCGTCACGCGGGAAACGAAAAACAAACCGACGGTTAGCCATAGCCACAATATTATCGGTGCCGTGTTCGACATAGGTCAGTTCGTGGAGTTCCTTGGTGTACGTCAGGGCCGCGGTTTCGACCACTCGAACAAAATTAATATCTTCGATACTCCTAAACAGATTCATCAAACCGTATTATACGGAACAACGACGCAAAACTTAAGCGTTTTTGCATACACCACCCTTGTGCAATCTGGTACAATACAAAGTAAAGTAAAAAGCAGGAGAGTTCATGGCGGACCGTTCGTATGCGATTGTGGCCAAAGATTTGCGCAAGTCGTATGGCAAAGTTGAAGTATTAAAAGGTGTGAACCTAAAGGTGGAGCGTGGCACCATGCTGGCGCTACTAGGACCGAATGGCGCCGGAAAAACGACAACCGTCCGCATTTTGAGTACCCTTTTGAAATATGACGCTGGTACCGTTACCGTTGACGGACACGATGTAAACAGTGAAGCAGATCAAGTGCGTAGTGTAATCGGTCTGACGGGCCAGTACGCCGCTGTCGATGAGCTGCTGACCGGCTACGAAAATCTGGTTATGATGGGTCGCCTGTATCACCTAAACAAAGAGGCCTCCAAAAGCCGGGCCGATGAGCTGCTGGAACAATTTGACCTAGTAAAAGCCGGCAATCGCGTGGTTAAAACCTACTCCGGCGGTATGCGCCGCCGACTGGACTTAGCCGTCAGCTTGATTGCAACGCCGCCGATCATCTTTTTGGACGAGCCAACCACCGGTCTGGACCCCCGTTCCCGTCTAGCCATGTGGGACATTATCAAGCGCCTGATGGCGGCGGGTGCAACTATTTTACTCACCACTCAATATCTGGAAGAAGCCGATCAGCTGGCGGATAAGATTGCCGTTGTTGACGGTGGTAAGATAATCGCCGAGGGTACCGCTGACGAATTGAAGCAACGTGTTGGCAAAGAACGATTGGAACTGGTTTTGGTCCGCGAAAAAGATTTCGACAAGGCAAAGAAAATTATCGACGGCGAAGGGATGAAATTTGATGCCAGCAAGCGTTCTATCAGCGTTGCTCTGGACGGCGGCGCAAAACACCTGACCGAAATTTTGGCCGACCTGGATAGGGCAAGCGTGGCCGTGGAGACGCTTTCATTACATAAACCAACACTGGACGACGTATTCCTAAGCCTGACTGGTCGTCAAACCGGTCCCGAAGCGGCCGAAGATGAAGAAGAAAACCAAAAGGAGGGTAAAAAGTAATGGCCGATGTAGCTTTTGAAGCAGGCAGCATTAAACCCGAAAAGCGTTCACGACTTTTTTGGGCAGCAAGCGACTCGACAATCTTGATTGGTCGCAGTTTGCGCCACATTTTTCGCAGCATGGACCAATTACTGGCCGTCGTGTTTCAGCCAATTATGTTTATGCTGTTATTCCGTTACGTATTTGGTGGCGCAATCGAAACCCAAGGGTCCAGCTACGTTAACTTCCTGGTGCCCGGTATCTTGATTCAAACGGCGGCGTTTGGCGCCACAACTACGGCCATCGGTGTCTGCAATGACTTGCAGCGCGGTATCATCGACCGTTTTAAATCCCTGCCTATGCTAAGTTCTGCCGTTTTAACCGGCCATGTTGTGGCCGATTTAGCCCGTAACACCGTATCGTCAATTGTGATGATCGGTGTCGGTTTGATCGTCGGCTTTAGACCGACTGCCGGCATTGCTGAATGGCTTGCCGCATTTGGCGTACTACTACTCTTTACTCTGGCTTTTTCGTGGCTGTCTGCGATCTTGGGAATGGTAGCCAAGACCATCGAAGGTGTACAGTGGTTTAGCTTTGTACTGATTTTCCCGCTCACCTTTGCTTCCAGCGCCTTTGTTCAGCCACAAACTATGCCCGCTGCACTGGAAGCTTTTGCGCGCAACCAGCCCATTAGTCACATCATCGAGTCCTTGCGTGCCTTGCTAATCGGTACCCCGATGGGCGACCACCTGGTAATGTCAGTTGTTTGGTGCGTTGGCCTACTAGTCGTATCAATACCATTGGCCGGCTGGCTCTTCCGCCGCCACACCTCGAAATAATCCTCCTTAGGAATTTTCGCATGAAAGTGATGGCACTTGGTGCAACCCACCCTGATGAAAAAGAAGCCGCCACGGTCGTAGAATCGCTCATTCAGAAGCCGATTAAAAACGTCGTGGGACTATTGGTCAATCTTCAGGGTATTCAGGAAAACAAGAGATTTATCGACGTTAATATGGCATATGCATATCCAGGTGATCTCGCTTCCAAAAATTACGAGGAGCGCCGGGCTGTAGAGGTGTTAGGCGAGATAGCAGCGTATGCTCCGGATATACTAGTCGATCTTCACAACCCAGGGGAAAGTGAGGAAAGATTTGCTACAGTGTCTCCTACCAGAGGTATCAGCCCGACCCATCTTGGGATGCTCGGCGAGTTTGGCATTAAAAACATACTCCTGGACGACAGTGGAGTTATTGTCCATGTCCCTAATGGGGTGGCGATTGAGATTCCAAAAGAAGAGATTCGTACTAATGGCGTCGAGTTTGTGCGCCAATTCATCTCTGACCTTGCAAATCGTTCAGCCCTCCCGGTCGCTGACGTGACGGATTTTAACTGGTTTGCTTATCCCAAAACCCTCAGTTGCGGGCTACATCAGGCCGACATTCATCCGAATGAACTATCCCCTGCGGATTGGGATAATTTTAGACAATTCCAGCTGGTGCCAAAAATAATTCAAGATAAGTTGGGACACGTCGAATCCCTGTATCTTGGGTGCGGCATGAAAACACCCAATCAGGAAGGCTACTGGGGCGAGCTACTGGTAAAAATCGACGCACCAAACGACAGTCGCTGGCCAAAGTAGCTACTACCCACTTTCGCTTACACTATAGCCAGGCCTGAAAGGCTTCGAATAACTGCGGGTAGTAGTCGTTGGCTCGCGGAAAATAGTTTTTCTTCGTTTCTTCATTGCCGACGTCGGCCATGAGTTTCATCATAGGCACCCACGCTAGCTGACTGATTTTTTCTTTGTCGAATGTCAAAGCGTTAATGTCGGCGTCATCGCGCAGCAAATAAACGTGGCCAAATACTTTGTGTAGCATGCCATTAGGCATAGGGTTGGCGCTTTGGATATTAAATAGATGACGCAAACTTTCTGCGGCGGTATTAATTCCCAGTTCGGTTTGCAAGGTTCGCAGCGCGGCAAGCACCGGCACCTCACCAGGGCGCAAATGCGTACCGGTCGTAACGTCCCACACATTTGGCGACAACTCTACTCCGGGAGCGCGCAGCTGCATTAAAATCTCCTGCCGGCTGTTTATAACCCAGACGTTAACAACTTCGTGCCACAGCTGGCCCTTATGCACCACGGACTTGTCCAGCAGCTCCCCCGTTTTATGACCGTTTTCATCAAGAACTTCGTACTGCTGCTCGGGAGTGGTTTGTGGATTCATATGTTCATCATACACCCTGAGCATGGGACACAAGCGTGAACTTACTTACATTAAGTCTTGGGCTTGGTATACAAATATTCAGCCCTATCAAGCTGGACTATACGACGATCCGTCAGCATTTACCGCACATAAGCTGCAATCAGCATTATCACAAAGAAACTAAGTACGTAACTACTTTGGTAAAGCAAAAAATGAGTCCTGGTTCTGGGTACAAACAAAAAGAGCAGTAGTGTGAACACCATATATACGGCCAACATTGCGCACATTATTTGCGCCAGACCATGCATCGACGGAGCGACAACCACCAGTATACTCAACAAGCCCATGCATAACGCCATGGACCAGGCGGCAAGCCGGTGAATAGTACCCCTAACACCTCCTGCATCGGGCACGAGCGCTGTTATTAATTCCAGAAAGGTTGCCGCGGCCAATAACACGGAAAACACCACATTCAGCTGCAGTGTCGGAGCCAACCACTGCGAACCAAAAAGATAAAACAGCACGCCAGCCGTAGTCAATCCAGTCAAAAACACTGCATAGCTGGTGCGTTGTTTAGCCGCATGGCCACTCAGCGACAGCGCATGGTCCTTACCCCAAACTCCCAAAGTCACCGTCATAACCAGCAAGAATAAACTAAATGCAATCAGTCCAAAATGATGGAATAACTCATTGGGTTGCATGGTTGCGTTCGGCTACAATTCGCCCCAGTTTTTACCGATACTGACATCAACTTTTAGCTTAACGCCAAGTTCCGGATAAATATTCTCCATGGTGGTTTTGAGCATGTCAGCCACTTTCCTGGCGTTTTTGGCTGGTGTTTCCACTAGGATAGAGTCGTGAATTTGCAGTAACTGTAAGCCCAGATTATTTTTTTCCAGTTTTTTTTCTACTTCCAGCATGGCCATTTTCATCAGATCGGCTTCGGTTCCCTGGATAGGCATGTTGGCGGCGGCGCGCTTGGCGGCCTCGCGTACTACAAAATTGCTTGATTTTAGGTCGGGCGTAGGACGGCGGCGGCCAAATAGCGTTTCCACATACCCGTCGTGCAGGGCGCGGGCAATCGTTTCGTCGATGTAGGTCCGCACTGCCGACCGCAGTTCAAAATACTTATCGATAAACACCTTCGCTTCATGCTGTGTCATACCAGTTGCCACAGACAAGCCGTGTGGACTCATCCCGTACAGAATACCAAAATTCACTACTTTAGCGTGGCGGCGCATATTTTTATCCACATCCTCTAGCGGCATGCCGTAGACTTCGGCGGCCGTCTTGGTATGGATATCTACGTCGTTATTAAAGTCGGTCACCAGTTCGGTGTCGTTAGCCATCACCGCTGCCAGACGCAGTTCAAACTGACTGTAATCAGCACTGACGAATACATTTCCGTCATGGGGCACAAAAGCGCGACGGATCGCCTGCCCCAGTTCGGTACGTGTGGGAATATTTTGTAAGTTAGGATTAGCCGAGCTGAGCCTGCCCGTCGCGGCAATGTCCAAAGCAAAAGTGGTATGCAGTTTGCCATGCAGATCAACCTGTTTGGGCAACGCATCAATGTAGGTGCTTTTTAGTTTGGTGTATTCGCGGTATTCGGTAATCAGGTCAACTATGGGGTGCAATTGGCGTAGTTTGGCCAGCTCGTTTGCACCGGTCGAATAACCCGTTTTACCCCTCTTAACGCCTGCGGTCGGTAGCTGCAGCGTGTCGAACAAAATGGCGGCAAGCTGTGACGGTGAACCGATGTTAAATTCCTTGCCAGCATGAGCATAGATGTTGCGCTCCAGAATGGAAATCTTTTGCTCAAATGTCTTGCTCATTTCTAGCAGGTAGTCACTGTCCAGTAAAATACCACGGTGTTCAATACAGGCTAGCAGATAAATCGATGGAAATTCGACGGTTTTTGCCAGTTCCAGCACGCGGGGCATTGCCTCAAGTTCAGGACGCTGTTCTGCATAGAGCAACCAGATACCACCAACTATTTGCCCGCCGTCTTCCAGATCCACGGGCTGACCTAGCAGGTCATCCAAGTCGCGCGACCGGATCAGACTGTTAATCAAAAAAGCCGCAATACGGGTATCGTGCCCTACACTCCCCGGCCACCGAATGTCGTGGACTAAAAGCGCACGAAAGACGTCCTTCAGATTGTGACCGATCAGCGGACCGTTGGTCAATGTCGCTATCTGATCCCGTGTCAGATCGTCGATCAAAAGCGAGCTGTATTTTCCTGTTTCACTACTGACAAATAGTGTCGTTTGGTCAGAATTAGTAGCAATCAAGCGCGGTCTGCCCGCCACAAAAGTGCTCGCATCATAATCTACAGCCACTGCACCAGCAATAGTGTTAGTCGGCTTTTCGGCTTGGGTTGCTTGTTCGCGCGTCATCTGTGATTCGGCCTGGCGAAGCAAAGTGCGAAATTCCAGTTTACGCAGCATCGCAGCAAAATCGGGCGTCAGCCCGTCGACCAATTTTGCCCGGTCAAGATCGATAAACACGGGTGCGTCAACCATCAGCGTCACCAGCTTTTGGCTCAGGTACGCCATATTGCGGTCTTTTTCCAGCTTGGCTTTGATGGCCGGTTTGAGCAATTCCAGGTTTTCGTACACACCGTCCAGCGTTTTGTACTGCGAAATTAGTTCCAATGCAGTTTTTTCGCCGATACCAGTAACGCCGGGAATATTGTCGGAGGAATCGCCCTTTAAAGCTTTTACATCCACCCATTGATGCGCATCTACGCCGTATTTTTCGCGGAAACTTGCCTCGTTGAACAATTCGATATTACTCAAGCCTTTTTTGAGCGTAAAAATATGCGTGTGAGGATTGACCAGCTGCAGAACGTCCAGGTCGGACGTTACCAGATAGCTCTCGATACCTTTTTCGCCAGCTTGTTTGGCAAAAGCCCCCATCAGATCATCGGCTTCGTAATCATCAGCTTCGTATAGCGGCCAGCCCAGCGATTCCAGTAGTTGATGTAATAAAGGAATCTGTTCATAAAAGTCCGGGGGTGGCGCTTTGCGACCGGCCTTGTACTGCGGATACAATGCCAGGCGTGAACGAATATTATTTTTACTATCCCAGGCCACACAGACGTAATCCGGCTTCAGCCGCTTTACAATCTCCAGGGCCAGCACAGCAAAACCGTAGACGCCGCCCGTAGGCATGCCATCCTTAGTACTTAGATTCGGCATAGCGTAATAGCCTCGGTAAAACACCGATTTGCCGTCGATAATAACTAAACGTTTTTTGATCGCCTCACTCATAGCACTAGTATAGATCAAACTGAAGTATATCCGTAGCGGTATCCCGGCTTTAGCCGGCTAGTTTTCGTTTAAGTATTTTGAGCCGATCATTCTGCGACGTACCTGCCCATATGCCGCGCCGATCTGGATCCTGTAAAGCATCTGCAAGACATTCTTCTTGGACGCCACACAGCCTACAGACTTCTTTGGCGAATACCATGCTTCCACCTTTTTTAGGGTGAAATGCGTCCGTATCGATCTGGCTGCAAAGTGCATCGTCATTCCAGTTATATTCTTCGTTCGGGCTCCGACCCAATTTGTCCAGGTCCCCTTGTGACAGTTGAGGCAAAGGAGAAAGCAGTATCGGCTCTCCTTTAATAGTATCAATTCCATAAGTAGCCCAAACGCGCCCACCAGGAAAATCTGGCGAATCATATACACGTTCTACGGTCATGTTAAATACATAGTACCATCTTTTGGATTCTAGGCAACTATCCGAAAACCATTGGGGGCCGTATAATGCTTATGTAATGGACCCTTCTTCTCTGAAACAACCGTTTTACCGCGCAAACAGCGCCGATGTTTTGTCGAGCCTGAGCAGTCGACGCGACGGATTGAATCTCCATGAAGCAGCTGAACGCCTAGCCAAAAACGGCCTAAACATACTTGTTAACAAACATAAAGAATTGGCGATTACTAAATATCTACGCCAATTCAAGGATCTAATGATTATTCTACTGATTGCCAGTGGTATTATTTCGTATTTTCTTGAGGACCCGCGTACGGCTGTCGTGTTATTTGTCCTCGTCCTCTTTAATACTACGATCGGTTTTTTGCAGGAATTCAAAGCCGAAAAGGTCATGGAGTCACTGTCGCGTCTGGTTGTGTCAGAAGCAACCGTGGTTCGGGCAGGCAAAAAAAGCGCCGTCCCCTCATCCGAAGTGGCCATTGGCGACATTGTTTATATAGAAGAAGGCAATGCTGTCCCGGCCGACCTGCGTTTACTGGAAGAAAATGAACTGAGCACCAATGACTTTGCCCTAACCGGCGAAAGCAATCCCAGCCGCAAATTTACCCATCGCCTTGACGACGATGTTCCACTAGGCAACAGGGGCAACTTGGTCTTTATGGGTACCACGGTCGCTACCGGTCAAGCGTACGGTGTCGTTGTGGGCACCGGCATGCACACCGAACTAGGCCGCATCGCCAGCCTTAGCCAAGACACTACGTCCGAAAAAAGCCCCTTGCAAAAAGAAATGAATAATATCGCCACCCGCGTTACCCAGGGTACGATGATTTTGTGTGTCATTCTGCTGCCCATCGCTACCGGCGCCGGACTTGCCATAAAAGACGCATTTTTGTTTGCCATTGGTATCGCCAGTTCGCTGATACCCCAGGGATTGCCCGCCGAAATTAATACCGCTCTAGCTCAGGCCGCCAATAAGTTAGTTCGGGCCAAAGCCCTAGTCAAGAAACTCTCCGCCGTCGAAGGACTGGGAGCTACAAACATCATCTGCACCGACAAAACCGGGACGCTAACCAAAAACCAGATGACCGTCGAGCAACTGTTAGTTGGTCAACAAACCTACACAATTAACGGTAAGGGCTACGAGCCCGTAGGTGGCATCGAAGACGCCTCCGGTAAGCTCCTTGAAGATGACGACCTGCGCCAACTGGAGCTGGTATTTGCCACCGCCGCCATGGCCTGCAACGCCCGCGTCAGTAAACCTGATCGCAAACACGCCACTTGGTACACTATTGGCGATCCTACCGAGGGAGCGCTCATCACCCTCGCCGCCAAAGGCGGTCTGCTGGCCGACAAACTAGACAGCACCTATCCAGAACTAAAAGAATTTGCTTTTGACTCCGCCCGAAAACGTATGAGTTCGATCCGCGAATATGGCAACCGCCAGGAACTCTATCTGTTTGCCAAAGGCGCGCCAGAAAGCATTTTAGATCACTGTACACATTTTTGGGACCACGGCAAAGTACGCAAACTCACCGCCAAAGACCGCACCTTTATCCTAAAACACAACGAAAAGCTAGCCCAAGACGCCATGCGCAACCTGGCTCTGGCCTTCCGTGTTTTACCTAAAGGGACAAATCTCCAAGACCTTACTTTGCAACAAGCCGAAACCAAATTAATCTGGCTCGGAATGGCCTCGATGATCGACCCCTTACGCGAACAAGTACCCAATGCCATGGAAGCCGCCCGCCGTGCCCACATCAAAGTGTCCATTATCACTGGCGACAATGCCGTAACCGCCAAAGCAATTGCGATCCGCGCCAAACTAACCGCCGATCCAGACGATATCGTAGTGGTTGCCGGCGGCGATGTAGCTAGTATGAGTGACGCCAAATTGCGCACCCTAGCCCTGCGCGGCGGCGTTATTTTTTCACGAGTTGCCCCGGAAGACAAATTACGAATTGTTCAACTCATCCAAAAAAGCGGCCACGTAGCCGCCGTAACCGGCGACGGCATTAATGACGCCCCCGCCCTGAAACGCGCAGACATCGGTGTGGCCATGGGAAAAACCGGCACCGATGTTGCCAAAGAATCTGCCGAAATCATCCTGCTGGATGATAGCTTTAACACCTTGGTTACGACCGTCCAGGAAGGCCGCATTATCTACCAAAATATCCACAAAGGCACCCTGGCCTGTTTTACCAGCAACTCTGCAGAACTAGTGGTAAACCTGGTCAGCCTGACGGCTACAACTTTGCTTGGCATACCGCTTGCTATTTCAGTCATGCAGATTCTGGCGGTCGATCTGGTAGCCGAACTCTTCCCTATAGCAGCACTGGGAAAGGACAAAGCCGACGGCGAACTTATGGACGATAAACCCCGCAATCCCAAAGATCACATTTTAAACCGCCGGGCGGTCCTGGACTTAATCTGGTGCGGAATTCTGATCGGCGGTTTTGCGTTCATAAACTACTTGTTGTTCTTTGACCGTCAGGGCGTAATCGCCCAAAATCTCACTTCTGGCAGCACCGTCCACATGCAAGCCACCGCCATGACCTACCTGACAATCGTTTTGTGTCAGCTGGCCAATATTCTGCAACGTCGCACGCGAGCCGGTTTCTTTAGCCGCTACCAATTCCACAATCGGCAGCTATGGCTAGCCATGGCACTGTCGATGTTCTGCGTGCTAAATATTATCTATAACCCCTGGATCTCCCCATACTTCAAATCGGCACCGCTGGGATGGGTTGACTGGTTGTACGCCGCTGGCGCCGCCCTACTCTTTATCCTGATCCGCGAGTTTCAACGCCACAACAAAAAACATTCGCGCCACGAAGTCGTAAAGCTGCACCGCGAACACGCCGTCAAAAAATTACAGCAAGTCTAATGCAATGATGACCGGTGGCCAAAGTGGGCCAGTTCAGCCAGTAACATTTTGCCGTAGGCAGCAAGTTGTTCAACGTAAAATTGAGCGGAAGGTTCGGGTACAACTATCTCGCTGTCTTCGTAACGGTAGGATTCGCCCGGTACATCACCCACAACGATCGGTCGCCGGTACTCATGACCACGGTCTCGCATCCACTGGACTGCCTCCAGCTCTGCCACGGGTCGACGATAACCATGGGTTGCAATAACTAATCGAGATGTTTTGTTCACAAATCTATCTTCAATCGAAGCAAGACCACCTACAAGCCCTTTATTTTCCGGCTGATTCATAAACAGCAATGCACTCGCCCTCTCAGGAACGGCAGGCCTACCGAGTGCGGCGAATCGCCGATACGGCATATCAATGAGGCTCGTTTCTTCTCTCATGATGGAGTATCCGTCTCGTACGGCCGTCGCCATATTTGCTTCGTACTCAGTAAAAATCTGGTCTGGGGCAAAATAATCGCCAGTTAAGCCATGAATTAGTTTATGCTCCGGATTAAAATTTGACTCACCTTTCTTTGAGTCCGAATACAAGGTCGGAGCGATGCGCCGATCGTCACCAAATTGATACACAACCTCAAGACTTCTCCCGCACGCACTCAGAACCTTATCCAGTACTCCGCGTCGTACGATTGATGCATATCCTACGCCGCCTTCGGCAAGAAATTCTGGTTTTGTACCAGAGTCGTTATCCAAGATATGTGCTATGTACGGGTAATCATCTCCGGCACGCATACCGACGGCAGTAGCAGCATCAAGAATCGCATCCTTATGGCGTTCCGCAGTCTCGCACAGGGCCTCATCCGCCTCTCTAGCCATTTGTTCGCGCGACACAACCAGGCCGCTTCCGGGCTGCGCCGGAACGATTAAAGTATCGAGCACAGTGCCGACTGCAGCATCAAGAACAGGAGTAAAGTTATGCCGTCTTCCTTCCCGTAATGTGGCATACCTGGCCTGGGCCGCTTCATACAGCGGATTGTCGGGCGCAGCCAATTCGTTAATAATCTGTGATCGCTGACTCAGTTGCTCATAGAGTGATAGGTCGTAGTTCTCGTACATTTCTTTAGACATAGGGGTATCCTTTACATACTAATTGGGTGGTATCTAGTGCTATGACTCAGCCTTATACGATACTACCCTGGAGCAGCAAATACTAGGCGTACCGGCTCTTCATGTGCTCCACCAAACTACATAGGAACGCAATCTTGTCCTTTTTCCAGTCCGCAGGCGCGTTTTGGAGCGCCCCTACGGCAGCCTGGACACACTCCCCTGCTCGTTTTTCGGCATATTCCCGGGCACCCGACGACTCCAGAATAGTACGGCAGCGCAAAAAGTGGGCTTTTGTGAGGCGTGGGTTGCCCAGCTGCTGACGCAAAAAGGCAGCATCGTCAGCGGTAGCATGTGCCAGTGCATAGACGGCAAGCAATGTTTTCTTGCCTTCGCGAACGTCATCCATGGGGTTTTTACCAGTTTTGGCCTGGTCGCCAAAAATGCCAACTATATCATCGGTAATCTGGAATGCTTTGCCAGTATGGATGGCGTAGTCGCGAATTGCGTCAGTGTCTTCGCAGCCAGCACCGGCCAGCACCATGCCCACACAGAGCGGATTGAGCACCGAATAATAGGCGGTTTTCCAATCCATGACGCGATCAATGGCAGCTTCATCCACATTGTCACGACATTCATTGAGAATGTCAGCAGTCTGGCCGTGGACCGTTACCACAAAAGTCTGGCTGATTATGCTCATTGCTTTGGCGCGACGCTCGGCATCAACATTCAGCCCGTCAACAACCATTAAGGCACTATGTTGTCCAGCCAGCATAGCATTTAGCGCCAAGCTGATACCGGTATGGGCCGCATCGCCGCCCAAGCCCATTTTTTGACATTCGGCTTCAAGTAGCTTATGCACCGTTGGCTTACCTCGGCGCATCTCCGAACGGTCCTGTATATCATCCATGACCAGAAGGGCACTCTGAACCATTTCGATCGCCATGGCTGCGCGGGTAATCATCTGCACATCTGTACCGCCGCACATCTGATAACCCGTTATAGCCAACGAACCGCGCATACGTTTGCCGCCGCGCGTTAACAAGTCAAAAAAGGCATCAATTACCAGCCGAGCGTCGGTACCAAACCGCTCTTTGGTCGACCGTCGAATCTGATCGGCGTAGAGATTAATTTCCCGATCAATTTGCTGCCGATAACTGTCCAGAATCTGGCTAAATGACTCCATTTGCCCTTTATTGTACTCTATTCGAGGGTAATATCATCCTCTGCCGCCTTGTTGCGTAGAAACGTCAAGCATTTTTCTTGCCAATTAGACATAGTTTGCTTGCTACGGCCGAAATGTATACTCAGAGCTGCCAGCGACTGTTGTGCGGTGCCAAATCCAAAACGACGGCGCAGGAAATCGGCGTGCAGCACCCCTTGATCTCCCTCTTTGGTCAACGCCTCTAGGGCACCTTGGAGCCATTCCCTGACCATAGCTGTCGCGATAGCGCCAGTAACTATATCTTCTAACGAATAACTTTCCATCTGCAGCGCCGCACTGAGCGCGTCTGACAATTTATCCTCGTCCGTCAAGGGACGATCAAGCTGAAAAGGCTCCATAAAACCTCGCTTTAGCTCGGCGATGCGCTCCGGAGTTTTGTCCATTTCCTTGGCCAATTCTTTTAAGGACGGATATCGGCCCTGGCTGTCAAAGAACTTCTTTTCTGTCTGGTACATTCGTTCAACGTCGTCGGCGGCATTTTCGGTCAACGTAAGGGCGTGGTTGTGTGATCGGTTCTCCAGGATTTCCTTGCGAATCCACCACGACGCGTACGTGCTGAACTTGTAGCCCTTAGTATAGTCGAACCTCTCCACGGCACGCATTAGCCCGATATTTCCCCACTGCACTACATCCATCAGCGATTGCCGATGCCTGGACCAGGACCGCAGGCGTTTGGCCTGCCATACAACTAGACGTAGGTTCGCCTCATAAAATTGTCGTTTTGCGACAGCACCGTCGGCAGCAACCAGCTCTAAGCTCTTTGTCGTATAGCGCTTGCCGAGTGAGGCGCGCACTTCTTTTTCCCGAAGGGCCTGACCAGCCAATAGCCCCGCCTCGATTCGTTTAGCCAATGTCACTTCCTCTTCTGCGGACAAAAGAGCAATTTTGCCAATCAACCGCAAATAGTCGCGTACCGAATCGACGTCTTCATGGCCTTTGAGGTAAAGATATGCATCTGAGGAAGCGGTTTCGAATAGATCGTCTTCGGCAATCGTCATGGTTGACTCGCTATAGGCTTCAGACTCTGACGCCATCAAAAGAGAGTCAGCCATGGCCTCCAGCTCCTCAGCGGTCAGCGGAAGCGATCTTACGGTATCTAAGCTCATGCAGCTACAGTACGCTGCCGGCGCGATTTTTCAAGTCAAAAATTGCGCCTTCCCCGAACATTGCCTATCTTTCTTGGCTCATTTCTCGTATAATAGGCTTCGTGCATGAAGGAAAAATTCTGGTTTTAGTGGGTATGCCCGGCGCAGGAAAAAGTACCTGCGTCGATTATTTAACCGCAAAAGGTATTCCTTCGGTCTATTTTGGAGGCGTTATTGTTGATGAAACTCGAGCGCGTTTTGGCAGGGTCAGCGAAGAACTGGAGCGACAAGTGCGCGAAGAATTGCGCGCGAAAGAAGGCAAAGGCGCCGTCGCCAACCGCATGATTACCAAGATCGAAGATCTATTTGCCAATGGCCACAGCCGCGTGGTCGCCGATGGCCTTTACAGCTGGACTGAATACAAAATTTTTAAAGAGCGCTGGGGTAATGACGCCATCATGGTTGCGATCGCAGCGCCCCGCCGCGTACGCCATGAGCGCTTAGCCAATCGCCCCGTTCGCCCTTTCACCGACGACGAAGCTACCGCTCGTGAATATGCCGAAATCGAAAACCTTGAAAAAGGCGGTCCTATCGCCAACGCCGACTACACACTCGTAAATACCAGTACACCGGAAGAGCTGCTGATTCAATTCCAAGCTGTTTTGGACGAAATCGATTTTTAGACATTTTTGTTCGCTTTTCGCTTGGTTTTTTGGCCAGGGTATCGTAATTTAATAGGCATGTCAGCGGAATTCGCCCCACTACCCACCCGCGAGCCCTCGTCTCGTTACGACCCGCCCGTCTTTGATGGATTTGAACATGCACTAGCAACGGTTTGGGAGCCGCAGGATACAGAGCCGGGGGCAGTGCACATTAAATACTCTCCTGGCAAAAAAAGGCCGCCTGAAAATGGCTTTGAATGGATTGAGCGGGCCAACAACCTGTACCGATTGTCGGACATGGGAATGAAGCCCGTCCTTCAAAAGCTGGGTATTTACGCGACTCTAGGAGGTATAGAAAATGCCCAATACTCGTCACGGCTAGATCTTCATTTTCCCGGCAGCGCCTATTTCTGTGCAGCCGCTTTTAGGGTAGAGTCAGCTGCACGAGAAAAGAATCCTAGGGGTATGACGGTAGGCTTTGAGCCCTTTAAAGGGGCATTTTTCACTGCAGAGGATAATGTGCGAGCGGCTGCCAGAGGCGTACGTTTGATAGCAACCGAAAAAACGCTGGCTCAGCATGATATCTTGGATCATAGCGTAGCATATATAGCCCTGCCGCCCGGTCTGATCACCAAATTGCATTTCGTGGCGAAAAAATCACTGCGCCAAGGCAATGATACTCCGTCCGTAGAGGAGCTTTCAGAAATAATCGACACCGCGCTTAATATTCATACACTAGTGGCAGTCTTGCAGGGAGACCGGCAGCGTATCAAACAGTGGGACAACCTATTTCGTTTTCGGTCATCAGACCACGCCAGTTACTGGATAGAGCAAACAAGACAGCACATCCAGTCACTCAGCGAACAATAACCATCCCAGAAAGGACTTTTTAATTAGTCACCCGAGGGTTATTTGATGTAGTCGTGCAATTTTTTGGCGTCTTTGTGCTTGCGCAGTTTAGCCAGAGCCTTGGCTTCAATTTGCCGGATGCGTTCGCGGGTTACACTGAATTCCTGGCCAACTTCTTCTAGAGTATGCTGCTTACCATCTTCCAGGCCAAAACGCAGTTTCAGGATTTTTTGCTCGCGCTCGGTCAGCGCACCCAACATACCCTTTACCTGTTCCTTGAGCAGCTGATTGGTGGCGGACTCTTCCGGACTAATCGTGTCTTCGTCTTCGATAAAATCAGCCAGTACCGACTCTTCTTCGTCATCTCGAATAGAAGCATCCAGCGAGCTAATGTCTTGTTTGATTTTCATAATATGCTCGACCTTGTCCACTTCGATGTCCATAGCCGAAGCGATTTCTTCGTTGGAAGGTTCGCGGTTTAGTTCCTGTGTCAGGCGGCGCTGTGTGCGTAGCAATTTATTGATGGTTTCAACCATGTGTACAGGGATACGGATAGTACGTGCCTGGTCGGCAATTGCGCGGGTAATCGCCTGGCGAATCCACCACGTTGCGTAGGTACTGAACTTAAAACCCTTGCTGGGGTCAAATTTTTCGACGGCGCGGAGCAAACCGGTGTTACCTTCTTGGATCAAATCCAACAGATCCAGACCACGGCCGACGTAGCGTTTGGCGATAGAAACCACCAGACGCATATTGGCTTCGGCCATTTGGTCTTTGGCCATTTTGTCGCCATCAACAACGCGCTGTGCCAACTCTAATTCGGCCTCAGCCGAAAGAAGTGGAATTTTTCCAATTTCACGTAGATACAAACGAACAGAGTCATCGGCAATGTCATCCAGATAGCTCTGGTCTTCGGTCATAACTTCTTCGCCGTCTTCCAGTGACCATTCGTCACTCATGGCGCCGTCGGCGGGGTGCGCATCGTCATCACTGCCCGCAGTAACGTCATTGGTAATCTGCACGCCACTGTCAGCAAGAGCGGTATACAAACCGTCTAGCTGTTCGGCATTTTCCGGCGTATCCGCAATAACTTCGTTGATATCAGCCTGGCTGATGGTGCCGGCTTTTTTGGCTTTTTTGATTAGGTCTTTTTTAGCCGCTTCTAGGTCGACTGCTGGTTCGGCGACTTTCACTTTGGCAGCATTTTTCTTGTCTTTAGGCATTATGCCCTCCCTTTATGAGTCTTTAGTAGATAGTCGAGTCGTTTGACTTGTTCAAGCAGTAGCTTTGTTTCTGCCTCGTCAGCATGCTGTAGTTGATGCGCGAGACGTTGTTTTTGCATTTTTACGAATTGATCAATGAGCTTGACCTGGAGGCGAGCGGCTTCGTAATGAAGCTCATTCGGCTCGATAGTGTCATAAAGCTCCTCGTACTGTAATAGTAAAATTTTAACATAATCTTCGACAGGCTGCAATTCTGGGGTGGCCAGGACTTCGCTGGCGGAATCCGGACTGGCAGCCAAAAAGACATGCAGCTCCTTGGCCGGATCACCGAGCAGCATGTCGGTGGTTACCATTTGTAGCCGTTGGCGCAACTCTGGCCTCTGAAGCATGAGCGCCATGAACAAATCTTGTGTACGCGTATATTCGCTGATAATTTTTGGCGGTAGCTGCAAGGGTCCAGACGGTGTCCTTAGTTCTTTGCGCGGCTCTTTCAGTGCCCTAATGCGCATGTCCAGTGTACCTTGATTTAGGCCAAGCAATTTCATAAAAATATTCAGGTAGTGACTGCGCTCTACTTGCTCAAGCTTTAGAACGACAGGCAATACTTTATCGGTAAATTTTTGCTTGCCAACGGCCGTTGTTATGTCCAGTTCTTTTTGCTGGTGCTCGATATACCAATCCATGACGTATTGGGGCGAAGTAATAGCCCGCAACCAGCTTTCGCGGTCGTGTTTGATCAGCTCGTCCGGATCTTTGCCGGCCGGAATGGTGATGATACTCAGATGTACATCAGCCTTTGATGCAATAGGAATGGCTCGTTCGGTAGCATTCAGCCCGGCCTTGTCGGCGTCAAAACTCAGACGTATGTCACCGGTAAAACGACGCAGTTCTTTCAAATGTGATTCGGTAAGTGCTGTGCCCGCGGTAGCCACCACCTGCCGAACGCTGGCCTGATGACTCATAATCACATCCAGATTTCCCTCGGCCACAACCACGTAATTACATCGACGGACAGTATCTTTGGCTAGGTGCAAGCCAAAGATGTGGCGGCTCTTATCATACAGCCAGGTTTGCGGCGTATTGATGTATTTTGGCGCGTCGGGATTATCAGCCAGCAAACGCGCCGTAAACCCAATCACCCGCCCCTGCTGATCGCACAGCGGAATCATTAATCGGCCACGAAACATGTCGTTCATACGGCGGAAGCGATCGGTACCTAGACCTGCAGATTTGATCTCGTTATTGCTAAATTTCTTGGCACGCAAAAAATTTACCAGATCGCTACCGCCAGCGGGACTATAGCCAAGCCGCCATTCGATGATTGTCTGGCCCTTAAATTGTCGTTTTCTGAGGTAGTCTAGAGCCTCGGCAGACGTTTTAAGCTGGGACTGGTAAAACTTGGCCGCCCAGTCCAAAGCTTCGTACAAACGCTCTTTTTCCTTGCCGCGCTTGCTGGCGCCACTGCCGCGGTACTGATCCAGATCAACACCGGCCTTGCGGGCCAAAATTTCCAGCGCGCCCTTAAAGTCAACACCTTCCATCTCCATAACAAAGCCAAACATACTGCCGCCCTTGCCCGAACTAAAATCATGCCAGATTTGTTTTTCGGGGCTCACCATAAAACTCGGTGTGCGCTCACTACTAAATGGGCTTAGGCCCTTCAGGTTACGTCCGGCGCGCTTGAGCTCGACGTATTCACCCACAACGTCTTCTATACTTAACCGTTGCTTAATATCCTCGACCGCGTCCATTTACCTACATTGTACGCTAGTCGGCCTCTGTTTAATAGGCACCCTACTCCGCAGCAGCGCACGCCGCAACCACAGCTTGCCTGAAGGTGTCTGGGTTAGGGCTCGGTTCTCTTATAATATTTATTGCTACACAGTCTTGGCTAAAGCCCATGGCGTTAATCGGGCGCAAACGATCGACCGCCGGATCAAGCTGTTGAAGGCAAATTACATTTCCAAACCTGCCGTTTCGCGCACGATCTTGGGAAACCCCCAATCTCTCACTCAATTCCTGGACGTCTTTGGGTGGGATAGCAGGCCAGTTGGTATCAAGCTCGAAGGGCTGGCAGCTAATTTTTGGCTTTTGGCTCTTAGGAAAAGAGGTAGCTGTGGGTACGGTTTCAGGTGAGGCGGGAGCCGCGCAAATAGCTTGGATGTATTCGGAGGACCGGATAGATGTTCCATCAGGTTGTCGAGCACCGGCCACCGAGACCACCATACACAAGTCGCCTTTGCCGGAAACCGTAACAGGTCGTTCGAGATCCTTATCGCCTAGTATCTGGCCGCACTTTGCCTCGCCGAAATTACCGTTGAATACCTGATCTTTTGAAACCCCAAGTATTACATCCACGCCGATAGTTGCAGCACGCCGTTCGTCTCCGTAGAGATCTTTAATTGGACTCCACTCGGTTGGTTTAAAAGCGTCACACGCGAGGGGTGGACGAGAGTCTCGGGTAAAGTCCGGCGCAGCCGTTTCGGTAGATAACGTCGGCCCTAGCGTATTGGGGGGTATCGGCGGTTGCTCGCCAGTGCCGCAAGCGACCATTCCTGCGCATAAAGCTACAGAAGCAGCAATATTACGACCGTCACGCATTAACTCACCCATTTGGAATCTCCCCCACAAATTAAAACAATACTCTAGCAGCCCACAGATAAAGATTCAATGAATTCGCATGGAAACATAAACGAGGTTGTGGTTAAATACAACAATGGACCAGTACCCGCAGTACCAAGGGAACCCTAACCAGGGCAACCCGTACGACTTCATTTTGAATCCTGAGCAGCAGAAGCCTAAAAAATTTAGCGTGGGCGGCAAGGATAATTTTATCTTCAAAATCGTCATGATAATTGGCGGCACGATCATCTTTTTTATCGTTACAGCCCTCATTATCAGTGCGCTGGCGCCAAAAAAAATCGATAATCAAGAATTCATCGGCCTGGCACAAAGTCAGCAGGAATTGATCCGCATATCCAACCAAGCCTCAGCCCAGGCCAAGCAACAGACCACCAAGAACCTGGCTACAACCATTCAATACACCATGATCACGCAGCAAAAACTGCTAGTGACCATGCTGGGAGAGCGCGGTGTCAAGGTTTCTGGCAAGCAGCTAACGCTCAAACAAAATGCTACCACCGATCAAAAATTTACTTCTGCTAAATCAACTAGCACCTATGATCAAACCTTTATTCAAGTTGTACAGGAAGAACTGACCGCCTATGCCAGCGAGCTCAAGCGACTAGAAGGGATCTCAACCAGCAACAGCGAGCGCGAACGGCTCACAGACTACAACCAACAAACGCAGATGCTCATAAGTCAGATTCCCTACACTGCCGATAAACTAGACAGTGCTGGCACTAATAACCCGACTCCATAATAACCTGCTCCAGATCTATTTTTCGTCCGTTACCAATAGATAGGAATGGCGAATAAGATCCTGAACCTCTTCCCAGCTTAGCTGGCCGGTTAATAAGATCGTGTTCCAGTGTTTCTTATTCAAATGGTAGCCCGGCATCACGCTTTCGTAC
>DASVXH010000073.1:0-20997 GCA_036392795.1 Saccharimonadales bacterium (SeqCode)
ATTCCGAATCGCCACAATTTGACTACGCAGCTTTCAGGCCCCGTCCAGCAGGTAGGGCGATTATCTTTGACGGCGACAAGGTCTGCCTGATACATGTTAGTACGCATGATTACTACATGCTTCCCGGTGGAGGCATCGAAGACGAAGATGTGCCCTCTGCACTAGCACGGGAAATCATGGAGGAAGTCGGCTGCGAAGTAACTATTGACCAGGAAGTCGGCAGTGTGGAATTATACTTTGATCGCTGGCAGCAGAAACAAATCGACCACTGCTACACTGCGCATAAAGTCGGTGGAGACAATGCAACCTCAACTACCGACTTTGAGAAGTCAGAAGGCTTTAAGACGGTCTGGGCTGAAAACCTGGCAGAGGCGATTAAGCTGGTTGAGGGCGCAATGCCTAAAGAACGCGACGGGAAGCTGGTAAAGGCGCGCGACCTGCTCCTTCTTCAGGCTGTTGCTTCTCGGTCCTAAGCAAATATTTATCTTTAATAATTAATGCTTCGCCTTTATCAAGTCCGCCGCCAGGCAAGCACCAGTAGGAATTGTCCCGTTTCAGATGGTCTTTGTAGGGTTTGAGCCGTACGCATAATAATTTACCGTCATGCATTACGATGCCTCGAACGGTTACTCGTCTTGTCATGCAGTTATGTTACCACAAGCCGTATTCAGGATACTTCTGTCTTCTGCGGCTATATAAAGCGCTAGTACATAGCATAAGGTTAAAACAATTAAAGAGAGGAGATCCGTGTATTATAAATGTACCTATTCAAAAGCGACGCAATGATAACATCTAAAAAGATGATTTCTGCAGCATCCTTGCTATTTTATTTCGGTTAATTTTCGGTATAATTCGTATATGCTAACCTATAAACAAAAAGAGGTGCTCGACTATATCATATCCTATCAGGATTCGAGTAAACTCAGCCCGACTATCCAGGAAATTACAGACCATATTGGCGTCAATTCCGTGTCAACTGTTCATCAGCATTTGGAGCTTCTTGAGGAGAAAGGTCTAATTAAGCGACATAAAAAGCTAGCTCGGTCAATTGAGCTTACTGATCTAGCTAGAAAAATTTCAGATATTGACATTCAAGTTGAGCCGGAAAGGCCAAAGACTAAAAATATTGACAAGCTTGTAAACAGTATTGTTAAAGGCGATGCTCTCGATGTCATGCAAACATTTCCAGATAGTAGTGTTGACCTAATCATTGCTGATCCACCATACAATTTATCCAAAGGCATGAACCTAAAGCTTGCTTCAGGCAGTCTAGCTGGAGCTGGTGGTAATTGGGCAAAAGTAATGCAAAAATGGGACGACTATAGCCTTTTAGGGTATATAGAGTTCACTGAAGCATGGCTAAAAGAGGCCAAACGAGTCTTAAAACCTACTGGCTCAATGTGGGTATTTGGCACATACCATAATATAGGCATCATCAATACTCTCATGCAACTACTCGATATAGAAATAATCAATGAAGTCGTGTGGTACAAACGCAATGCTTTCCCAAATCTAGCTGGGCGTAGATTAACCGCAAGTCATGAAACCCTAATTTGGGCTCATTCAAATAACAGCAAAAAAAGAAGCTACAACTTTAATTACGAATACTCAAAAGCGTATGCAGATAAGTCGGATGAACTTAAGCCTGCGGGTAAACAAATGCGCACGGTATGGGATATTCCCAATAACAAAGAACGTTTTGAAATAGCACTCGGTAAACATCCAACTCAGAAGCCACTCAAAATATGTAAGCGTATAGTGGGATTAAGTTCAAACGAGGGCGATATTGTATTATCTCCTTTTTCGGGCTCAGGGACGGAATGTTTGGCGGCAAAGTTAACTGGCCGTAATTACATTGGAATTGAGCTAGAGGATGAGTTTGTAGAACTCAGCAAATTACGATTAGAGCAAAAAATTGAAATACAGGCTAACCTCTTATGATGTCGTTCGTAAAATGGAGTGGCAGTAAGAGAAGCCAGGCTAAAAGCATAGTCGAAGAAATATCAAAAATAGATTTTGACACTTACTATGAGCCTTTTCTCGGTAGTGGTGCTGTTCTTGGACGTTTGAAGCCTAAAAAGGCCGTGTGCTCTGATATATACGAGCCACTTATTGAACTCTGGAAATTAATTAGAGACAATCCCGAAAAAGTCGTATCAAATTACACAAAGCAATGGGAAAAACTTCAAGAAATCGGACACTTATATTTCTATGAAGTAAGAGATAGATTTAACGCTAAAAAAAACCCTCTTGATTTGCTGTTTCTGTCACGAACTTGTGTCAACGGGCTTATCAGGTTTAATAAAGCCGGCCAATTCAATAATGCGCTACACCATAGCAGGAAAGGAATGGCACCTAAAAAATTAGAAGCAATAATAAACGAGTGGAGTAAATTGCTAAAATATTACGACATTGAGCAAGGCGATTACCGGGAACTAACAGCCTCGGCTACTAAAAACGATTTAGTATACCTAGATCCGCCTTATTTTAATAATAAGAATCGATATTTAGAAAATATCGACCATGCTAAGTTTATCGAATATTTAGAGAAACTGAATCAAAAAGGTGTTAAGTTTGTGCTTTCATATGACGGACATTCTGAAAGCAAAACCTATGCTCACCTCATACCGCCTCATCTCTACAAACGAAAAATAATGCTTCATTCTGGCTTGTCTGCATTTAGAAAGGTGCAAGACAAAACCAAGGATACCGTCCACGAGTCTCTATACATCAATTTTTAGGAAATCTGACGTAACTTGGTTTTAAGCTTATCTAATTTACCCGATTGACTGTCGAAAAAGTCAGTAATAGTGGCCAATAGTTTTTCGTTGTTGGATATATAAAATAATTCGGTTGAGCCATCACTAGCGAATTTTATAGATATTGCAATATCGGCTTTAGACTTCTCTAGGGCGCCTATCGCCTGCTGTTTATCTCCCATTACTGCGACTGCGCTCATATAATCGTATTTGGTAATTGCTTCTTTCAAGAGTGGAATATTTACTTCTTGTGACCACTCTAGACTTTTCTTGAGCTTCCTGGACTGTGCTGCACCAGTCTGCAAGAGCTCCTTGGTATATCTGTCTAAACGGGGACCTACTTTATCTTCGAGGTTTCGAAGCAAGTCCTTGGATTCCACCGAAAGTATAATTCTGTTGTTTTTAAAGAACTGGATAATATGGTCAGGCCGCTTACCGTCTAGTCCTGTTACACGAGGCAATGAAGTCCAGCGGTTAGTTGCCCCATCGTCGTCCAAAAATGAAATGCCACTCCAGTCTCCACCCGGTGGATTACATAAAGATTCGAACACGCCCTTATCCTCTGAATCGGAAAAGATTAGGTGGAGGACAGAGTCAACGTCATGCTCTCCATACCGGGGAACATTACTAAATTTTTTAAGTCCACCCTTGGTAATTTCATAAACAGGCCGTTTTACTATGACATCTCTTCGTGGCTGATCTTCTAAGCTAACGCTGTCAACTATCAACGCATTACTTAAGCTTACAACTGCTTCCCACAAACCATTTGTCGAAGCTAACCGGTAGGGATCGGTAAAGAGCCGTTGCCATGTTGTCGGTTTCGCAGGTCCATATATAATGCTCAAAATATCTACGTCATCATTAGCAAATATCATCCTAGCCATGGGTACCAGTCCTCTATCTGGTCGAGAATCATCACCGCGTGGCTTGAAACCTGCTACCAATACGAAGACCAAATCTTTTTCGCCATTTGCTAGCCATTCCAAGAACTCGTCACTAAGTGACTCTGTATAAATTGCTTTTAGCTCGTCAGCAATTTCTCTTCGCTTCGCTTGGGGCAGTATACAAAAGGGCATCTCAGTTGAGCCAATAGCCGATACTCCAACCTTTTTCAGCAATCCAACTAACAGTTTCAGGCTGGGGTTTGAAGGTATGGATATCTTTTTGCTCCAGGATAATCCATCCCGTATTAAATGTGAGGCTATGGGGTGGCCGGCCTCTGCTTCTGCAAGAATCTGCGTCCACATTTCAAGTGAATGAGTATTACCTCTTTTTCTTCTTTGTGCCAAGTCATAAATAAACTTTGCCGATTTCTTCTTAGAACTATCTAGAGACGCTTCGCTTACGGGATCACCTGTAAACAAGGATGAAATGGCCCGTTTGTATTCGTTATTGGCAAATACTTCCTCAAACTCCTTATATGTTTTTTGGCTAATTGACCTGCTAGCCATATATACGGTCGTGCATTTATCCGGTGCGGCACTTGAGTTGGCTAAGTACGAGAAAGGCACTATCGGGTTTGGGAAACGAGGTGCTTTAATCTCTCTATTCGCGTCCAATTCTTGGCCCCCAATCTCAGCAAAATAAAAGTATGGTATATCGGCCATGGTCATGGCTAAAGCACGACCGGCTCTTTGCCAGGCATTATTGCCCGCAGGTAAGGCGTTACAGAACTCAAAGGCAGCAATAGATTCTTCTGTATTGCCCACTACTTTGGTAACAAAAGCATCCACCGATTCTTTAAGAGGCGCACCTAATTCAGCTAGAAAGTCGGGCAGTGAGGTATCCCATCTGTTGTGACCTGGGAAAAATTCAAGCACAAATGTAAGCCCGCCCTCGAACTGAGCGGAAAAGGCGGGAGTAACACCATTGGAATCAATTAAGCCAACGGTGTAATCGTTGCCTGTAGCAAACTTGATGGCCTCTAAAATAATGCTAGTCGCAACTTCACACTCGATAATGTTATCGCCGTGTATTCTGTAAACTGTATTCACCCCTTGAGTATAACAATCTAATGCTTGGGGTGCTAACGACGACAAGGACAATATATGCAGTCAACCCATGCTATTATTTCTAACAATGCACGAACTGGACAATCCCGAACTTCTAAACAAGGTATTAGATTCCTTGCGTAGTCAGCTGAATGTCCAGGATGTCAAGGAAGTAGGCAGAGGTAATGAATTCTATATTTTTGGCACCGAGCTGCCCTCAGGGTCAGTAGTTATCAAAGTTCCCAAAGATCGCATCTTCTCAAATGTTAATGACGCGTATATTGACTCACGCCTACTACTAGACCAAGAATTTGCATTAATGCGCCATGCCAAGGCGCACGGCATTTTTCAAGTGCCAGAACCCATTAAAGATATCGAAGCTGCCGGGTTTGGCGCAGTCATCATGTCGTACGTTCCAAGCGATAATAGTAAGCCGGATGAGTTTGAGCTCGGTACATTACTTGCGAGGATCCATTCCATTGAAACGCCGAATATCAAGTTGAGTGCGCAAGAGGGCATGGAAATACCGGAGCTCATTGCTGAGCGTCTGACGGGGCGTTGGAAAGAGTTGGGTTCGTTAGAAGATAGCTTCCCAGAGTTACCGCCTAAAGATATCCTTATTGATTGCCTGGAGTCTGCAAGGAACACCAAGCAACTCCTACACATGGATTTCCGACGAGCTAACTTCCGGATGCAGAAGGGCAAGGTTGCTGCACTGCTTGACTGGAGTAACGCACTTATCGGTCATCCGGCCCTAGAGTTGGCTCGTGTTGCAGAAACCGGCGAAACCGGCGAGAAGTTTTTAGATGGCTACGCTTCGGTCCGGCCGTTACCAGGAGTCTCTCCGATAATCGAAACAATCTTCAGGCTCGATACGGCAACCATGCTGGCACTCGTATTCCTATCCGAAGATCCGGACCCCGAACGGGCGCCCATATTCGTAAGGCGAGTACGAAAGCTGCACAGCAAACTGCTGAAAGAAATAGAACGAGGTCATGAAGCTCGAACAGCAATTAAAGTAGAAAGCGTCACTCTCAGACACAGTTAAGCAAGACCTATAGCATTGAGCCCCAATGACATTCCTTACTGCGCGAATGATAACTAATCTCCATAATTATACAAACAAATGGGTGTTAGGGAGGACGGCGATGCTTGGAGGAATTATATATGGTGTAACAGCGTTCATTGAGTCGCTTCTGGGGTTACGCTTCTTGTTCCGTGTTTTAGGGGCCAATCCGGCGAACGGATTTGTGGATTGGATCTATGATTGGAGTACGCCGTTCGCCGCACCCTTCGCAGGTATTTTCGGACAACAGGCTACCGTGACGGGTCAGGGAACGGTTGTGCAGAGTGTATTTGATTGGACTGCACTCATCGCTATGGTTGTGGTGGCTTTGATTGGCGGCATACTGGCGCGCATTATGTCCCGGTTAGGCGCTGAGCGAGACATTTAGGGCGTGGCGCCTAATTAAGAAAATTCCTCATTTGGTTCGTAAACAATAAGCGCCACGTTGTACGCAGATAAAAGAATCCTAAGTGGCTAACTCATGTTCTATCGCTGCTAGTATTTGGTCAAGTCCGACGCCGGACTTTATCAAATATCCATCCGCGCCCAGCTTCACCGCTCGTTCTCGGTCTTCGGGCTCGCCCAAAGCGGTCAAAACTAGAATTTTAGGTTGTTTGATGTCCGGCATGGCGCGTACTTTTTCTATAACTTTAAAGCCGCTTAGGCGGGGCATCATGAGATCTAAAAGAATAAGGTCTGGAGTGAACTCTACTAACCTATCTACTGCCTCTTGGCCATCTCTGCAGTAGAAAACGATCATGCCCGTAATCTCCATGCGAGTCTTATAAAGGTCACCTAGTAGAATGTCATCCTCTACAATGAGTACGCGTGCGCCGTTGGTTGCCATATTAAAATAGTACACAATTTTGCATTGCTTATCTACATTGCCCGGCAGTTGTACGTGAGCCCTCCTAAAAGGCCTTCAAAACAACGTGTATCAAACGCACCAAATGAGATTTTGAAGGCACTTCGGTACTTTTTGTTTATTACTAATCTGCTTCATCATGATAGAAGTCTTACATTGGTAGGACGTTTTTCATGTTAATCTTCTAGAATCATGTATCTCCTTAGACTCGTATTGTTTATTCTGTTGGGTTTTGCTGTTGCCCGAATTGCTAATGCCCATGATTTGGAAGATACCGGTTGGTATAGGTTGGCCGTCACCTCGCTTTTGGCAATCGGTCTTTACGCCAGCACATACGGCATCGATTTAAAGGAGGCCCGCAGACATTTAAGAATTATAGTCAGTGCAGTAACGGTTGGGGTGGTCCTCAAGGCAGCAATCATAGGTGGTGGTTTGGCTCTACTATTCCAAGATCCGTTCTTTTTGATTCTCGGCATTACCGTTGCACAAATCGATCCGCTATCCGTTGCCAACCTGCTGAAGGGAAGTCGCATGTCTGCGAGAGCAAAGACTATTTTGGCGTCATGGGCGTCGTTTGATGATCCTATAACAGTCATACTCTCGCTGTACGCGCCTGTGCTGGTGGCGCAGCTAACGGGTGTTGATTTCGGCTCATTAACGGGCAATCCAGACGCAGGTGCTAGCCTGGTGACGTATATTCGAGAACTGGGACTAAACTTCTTGCTCGCCGGTGGTGTCCTGGTGTTATGGCTCGTAATCCGCCACTACGCCAAGAAGACTTATGCTGGACTTGATTTAGGTCTGGCGATTTTCGCCTGTCTGGTGCTGGCAACGGCGCTCACTTTGTCTATACTATACTTTTTGATGCTTGGTATTGCGTTGGTCGGTCTTTTCTTGCGACCACCCAAACTTGCTGCATTTATCGATCGTGCTGTTGTGTGGGCGCTGCGTGCTGCTGCCGTATTGCTTGGTCTGCTGCTGATTGGGGGCGTTAATGTTTGGGCTGGCATCGCTCTCGGTGTTGCTGCGTATGTTGCACAGATAATTGTAGGATCCCTGCTTACTCGCGGCTTGCCAAAGAAAGATCGTTGGCATATTTCATTTGCGCAGCAGAACGGCATTACGGCCATTATTTTAGCACTCCTGTTCGAGCCAATACACCCAGGCACTGTGGCAATTGTCGCCCCGGCAATTATTGTAATTAACGGCCTCCATGGCGTGGCTAACAAGATCATCGACAGGTATTCGCTTACAGAATAGAGAATACCTAAGTCTGACATTTTATTGGCATAATTGGCTGGCTCGACGTCAAAGCAACAGATCTCAAGCACTTGGCTACCGCGCATCGCTTGACGCGCAAAGTGAGCCCAAAGGTGGGGGCTCTTGTCGTTGTAATATAAAACGTTGCAGTGCTATCATTAAGCGTAAGAGTATCTCATGACACCAGAAAATGGCCCGAATATACCTTTAGAGGAGTCTCCGTCTCACAAAATACCTTGGGCAAAGGTAGTCGCGCTCGGCTGTCTTACGCCCATCGTCATACTTTTGGCCTGGGGATTCATAAAAGGTCTCGCTTTTGCAGCGCTGCTATACATCGCCCTGATTTTCCGGGGAGTAGAGCATGTACTCATCTTATTTTATTTGATCGCCCTCCCTGTCATTTATAGCCTTTTGCGGCGTTGGGGTGTTCGCTATCCCTTTATTGTTGCCTTCACGTCGCTGATTTTTCTGTACGCATTGTACTACCTCGCTCAGAAAGTATTTATAGGTGGAGGGCTTGATGCGCTGTTGGCCGGCTACGAGCCAACGACCTGGGAGGACCACGCCCAGCTTCTCAGGGCCAGCACGCTAATTATCGGTGGCGTCGGTATTTTTCTGCTCGCTACATTCTTGACCAACCGCCTACGGAATAAAGTTGTCGGTATTTGCTTATTGGTGCTGATCGTTACTGGCGTTTGTGTAGGATCATTCGCATATAAAAAACCGGCGCTCAAGCTCGAAAAACTTCCGGCTGTAAAAGATGTAAGCTGGAGGTTACTCCCAACAAATGTGCCGAGCTGGCTAAAGGAATCGGGAGAAGGGGGTTCGCGGAGCTGCTCGGAACAAGATGCAAAGGCAGGCTGGTATACCTGTGAATATGAATTTGTGAATTATCCTGGTTATCTCGATGCCGAATCACAGGCATTTATTGCGCAAGAGAAGAAGGGAATAAAGGAGTACGACAGACATTTTGAGCCAAGTCCATTTTTCTGGGTACAGGTTATCCGCGATGATGAGCTGCTGAAGCCTTATAAATACAATAATGAGAAGTGTGACTGGGGTGGTCTGTCCACTGCGGGAACTGCTCCTCGTGGTTCAGATGGACGAGTAGTTGCCAAGCCCAAACTAGCAAATCGAAGGCCCCCTGAGCTCAGGCGTTGCATCATGGTTAAGACACCGGCCGGCAAATCCTTGTATTATGAGTCATACAAAAACTATTCCGAAGAGGTTCTTAAAGTGCCGGTGCGCTTTTACTTTGAGCAGCAGGGAAGTATTGTCCTTATTGGCATCGAGTACCCCAATCTTATTCGCAGTGACGAGCCAGCGTCGCTATACCTTACCGACGTCAACTTTCAAAATGAGCTGTACAAGTTTGTTGATAGTTTCAAGAGGTAATTTAAAGGGACTCATCAGTCGAGTCCCTTGAGAGATTGATTGAATCGGCTACTTCTTTTTATTAGAGGCGGCGATAGCAATTTTCTTTGGTTCGGGAAGGGGCGTAAGCGGTACGCTGATTTTTAGTACGCCATCATCTAGGCGGGCTTCAATTTTGTCTGTGTCGGCCCTTTCCGGTAAGGCTATGCGGCGATAAAAGCTGCTGGAACTTTCACGAACCACGTACTTTTTGTCCTTATCTTCTTCTTTTTCGTGACGCTCGGCATTGATAACAAGCGCATTGTTCTCAACTTGAATGGTTACATCTTTCTGCTCGAAGTTTGGCAAATGGGCTTCAACTTTGAGTTGATTATCTTTTGTGTAAACATCGGTCGTGGGTATGTTTACGCCTTTGAAAGATGTCATCCAATCATCACCAAAGAATTGTTTTTGTAAAGCACTCAGCTCTGCAAAAGGGTCCCATCTTACTAGATTGCTCATTATAGTTCTCCTTTCATTATTGTTAAATAAATCTTTGAGAAGCATAACTAGCTTCTGCATTGATTCTAGAAAACTAGCACTCACATGTCAAGAGTGCTAGTTTAGATGACTATTACCGCTGTTTAAGGGACTGATCTCGCTCGCTTTGATTAAAGCCTTTAGTCTTACTCGACCACAAGTGATTAATCTTTTGCAAATTTGTGATATATATACCAATAGGATTTTACTATGGTAGCGTAAGGAGTTTTTATGGCCGATCCTGCAGAGGCAGCACAGCCTTTATCTATAGAATATGAACTTGTTCGTATAACAGAGCGTCGTTCTGACAGTCATGCAGAAGTGTGGGGGGATGGTTTGCAGTACCCCGAACATCTTGGCCCATTGGCTGTAGACCGCGTTCGATTCGATCCAGATTACGATGTTTACAACATCACACAGAGTGTTAAAGCCGACTTTTTAGCTTCTTATGGCATGGCGGATGGTGAGACTGCCAATGCTATACGCCAGCGCAGTATGGCGTGGTTAGACTGGTTGGCACAGGGTACAAATCTAAATATTAATGACTTTGTATACCTTAACCTGGCGACTATTGCCGCCAAACAGGGCGACGCCGAGACCGTTCGTCAGATTGTGGAAGATCCAAGACGCTTGTGGTTCGATAGGCATGCCGGCGTTCCTGTTACCGACCCGACTTTTGGCCGGCTAGACCGCTTGAGCGTCGCGAGTATCGGTGCCAAGGTTTCTGAGATGGCCAGGCTGATGGCGGTAGCTCCAGAAGATGACGCAGAGCGCGTGCGTGCGACGGTCATGCCTACATTCCGCAATGTGGTAACTGAGTTTGTAGGCCGCGATCTTACGAATGAGGGGCATCCTATTGAGTGGGCTAGCAGAGAGTTGCTTAGGGTAGGAACCCCCGACACCATAGAACAGGTAAATAAGCTTGTCGCTGCTATGCCTATGACCGCTGCCAAACTTGATACCCTAGTAAAATTGGCATACAACGATGAGCGATATGCGACTGCCGCCGCGGAAGCCATTGTGTGGCAGCAAGAGAAGGCTAGCCTTGCCGAACAAGTATTGGCTGAATATCTGAAGCCATATGGTACCGCTCGTAATAGGATCGACTACCCAATAAATCTTGGTGGTAGAGAGGACCCGGTCGCGAGCCAACCCATAGCGGCGGCTATCGTTGACCGGATTCCGAAAGATAGTGGGGAAACAAGTGCCATAGAGACGTCCGTTGCTTACTTAAATAGTACGATGTTTGGCGGAAGCGTACACGGCAACGTATTAGGGTGCGTTCGTACGCTAACCGGCAATCCTCATTTTGAATTTGCTGATCCTCAGTTTGGTTTTGCGGCTAGGTTCGAGGATGGAGAGAGCAGCTATGCTCACGGCAAAGTAACTGTCGTTGATGCCAACCTACCCGATGGCCGGGTGGTGATCGACCTTTCTGGTGAGCCGTTCTGGCGCAGTGTAGCCCATGACGACGTTCGCTTCCTCTGCCGCATCATCCAGACCGAGAAGAATCGACGCGTCCCGGCACCCGACGGGCAATTATAATATTGTAATTACCAGATATATATGATATTGTATGTAAAATGTCTGTTTTTGGTGCCGAGCGTATTATTGACCAGCAGGTAGATGAGTACCTGCAGTATCTGTCTACATATCCTTCTTTTGTCCAAGCGCGGCGCGATGAATTATTCGAGCAGGTCTTGTCGCACGGCAATGCTTCTATCAGAGAAGTTATTCCAGCTCAATGCGTAGCGGTACCCGCCGAGGTGACGCGGGAAGATCTTTTGGATGTCACCCTGGGTAAGCTCGCCGCGCAGGCAAAACGTGCCCGCGCACCTTTTTTGGCCGTGATCGGCGCTAATCTCACAAAAGATGCTGACCCAGAACATCCAACGGTTGTCAATAACATGGATCTGATTAAGTCGTTCCAGCGTGCACACCCCGACCTACCACTCAGCCATTATTTGGCAACCTATCGGTCCGGCACGCCTGTGGGTACAATAAAAAGTGATGGATTTCATGTAAATTCGCTCGTAGTTGCGCGCGAGGCATCAAACGCCCGCCGCCCGCTATTCGACACCATACTGACCAACTGGGATGCTGACACTGTTGATGCGACTCCGAACTACTTTAAAACGCTACAAGAAGAATTCGCCAAGAGCACAACCGAGGCCTGGTCTGCATATCCCGGCTTTCGTCACTCTCGTCTGCCTGAATCAGACTTCCCTAACGCCAATAAACTACTCGCATGGTTCGACCAGGTAATCGCCGCGAGCGTCGCCTGTTCCCCGAGCGCTTTTTCGCAGAACCTAGGAAGTTGGGCGCTGGGATATAGTTTTGATGGAGAAGCCTACGGCGAAATGAATCGTAACTGGAATGATATAAAACGCACGGTAGGCGAGGGCAACTATGATTTTGTGGCGATTCCAGAAATGGTAACCACCTCCTCACGTCGCCTTGTTAGTCAGCTTGCCACCAGTAAATATGACATGCGATACAAGCATCTTTATGCAGGTGAGACCGCCCCATTTGTCGAAATACAATCCGACGTGGAGGAAGATAGCTTCAACTACATCCTTGAGGATCTGGTTCCAAAAGTATATCGTGCAGCCTATGACGACCATGCTTCTATGCTAAAGACACAGGGAATAGTTAATGTCGAGGAACAAAGTCGTGCTCACGCCGTAGACACCTTGCGCACTGCTCTTGCCACCATCGGAGAAGCGTACAACACAAGGGCCATTTTGGCACCATATATCTCTGACCAGAACGGTCATCTGTAAGATAGTTGGGATCTCACAAACAGACCTCTTGAATACGATCGGTGACTTTAGTGTTGGAGGAGGTACAGATTCATCGCTATTGTCAGTATCTCCCAAGGCTTGTTATGCTTAAGCGTGAAGGAGCTCTTTTATATGATTCGTAGAATACTGTCACTCGTAGTACTGTCATTGGTTCTTACTTTTTCATTTACCGGACTTCCCGTGCATGCCGCATCGCAGCCGGAGTTAGTTTCGCTGGATAACGCAGGCATGCCAGTCACCGATAACGCCTATGCAGGCCTAATTTCGGGATCGGGCAGATATGTAGCGTATGACACAAATTCTGAAACAAACGGTAGCTTTGTAGCGGCCACATTTGTACGCGACCGGATGACAGGCACTACCGTATTGGCTTCTATTCTGCCCGATGGCAGTACGGCGCAGGCGGGAAGTCTATCGGGGTTTAGCAAAGATGGGCGATCGGTGGTATTTAGCGCCGATGGCGGATTATATGTACATAATCTGGACACAGACCAAACGGTTTTGGCGTCGATTGATCCGTCGGGGATGCAAGTAGGCGACGGCGGTTTTAGCGGTATATCTGAAAATGGTTCGCGAATTGCTTTTGGGGCAAACAATAATTTTTATGTACGTGATTTAGTTGCAGGCGTGACCAGGCAAATAACCAGTGGAGGCTATGGCTATCATCCGGCAATATCGGCAGACGGCAATTTCGTTGCCTACAATAACTTCCAGACATATGTCTATAGCTGGACCACCGACACGAGCACGCTGGCGTCGGTATTCGCTGATGGTACTCCGGGCAATCGGCGCTCGGTGGGTGCTCCAGCAATTTCGGACGACGGTCGTTATGTTGCATTTGCAAATAATTCCACGTTTGTGCCACATGATGGAACGGCGCGGATTTATCGCCGGGACATGCAAACCGGCCAGATGCTCCTGGCTGACGTGCGCGATGACGGCACAGGTAACGGCCCGACTACCGGTTGGTCGGACTGGAAAGACAGTGCCTCGTTGGCGATTTCTGGTGACGGCAATGTGGTTGCCTTCGGCGCTTCTAACGCCGCCGATTTTACGCCGGATATTACCCCCGACGTCGGTTGGTATGCGCGCAACTTTACCACTGGCCGCACCGGCCTGGCAACGGCAATAGCAGATGGCACACCGGTTTCTGGGAGCCCAGACTTTTTGGGCAGCCTAACGACTGACGGCGCCTTTACGACATTTACCTCCAACGATCCGCTTCTTGGTGTGACCGATGGCATTGCTCAGGTATTTGTGAACTCCACGGTTGGTACCGGTAAAAGTTTTGCTCCCCCAGAGCCTCTGACGATAACCCTTGATTCGCAGGCCGATACCCATGTTCGCAGCGGTCAGAGTGATCGCAATTACGGTACCGTTCCGTATATTCGGGTGCAGTCTGCTGGTGACAACCGTGGTCTGGTGCGCTTTGATCAGGATGCGATGCAGGCAGCGGTTGGTAATGGTAACGTAGTTTCTGCGAAGTTGCGTTTTACCATCACTGACAATGGGAACAACTGGGGATCTTCGGGCCGTACGGTCGATGTCCATCGTTTGCTTACTGACTGGTCCGAAGGTACGGGAACTGAGACAAATCGAGGCAGCGGCCCTGGCGCCACTTGGAACTGCGCCATCGACGACCAAATTTCCAACCAGGTAAAAAACTGTAGTGGAACCACCGAATGGCAAATGGGGCAACCAAATAATCCGTTAGTTCACCCCTGGGTGTTGTCGCCCTCGGCATCTCAATTGATAACAAACGGCCAGACTGGTGCGGTGGAATATGATGTGACGGCCGATGTAACCGATTTTGTAAACGGCACATTCACTAACTATGGTTGGCTCGTCAAAAAAACCAATGAAGGTCAGAATGGTCAAGTAAGTTTTGGAACCAGAGAGACTGTGACACCACCACAGCTCATTATCACGTATCAGCCCTAGGATGCATCCCGATCTACCCTTTCTGATAAATCGCAAACAAGCCGCCAAACACTACTCTATTGAGGTACAAACTTGCGATTCGTACAGTAATTTTTCCCGCTTAGTTGCTTGTTCTGGCTGGAGTTACCCAAAGTAACTATGAAAATTTGCTGCGAGTATATTATAATATTTGTCCATGGATAGGTTAATTGTTGGCTCTGAGCGCTTACGCAGCGCCCGGCCTGATAGTATTTCCCGAATAGACCAATTGACCGCCGGTCAAGTGGTTATTGGCTTTGATGCGTATCGCGATTTTCATGGAGTGGTTAACGCCCATCTAAGCCATCTCGCGGTCGTAACCGGTTCGGCGGCGCGTATTATTGACGGTGAGATTATTGATAGGGGTATTGGGTTCGGCAAGTCTGTAAAGATCGAACCGCTCGATTCTTACACCATAAAGCACCGAATATACGGGGATCCTACCTGGCTACGTGTGAATGATAAGGGTATTGAAGGGGTTGATAAATCCGATGCCCCTACAGGGCTGAGCGCCGGGCTATTGGCCGTGCGGCAGGAACCTTATCAAACTGGGCCGAGTTTAGAAGTTAGCCCTGGACTCTATATAAATGGTGCCAATGACTTTTATACAATCTTCAAAGACGGCTTCATGGCCGTGGCTTTAGACTCAGACTCCCGGCTAATGGGTATGCTATAAGTTCACTCTAATACCCTATGTCACGCAAACAGCCACTTTTTGCTATGCTTACAGGAAGATGATTACTAGAATTGGCAAAATCTACCTCAGCAATTTTTTAACTGGTCTTGTTTTTTGGTACGGTATTGAAAAGCTGTTCATGGGCAGCGTCGGTATAGACGCGGTTGGTGTGGGTGTTGCTACGGCACTCTTTTTGGGGTTTAACCTGGTCTTTGACATTCCTTCGGGTGTTTTGGCTGATAGATGGAGTCGAAAGGGTATGCTGGTGGTGTCGGCTTTAGCCTTGGCATTCTGCTCCTTGATTTTGGGGTCGAGTAACGGATTGGCGCAATACATTTTGGGCTACATTTTTTATGGTATTTACGTTGTTTCTACGAGCGGCACCTACCAGGCGATTACCTATGACATTTTGCACGAAGAAAAGCGTTCGAACCAATACAGCAGAATCGGCGGCCGGGCGTATGCGCTCTTTTTGACCGGTTCTGGCGTGGCAAATATTGCAAGCGGCTTTATCGCAGCACATTATTCATATAGAGTAACGTTTTTTATAACAGTCGTCTCTTGTCTACTCAATGCCTTGCTTTTACTAACGATTAAAGAGCCGACGTTTCATAAGGCGGAGGCAAAGACACGCGTGGTAGCGCAGTTGGGTGACGCGACCAAGTCGCTGGTGCGCTTGAGGCTACTGCGCGTTTTGGCGATTATTATGAGCGCCTTGGCTGTCGTGGAGCTTTTTAAAGGTGAGTTTGGCCAATTGTACATGCTGCGCTATGTTTCAGAACCGCAGTTTATCGGTTTACTGTGGGCGGCCTATGCTTTTACGTGGGCTCTGGGCAGCGTCATCGCGCACAAGCTGCGCTCTCGGTTAACTGCGCTGGTTGCGTCCTCGCCGGTGCCGCTGATTTTGATGGCTTTTATGGATAGTGTCATTAGTTTGGCTTTATTTATGGTGCAGGCGGTTGCGTCGGCGGCCCTGCTTAACCAGATTGAAACGCGCGTACAGGAAAATACTCCATCTTCGGTGCGTGCGTCGATTTTATCGATTTTATCGGCCGCAGGCAGAGCGATTTCTATACCGGCCAGTTTCGTACTGGGTTGGCTTTTTACGCAGTACGGCGCATTGTGGGCGCTGAGGTTTGTTGCCGTGATAGCATCTCTAGTTTTGATCTACTGGGTCTGGTCAAGTAAAAAGATACCAAGCGCCGATAAGCCTGAGGTGGCCTAGCACTCTTGGCCGAAAGTTCTTTGATATGATACATACATGAAACGCTTCGATCTGACCGGGGAATGGATAAGTCGGTATGTTTATTTAAATAGCGCTTCCGAGTCAAACGCGAGTGAACATGTGGTAATTCTGCATCAGAACGATAACAAGGTGGTGGGACGTAGCCTGCCCCAAAGTGATGGGTCGATGGTCGAGCTGCACTTAACATACGATTCGGAGGGTGGCACTCTTACCGGCACCTGGCGGGAACAGACTTCGTCAAAGGGTCGGTATCGCGGTACCCTCTTTCATGGTGCGCTGCAGCTACTATTGAATAAGGCACATACCAAAGCAGCAGGGAAATGGGTAGGATTTAATAGTTCTCGCACTGAGGTCAAAAGCGGAGAATGGCAAATCGCCAGGAGTAGGTCAAAATCAGCGATATGAAAAATAGCAATTTAACCCCCTTAGAAAAGCAATACAATGACGAAGTTTTACTTCTCGATGGCCTTTATGAATTTCACCCCGATTTTTTTGAACAGCTTCGTGAAGGCGATCTAAAGACCATCAAAGAATACTATCTAACTGGCGAAGAAGTGCCGGCAAATATATTTGAGTATCGGGCCGCACTTCTGTTAAGAAAAAGTAACATTGAAAAAGAAGCACAGGAGGCCTACCAGCGGCTACTGCTTATTGCCAACATTAAAAAAGTTGCAAAAAGCTAGACGCTGGCAAAAAACTTATAGCATGATTGTGTAGCAAAAGCGAAGCTGTTATAGTACTGCACAATATGAGTGCTGGAAAAAAATTCGACCCTGCAACTGCACCTTTTGAAATGCATCGACATGAGACTCATAACGGTGAGTTACTTACTCAGGAGAATATGCTACTGCAATTCCATAGGAGCAGCAGTGGCGTTTTTCCGATTATCTATGGTGAATATGAGGGGCCAATAGCATCAACAGAGTTGGTGCTTTCTAAAAAGCACGCGGGCAACGATTCGCAGTGGCTATACAAAGGCGAAGTAACGCTACGCGACGACGGTAGTTTCGATCAAGACAATTTTTTTCGATTGGTCGAGAGGTATGCCGGAGAGGTCGACGGACTTGTATTCGAAGACTTCTACTTTAGCAATAACAGGTTATTTATAGCAGAAAAGTCCGGGGCTTTGGCGTGTTTGAGTACCTATAGGGGTGACAAATTAATCAGATATAGTAATTATCATGAGAGTCGCTCAACCACACACAAAGAAATATCATCAAGGTTGACGGCTCCCAAGATATATGAAGACCTTGATGGCAAAGTTGGTCTGCACTTTGTTTCGCATGTCAGTAATTTTATGATGATTACCAACGCAATCAGCCAGCTAGTTGACGGCCGGCCTAAATTTGAACGGTTGGCGGTAACCTCCAAAAGAACCTACTACGCCACCAAGGAAGGGGAGTTTATGCCCGATCCTCCTGAGTGGGAAGCCTCCGGGCATCGGCCAGGTGGTCATTCGGAAATGGCGGCGGCAGAAACATTGCTTCTAGAGGACGTTGCCGGACATGACGACCTTAGGCTGGAGCTAAAAAAGCTGGTGACAGCCTTCAAGCACCCCGAAATTATGGCGCAATGGGGGGTAGAGAGTCCAAAAGGAGTGTACCTTTATGGACCTCCGGGAACTGGTAAAAGTATGCTTGCTAGAGCTCTAGCTAACGAAGTTGGCGGCAATCTGTGGGAAATTCACTCTCCCGATATTTACGATAAGTGGCTGGGTAATTCCGAGAAGAACCTGCAAAAGATATTTAAAGACGCCCACAAAATAACCAAACCAACGGTAATGCTGTGGGATGAGTTTGACGGTCTGATTGAGTCTGGATCGGACGATGGCAATTCTCACGCCGTAGAGCGGGTCGCTGCCTTATTCAAAAAAGAGGTCGAAAAATTGCGGAAAAATCCGAACGTTATTCTGTTTGCCATTACGAACAATCCGGACAAGGTCAATGAATCATTGGTCCGCGAAGGCCGCTTTGACATATCGTACTATGTCGATTTGCCCAATCAAGCGACGCGCCTGCAAATTCTGGCCAATCATATTGCCGCAAAAACGGCAGAGCTAAGTACCGGATCGTTTTCTATCTTTGGCGAGCTTGACCTGCCGGAACTAAGCAAGGTGACCGAAGGTATGTCCGGAGCGGCAATCGTGACTGCTCTGCAGCGCGCAGCCTTTGACAAGGCTATGCAGCAAGCAAATGGCCAGACCCCTGGACCCATAACGCAGCAGAATGCACTCGGCATAATCAACATGATGAAGCGCTCCTAGTGGATTCCCCGATTTTGCTAAGAGATAGGCTTACCACCGGTAACACCTATAATTTCTCCTGTAATGTAACTTGATTCTTGGGACGCCAAGAATACATAGGTTCCTGCCAGTTCTGCCGGTTGACCAGGGCGCCCCATAGGCGTGTCTTGGCCAAATGTTTCCAGTTTTTCGCCTGGCTGCCCGTAACTGGGTTGCAGCGGTGTCCAGATAGGTCCTGGGGCTACGGCGTTTACCCGAATACCACGTTCTATGAGCATTTGGGAGAGACCTTTAGTAAGTGTGGTGATTGCACCCTTCGTAGCGGCGTAGTCCAGTAGGCCTACCGAAGGTTGGTACGACTGAATCGAAGTAGTGTTAATAATAACCGACCCCGCTGGCATGTGAGCAACAGCTGCCTTGGTAAGCCAGAACATGGCAAACACATTGGTTTGGAATGTATGCTCTAGTTGCTGGGTCGTTAAGTCCTCGAGCTTTTCCACATACACTTGTTTTCCGGCATTATTAACCAGAATATCGATCCCGCCCAATTCCTTGACCACTTTGTCAATGGCTTGTACGCAAACGCTTTCGTCTTTAATATCGCCTTCGATGCCGACAGCTTTTCGCCCGGCGGCTTCGATGAGCGAAAGTGTTGCGCTGGCGTCTTCGCGTTCCTGTGGAAGATAGAGTATGGCAACGTCCGCGCCTTCGCGGGCGTAGGCAATAGCAACGGCGCGCCCAATGCCAGAATCTCCACCTGTAATCAAGGCCTTTCGCCCCTCAAGTCGATGGGAGCCAACATAGCTTTCCTGTCCGTGGTCCGCTTGCGGAATCAGTTTTTTATCTAGGCCAGGTTCTGGCTGAGTTTGGTCCTTTGGGATGTCTAATTTGCCGTACTGCGTACGTGGATCTTGCATAATATACTGAGGTTTCTTATTCATAAATCCTCCTTTTTGAGTGTCACTTAATAAGCTCGCACCTCTTAATTATACGCTTCGGCCACAAGGATACACTGACGGGATTCCGCCGGTTGATAACTAAATTATTGGTGCAAAAAAAATGAACACGACAAAGCCGGTCGCCAAACAATCTTTAAAGTGAGTTATACTCTTATCATGAAAAGACTTCGAATTGCCGTGGATTGCGATGATGTATTGGTGCCAACAGCAGAACTGCTGGTTCGCCATTATAACAAAACGTATGGGACCAATCTGGTACTAGCCAACTTTTACTCTACCGATCCAGAACTGTGGGGTGTGGATGATTATGCGGTAGCAATAGAGCGGATTCACACCTACCTGCTGACAGAAGAGTATCAAAAGACCAAGCCGTTCCAGGAGGCGATTGATGCGATTAGTGTCCTTGGCAAGCATCATGACCTGCATGTGGTAACGGCCCGGTCGGATATTCTGGCGCACGCTACGACCGACATGCTGACCTTGTACTTTCCTGAGCTATTCAAAACCATCGAGTTTACGAATTTTTTTGGCAAGGCACAGCGCGGCAAAGCGCAGGTTTGTCAGGCGCTTGGAGCAGATCTGCTGATCGATGATAATTTGCACCACACCGAAAGCGTCGCGAGGTGCGGCATGGACGCCTTGCTATTTGGTCACTATCCCTGGAACCAAGCTGATATTACGTTACCCAATATCCACCGGGTAAAAAATTGGGACGAGGTGCTTGAGCGTTTGGTAAGATAAATCAAGCCTGTCAAAAGCATAATATGCATAAAATGCATATTGACAACGAGTATTGAAATAATATACCATTTTTGGTATGTTACCAATGGGGTTACAATTTACGGTTTGTTGGGCGATTGATGGTGAAGCCTGTCCAACACTCGACTACCTCGTATCGTTATGGACTGAAGATCGGGATTGTTTCTATGCGGTCCTTGACGGTATAGAAAAAATTCAGGACAGCCGGTACCTGTGTGAACCCACGGTAAAGCGTTTCCCCGTTAATAAAAAGGTGACAGACCTCTTTGAGCTCCGAGTTCAAGGAGGCAAACGTCGTGCGCGTATCGCATTGCTGTACACCAAAGCGCACGAAATTATTCTCCTAAATGGAGTGACCAAAAAGAGCCAAAAGGCCACCAAACAGTTTATCGGAAAAGCGGTAACGCTTCGAATGCAAATAAGATCAGAGGAGATCGATTATGAACCAATCCCCATCGACTACATCAAGCAGGAGCTTGAGCGGCAGAGCTAACCGTCTAAAGAATTTGCTTATATCT
>DASVXH010000074.1:0-1537 GCA_036392795.1 Saccharimonadales bacterium (SeqCode)
GTTTTAACAAGTGCTGGGCCTTGTGACCGTGGACGAACCAAAGTAAAAAGCGCCGCAAGATAAATGATCGCCAAAATAATTGCGGCGACAGTGCCCTTCCTATCCATTATTTCCCCCGAAATTATTTGTTGCGACCTTAACCATTCCGGTAAGCGCGTCACTAATTGCTTGTATTGCTTTGGTGGCAGGTGAACCGGGACGGACCATCATATAAATTAGTGCCAAGATTAGGACTCCAATAATAGAAATCCAAATCGCATCTTTTCCTATGCCCATTACACTGCCCCCGGAGTAAGAGAAAGTTCCTTTGGTTCGTTATAGAACTCTTGTGGTTTTTCTTGCGCTGTAAGTTGAGTCGGGTCAACGCCGGGCAATTGCTGGCCCTGAACCATTGCTACCAAATCATAAACTCCGCCCTGTTGGCTAGAGTTTCTTACAGCATCGAAAATAATTCCCGCGTCAACCAATGCTCCGAAAAGCACTGCAACGTTGCTACCTCTTTTGCTACTGGACAACAGGAACAAAACAAACCATATTCCAGTAACGGCAGAGAATCGTAGCATTGTACTTGATATGGATTTTTGGTAACCATTCCGAGCGATATTGCCGGTGGTTCCTATACCGATTACAACAATTGCAATCAAGAATTCAGCGAGAAGAATTGGAGTTTTATTTGTGAATTTGAGGGCTGATCTCGTCCGTTCATCGGGATGTGGGCTACTTACCTTATTGGGGACCGTCAAGCGCTTTTGTGCCCTTTTCGCTACTGTCTTCGCTGCTGCCCCTTGAGGAGTTTTTCCAGCACCTTTACTAACAGTTTTACTAAGCGTGCTAGTTCCAACAGGTTTTGCGGCTGAGGCACCTCTAAAGTAACTACGCGAACCGGCGGGAGTTGTCCGACTTCTTGCCGAACTTCCCGGTCTTGCGGTTTGCGTAACTCGTGAACCGCCCCTCGTAGTATATGTGCGAGTAGTGGCCATTATTCTAGAGTACCCCCTCCCTGATTTCCTTGAGTGATTCTTTGGACGAAATACAAGAGTACGTCGCGGGGATTCCTTGCAAGTCCTTCAGGATTATGTTGGGGGTCCACGAACATTTCAGACTTTATTCCGCCTGGATGAAATGCGACAAAGAATGCCGCAAATGACAGCCATAGGAGAATAAGTCCTAGCGCTCCGTAGACCCCCTTAGACATAATGCCCCGCTTTCACAATGCGCTACACGCGGTATAATATACCGCTTACTGGCCAAACTTTCCACGACCGTAATTGTGCCAAAGGTAGAGAAGCACAACCCCGGTAACAACACCACCCCAATAACGCGGGTCTTTAAGAAAACGCATTTTGTACCTCCCTAGATGCGCCTTGCGAGAAAACCGAATACAACCATTTCTACAATAATCAGACCAAAAAGGTAGAGAATTGTGGGTGTCCAATCGGACTGCTGGGCCGAACCTTGGCCCTGAGAGAAAACATTTACTCCAGCCACGGAATTCCCCATTCCACTACCGGTCCCCGGATATTGCGGGGCACCACGG
>DASVXH010000075.1:0-4616 GCA_036392795.1 Saccharimonadales bacterium (SeqCode)
CGGTGCTCAAGAAGACGACCACATTACCCTTGCGCAGCGCGGTAAAGATAGTCGAGTCACCCTCTTTTACTTCTTCGACGTATATTTCCACGCCTTGTTCGGTTCCGGGCATAAGGCCTTTGGCCTTGAGTTCTGCGAAACGGTCGAGTAGCTTGGGGTGAAGCGGCTTTGGCGGCTGGATGACATAGACCTGCGCCAGGCGTGTTTTAAAGCTGTCGCCTTGGCCGTACAAACAGTTGCTGTCGCCAAGACTGGCAAATGATTGAAGACGAACATTCGTGTCGATGCCTTTTTCGCTAATGGCCGTGCCGGGTTCGCGAGCGGTACCATCCTTGCCTAAGATTGCGGAGAGATCGCGGTCATAGTAGGTATGCTCTACGCCCAGAGGTTCTTTTAGAAAATTCTTGCCACCCAGGTTATTAAAGGTTTTTTCGTATTCACCGACGTGTTTTTTAATGAGATCAACCGGTAAGAAGTTGCAGGCGTCGTACATTTGATTTCCCATGTAGGTGACTGGTTTGTCGGCATTGCCAATACTAACCGAGGTGCCGGTAGGAACTGTCTTGTCGGCCTGATCGGTTGTTTTTTTGCCGAATCCCAGCAGCCAAAAAACTGCACCGCCTATCAACAGGATCAAAATGACAGCCACAATTAGGCTTACTGTTTTTTTCGGACCGCCGCGTTGGGCGCCGTCTGGCAATTGCGGTGCCGGAGCTACCTGCTGAGGTGCGCCGGGGTATTGTGTGTACGATGGTTGTTGTGTTTCTGGGTTCATATACATCCATTGTACGGCGCGCGCGGAGAGCGGGCAACTGCTGGTCCCAGATTTACTGTTAGAGGTTGCGTGCGGCTTTTACTGCCTTTAGTGAGCGTTCAAGGGCCTGCTGCTCCTGGCCGGCGCTACGACGGATCAGATCTTTAATTGTCTTGATTGTTGAGTCGGCATATAGATCATTGCGGGTTAATTTTTCGATACCCACTTTGTCAGATGTTTTTTTTGCGTTCTCTGCGCGTTTGATAGCGGCTGCAATATCTTGTTTGGGGTCGTATAATGCTGCTTGCAATACCTCGCTGATGACGTGAAGATCATCGCCGTACTCCTGTAGGACGGCAGTCTGTTGATGGACTAGTCGTTGCTTGGCCTCTACAATTTTCTCCTCGCGTCGGTTGTTTCGCTTTCGTTGAATACGATGCCACTGCTGCTGAATACGCTCTCGTTGCGAGAGTCCAACTGCGCCAAGTACCAAAAATGTGGCCACCGCACCGAGGCCCCAAGGAAACTTGCTGTCCTGGGCCTCTGCTACTTTGTCACGCCCTGCCAGATAATCGGCGTCTTCTTGGGTTATGTTTTTTGTTGGTGTGGAGTCAAGGATTTCTCCGTCTAGATTTACGTTCCATTGATGCTTCTCGCGCGAGGTCAATACTTTGGCGCCTGACCCCTCTTTATTTAGGTAGCCGACAGCAGGGTTGACCACCACCGGTGTGGGACCCAAATAATTGTCCGTTGCAAAGTTGATTGCAGTTAGGGTGCTGGCTGCTTCGCAGTCTGCTTGTTTGGTGTCGAGTTCCAGTTTTGTGAATGATCCGCCCGGGTCTTTTTTGTCAATTTTGAAAGACTCTGGGTAAGGGTTGAGCCGATAGTCAAAATGATCGGTAATGTAGGTGCGTATTGATACTTCCTGCTCTGTGGGTGACTGGGTGCCAAAGCCTGGAATAACGCGCTCCCATTCGCGTCGGATGACGTCCCGATTGATCCACGCATCTTTCGCTATTGGCGCAATCTCTCTTATGGCCCATGGACTTGGCGCGTCAGGATCTTCGACAAGCCAGAAGCGTAGTCTATTGCCTGTCAGTGCTTCTTTGGACTTTATCGCATATGTATTGTCGCTCAAAAGCCAAGTTTCGACGGGTTTGCCATCAAGGTTTGCGGCCACAATCTTGGTACCTTGGCGTACGGGTACGTGAAATCTATCCGACCCGTCACCTTGCGTCAGCTCTCGTTCAACTTCGATGCTAGGTGCCTGGCCGGCATAGCCTGGAGGCAGCTCCAAGTCTCGTGTTTTATTGCCCTGACCGAATTGCCAGCCCAACTTATTACCGCCGTAGTCCATATCCGAGGCAGTCGAGGACGCCCAGTACCCTTCGGTACTGATGTCCCCGTTTGTGCGAAGGAACCATTCGGCTGTATTTGGACTTGGGGGATTGTTTCCAAGTGACCTATATCGTGGAGAGGAGGCGGCACCTTCTCCTGATGGTAATCTGAAAGGCAGGGGGAGGTCACTATTAAATTCCGGCACGGGCAATGCTCGGCTTAGTGATGTAGCGCCATCTTTCGTCCAGCCATAGTACCGGGTGATCGCTGAGCGCTCGTATGCTAGTTTTTGTGCTTCAGAAGTGGGTACAGAGTTGGCGTCAATACCTTGGGAGCGGGCGATTTCGGCTCTGGCGTTATTCAGGTCGGCTTCATGGCTATTATCAAGAGCATGGACGCCAAGCCAGGAGCCGACGCCAAGTAGGCTCGCGCAAAGTCCACCTGCAAGCATCCTGTTAAAGCCCTCATCTCCCATCCACGCTCTGTTGGCGTGTGTAATCTTCCGGGTTTTGTTATCTTTATGCGGTAGAAGCTGTTCTTGGGCCGTTTCTCCCATAAAGACGTGTTTGGCTGCTGAACCAATTCTGTTGTCGGTAAGATCAAGTAGATTTTTTATATCCACCTCTGATCGGCCGTAACGCAGCACCTGAGCTAGAAGCCCTATAAATAGCGTCGTAGCCTTTGTGCGGTCACTCTCTGGATGTAGTAGGAGGAGTTTCATTTCCTCTCTGTTTAGACCGGTAAGCTGCTCTAAACTCTTACTGGCGACCTGCCCTCCGGTCGAATCCGTCCAAATAGTCCGTACCGTGTTGTTAGACGATTCGCGAATAATCCTGGCATCTTCATCGGTCATCCATTCGGGCCACTTTTTTCTATCGTCAGGTATGTTGGCTGTGTCGCCGTAGTCTAGTGACGCTCGAAGATGCTGTCTGGTTTTTTGCGCAAAAGGGTTGTTGTCGGAAGTGTCCCTAGCTTCAGCTTTCCAAGAAACGCCAACAGTCTCCGTCAAAGACTCGTCACGTTCAACGGCATCGTTCAGAAGTCGTGTCATGGCTTTTTCTCGGTGGTCTGGAAATTTTTCATATTGGTCATACACGCGCACCAAGGGGTGTTCAGAAGAAATAGACCGAAGTGCTGCTATCAAATGATTTATTTCTGCCTTTCTGTGCTCATGGCGATACCGTAAGCCGTCTAGTTCCATGGCCTCTTGTGGTGACAAGCTCACGATTAGATCGTTGTCAAGCGGACAATTCTTTGTGCGTCGGTCCAGGGCCACGCCACGATCTTTTAAGAAACATGACATAGGCTGCATCCCCGACTCGTTGTCGGTAATATGCTCAAACATTTTTTCGCTGATTATGATTTCGGTGATGCCGTATTCGTCTGCTAGTTCGGCAATGCGGCGCAATCGGTCGGCGGTTGTTGGTGCCAGTCCTTTTTCTGGATTGTCGGTCGTAGCGGTGAGGGGCCCATAGTAGCGCAGCGCCATATGTGCGGGGTTGCTTGAATCCCTGGTTTCTGTGGCTGGCATGGTAAAGAGTTCGTAACGTTCATCGAGTAATTCCTGGTTCCCGTAGGCCATTTTTCGCTGACTACGTGGAAGGTGGACGTGCTTATGTCTTAACCAGCTGGTTAGAATACCTCCCGCTCCTAAAAGTACGCCAGAATAAAGCGCCAGCGTTGTATTGCCTGTGGCTTCTGCTGCCGGTGCAACCACGGCCGCCAAGGCCAAGGAGGCTGCTCCCAGTTTTTTGCTGGTAAAAAGAGGAATTTGGAGCGCGTCACCATGCTCGCGCACGTAGTCTACTTGCTCGGCAAAAGCAAGTTTTTGTTCGGGACTAAAAGGAGGGACCTCCAGGCGCCGCTCTTGCAGCTCTTCCAAAAAAGCTTCGCGTAGTAAAGGGTCCAAGGGCGCATCGAAAGGGAATCGCCCTTCTAGGGTGTGAAGATATCCAGTACTGGCAGAATAAAGTTCTTTCAAGCCTATATTATAACATAAAAATGTATAACTGTACATACCCTTGCTCTGGAGACGCTGTGAGCCCAGAGATACCATACGCCCATAACAGAGGTAGTGAGCCTTGCATGATAACGATATTGATAGTATAGTATTAGTTTATGAGGCGGAAGTATAGCTTGCGGCGACGCAGATCTAAGGGGCGGGCGAAGATAATTCTTGTCATGAGTATAGGCGGCTTATTTGTGGCGGCGACCGGCTTGTGGTGGTATGGTCATTCTTTTTCTTTCGATCAAGCTTCCGAATCGTACCGAGGATCACAAGTAGTCTTGCCTCCCCCTAAAGCGGCCAACTTCGACGCGCCAGCCACACCCTTAACCGGCCGATCCTTTTATCTTGACAACAACCGGGCAGTAAGTCGGCAGGCGGCGGACTATCGCAAACAAGGCAAATCTGCCGAAGCGGCACTGCTAAACCGTATCGCCAGTCAACCTGGTACGACATGGTTAACCGGGCCATCGCCCGGTGATCCTGCTGCCAACCGTGATATCGAAACTGTTCGCCGTA
>DASVXH010000076.1:0-1591 GCA_036392795.1 Saccharimonadales bacterium (SeqCode)
AGTAGTGTTAATATTTTGGATTGTATTAACTGCGCCGCTTGTGACGGTAAAGTTAGTACTGTTAAAGCTAGCGATACCTTTGCTGGAAGTTGTAGCATCATCAATGGTGATGGTGCTGCCAACGCCTGAGGCGTTGGCGATGTTGAGGGCGCCAACCAGTCCGTTCAAGGAAGTGACGCCACTAGCCGCACAGTTACCGCTGGACAAACAAAACGTACCATTTGCGTCAGGCAACGTATAGGTGCGATTAGCACTCAGAGCCCCTTGAACGATGCTACCTAAAAATGCCGATCCGCTGTGAGCTAGATTTATAGTTCCGCTTTGGCTCGTTGGAACACCCACCGTCACATCCCCACCCTGCACCACCAGATCAACGCTCGTCAGCACGTTGGTGCCGTTATCGGTAATCGTTGAGTCACCGATTGCCTGCGCTCCGGTAAATTTAGATAAACGATTGGTCGTACCGCCCGATGTAGTAACTGCGCCACCGACACCCACACAGTTTCCGGCCGTCGTACAAACGTCAAAGGTACCCGATGCGGTAAGGAAGCGGTAGGTTGCATTGCCCGTTGGCGACTGAAAACTAACAGTCGTACTATTGGCGCCATTACTGGCGACAAGTTGCGTACTAGCATTACCCTGCAAAATAAGTGTTTGGCCGGTAGCACCGACGGTAAGTGTACTGCTGGGCGTAATATTATTTGTATTCACGCCGCTAAAGGTAGGTGTTGCAGTAGTATTGATGTCTTGAGTCGTATTAACTGCACCACTGGTTACGCTAAAGTTGGTACTGTTAAAGCTGGCGATACCTTTATTTGAGGTACTGGCGTCGTCTATGGTGATGGTGCTGCCCGCACCTGAGGCGTTGGCGATACTGAGCGCGCCAGTCAGTCCATTCAAAGATGTAACACCACTAGCCGCACAGTTACCGCTGGACAAACAAAACGTACCATTTGCGTCAGGCAACGTATAAGTGCGGTTAGCGCTAATAGCCCCTTGAACAATACTCCCAAGAAATGCCGATCCGCTGTGAGCTAGATTTATAGTTCCGCTTTGGCTGGTTGGAACACCTATCGTGATATCGCCGCCTTGCACCACCAGATCAACACTCGTCTGTACGTTGGTGCCGCTATCTGTGATCGTTGAATCTCCAATCGTTTGTGCGCCAGTAAACTTTGACAAACGATTCGTTGTGCCGCCAGGCGTTGTCACGCCGCCGCCGATACCAGTACAGTTACCTGCCGAAGTACAAATGTCAAAAGTACCCGATGCAGTAAGGAAGCGGTAGGTTGCGTTACCGGTTGGCGATTGAAAACTAATAGTAGTACTGTTCGCCCCATTGTTCGCCGTAAGCTGAGTACTGGCATTACCCTGCAAAATAAGTGTTTGGCCGGTAACCCCCACCGTCAACGTTCCGCTCGGAGTGATATTATTTGTGTTCACTCCGCTAAAAGTAGGCGACGCAGTAGTGTTAATATTTTGGATTGTATTAACTGCGCCGCTTGTGACGGTAAAGTTAGTACTGTTAAAGCTAGCGATACCTTTGCTGGAAGTTGTAGCATCATCAATGGTGATGGTGCTGCCAACGCCT
>DASVXH010000077.1:0-4092 GCA_036392795.1 Saccharimonadales bacterium (SeqCode)
TCATATGCTGGAAGCCTTCAAATTCGGTACGCCGCCGCACGGTGGCATCGCTTGGGGCTTAGACCGGTTTATTATGTTGTTGCAAAACGAACCGAGCATCCGCGACGTTATTGCCTTTCCAAAGACAGGTGACAGTCGCGATCTCATGATGGGGGCGCCGTCGGATATTTCCGTCAAACAGCTCAAAGAGCTGGGGCTGGCTTAATTTCTAGGCTTCACTTTTTAGTCTTCGGTGGCTGCTCATGCAAGCTGTACTTTTTGCTAAACTTCAGCTAAAAAAGTAATTATGTCAGAGCGAAGTCAGCTAATGCCGGGGGAGTGCGGCCGTGATGAGGCGTTGTTTAGCACGGCAAATGATAAGTCTAGACAAGCCTGCCTGTCGTGCGTACAGCTTGCTCATTGTGGACTACAGTCGCAAGAGATTGTTTTAGAACTGCAGGCTCGCGACTATGTTGGGGAGACGGTTATAGCCGGCGAAGCGGTGATGATAGAGCCCGTCGAAAGACCTATCGATCCCAGGGAGGTACTACGGCCCCACCCCCTGGAATGGAACCTGAAAGTTTTGCCGGACGACCCGGCGCAGGCACTCCAGGTGCTTCGCCAGGCGCACATGACCAAACAGTTGTCTACGAGGGGGGTGTTAGCTTCTGCGTTTGAGCTGACCATGGAGCCACTAATTTTTCGCGCGCTTAATGAGTTACGCACCGAACAAAAGGGCTATGACGTCAATGTTTTGGGCGGTGTCAAACAGGCTGAGCTTATTGCACGCTCGCTCTTCCGTCAGCGGACTCATGCGGGCAAGTCTGGTGCTTTGTCCCCGTCAGAACAGGAACATGCGAAGGCTGTCATAAAGCTCTTTATGGAAGACACTAGACAGTTTCAGCAACTGGGGAATTTCCCTCATCCTGGTGCTGTGGTGCTCTACTATTCACCCGCTTACTATCGCCGGCTAGCCCGGCACTATGCATCATTTTTATATTTATCGCATATACAAAACATCATTAAAAACTCTCCTCTCCAAGCCTATATCAGGTTGGAAGAAAAGATCGGGAATGTGCCCTTGCCATTGTTGCCGCGGCCGCCCAGACTTGCGGAAATCGGGTTTGCCGCAAAACCAGAACAGGAAGCCGCTAAACCACACCCGCTTGAGTTGAAGAAAACACAAGCAGTAACGCCTACCTTTCCGTCGCTGCCAGAAGTACTTTCTGCGGCTCCCATTTCAGAAGAATTTACTTTACAAGCACCGGCGCCGGAGTCCGAACCTCCTCTGCCCATCCCCGACTCTTTGTCTTCAGGCGAGGCGAATTTGGAATCGCGGGAGGACCTGCACAATAACGAAATCAGTTTTCCGCCCGTAAAGACTACAACGCCACGGGCGCGCGTGGATATGCTACCGGACCACTTGCGCGCTGCTGTATATATGGCCCACTGCCTTTCATTACCACGCCATCTGCGCGAGGCGGGTTGGCATAGCAGCGAAAAGGTTCAGCGGGCGGTAGGGGTGCAAAGCCGCCAGGAACTCATAGAATACGTCACTCACCACGTCATGCCAAAGATTCGCGGCGAAGTTTAGCGTCAGAGAGTAGCGGCATCCGCCTCGTATGTGTACAGTCTTTGTGCTAAATAGTTGGCAAAGATGTCCTTGTGCGGCGGAAAAAGCTCTTCAGGTAGGGCCGATAAGTCAAAATATCGCCACTCTGCGCACATGTCCGGCTCCATGAGCTGAGGTTCAAAAGCGGGGTCAAGCAGCTCAAAAGTAACATGGATAAAGTGGGTATTGCCATTGGCGCCTGGTATGCCATCGACAATGCTGACTAGTTTTAGGTCGGTAGGCGATACATTGCCATCCAATTCTTCTTTTATCTCGCGGCAAATAGCATCTACGAGCCGTTCATTTGGTTCAAGGTGGCCGCCGGGCAGCGCCCAGGTGCCGTCACCGTAAATATTCTTTCGCTTGCCTAATAGAATCTGATTACCTTTGCGGATAACGACTTCGCAGCCGACTTTGACGTGGGGCTCATTCATATTGCTACAGATCCTTTCGTTAGGAAAGTTTTTTATAGGCAAAAACACCTCGTTGCCAAACGGTAATGATAGATAAGCCAATTAGTATCCAACAGGTAAGCTCAACGATATTTTGACCAAATAGACCGGCATCCGGAAAAATAGCATACAATAGTAGTCCTGCAAAAAGAGCCAACAGACGTTCGGTTCGTTCAATCAGCCCTACGTCTGCTTTGAGGGTATTATTTGCCGCCAGCTCAATCCGCGAACGCATGTAGCTTATAAGGTAGGTTAGCATTATAAGCGGTGCGATCAGTGACCAATCGGCAATTCCGGCAAACGCGAAGGCTGCAATTACCACAAAATCCGCAAACCGGTCGATGGTCGAGTCCAAAAAACCACCGAATGCCGTAACGCGATTAGTGGCGCGCGCCACCATGCCGTCCAGCATGTCGGCCCCATTAAAAATAAAAACCAGGAGTGCCCACCAGTACAGTTCGTTCATGAGGAGTGCAAAAAAGAGTACCGGAAAAATAAGCCCCAGCGCCGATAATAGGTTCGGATTTATGCCATGCAACAACTTTGCTATGGGCTGAAGCGACTTTTCAGCAACCGGTTTAAATACGCTTAACATCCTCGCCATTATAGCGTACTTTGGGTGTATGACAGAACGATTTTGTATTCGCTTATCGACCGGACAATAAGGGATACAGCAACTACATGGTCAATTATTCTCCCGAAGACGGACAGAGTCTGGAGCGGGTTATGGCGGCCGTTCAGTCGGGCAACATGCTTATTTTTGAGCCCGATATACCCGATCAGCCCGATGATCGGGTAACCAGGGTGATGCTGGAACGACGGCGCGGTGAATGGGGTTTAAATGTCTCAGACGACCAAAACCTTAGGGCGGGACAAGATTTTGAGAAATTGTTTACTGAGTTTGACGATGAGGATGATTGCACCGATGTTACGGACATAGGCAGCCGGCTATCAACAGAGGTGACTTCTTGGCGTTTGCTGGCCGATATCACGGACGCCATTCAGACAAATTATTTTTTACCTGACTATCCGGAACAACCAGAGACACTTCGCCCCGATTACACGGCGTGGCTCGAAAAGATTCCGCGGGATGACGTTATTAATGGCTATATCAGTGCTGCCCGTCAAATAATAAAGAGCAGAAGCAGCCAAGAAATCCCATGGCAGCCACAGCACTGCTTCTCCTGTATGCAGGGCCGATGCCGGTTCGGTGCCGACCTTGGTGTTGCGTCCCTGTCTCCGACTATTCGTTTTAGGAACATTGATACGGGTTCAACCAGCGAAGTGGTCTATGACATCGCCTCGCTCGTTGTCGATCATCCTGCTTTACTACAGGAAAAATGCTATTTCCAGCAAGGGGAGGTCGACCTTGCAGTCGGAGAGCGCAGCATATATGTTGATGCGAAGGCTGTGATTTCACCAGCGCTACAGAGCATAGGTATTGATCTGGAGGATGCTCTGGTTACAGCTGGTCTGTATACTGAAATGGCTACAGATTTTGTGAAAATGATGATTAGTAGTGTGCCATTGGAGTCGATGACCTGGCAAAGGTGGGGTGACCAAACGAAAGAGGTTGGGCGTTATAGGAAAAACCCCGCACCAGTTCTGATCCGGAGGCAAGAGGCCGCCGCCGCTAATATTCAACGTCATCGCTGTTTGTTTAATATGGCTGTCTTGGACTGCCCTACCGCAGCTACCCAGCCGGGCGTTTTAGAGGTTGGAGTACAAAAATTAGAACCGTTTCACCGTGTCTTTGGTGAGCTGCGTTCTGATGTAGAAGCGTTGGGCGCAAAACTGGCGTACATGCCCGCGAATTTGCAGGGCGACCCCGCCTTTCTTGCCGTAGAACTCAGTGACAGGGGTGAACGGAGCTATATCAAGCTCGGTGAACACGATCGGTATATTCGTGTTGCGTTGCATATGGCGCGCCGCACGATGAGAGATATGCAGCCAGAATAGTTCTTTCGAGGCGCTCACGTTTTTTAACTAGATTGTGGTATAATGTTTCTCAAACTAAGTCAAACTAACTGAGGAGCTTTTTTGATTATG
>DASVXH010000078.1:0-7676 GCA_036392795.1 Saccharimonadales bacterium (SeqCode)
AATAGGTACCACGAACGCCACCTCTATTTCTTTGCAGCAAAACACAACCATCGCCAGCGGCAAATCGCTAACATTGCAGGGTGCATTTACGATGACCCCGTCAGCTGACACAACCTCCATCTTTAATATTAGAACCTCCGGCAGTAACAACATGTTTACGGTTGACACCCAAAATTCCCAAATAGGAATTGCCTTAGGTGGAATCAATCTTCCGTCGCTGACAAGTTCGGGTGTCCAGATTCGAGGAGCAATTCGACTTAGCGGAGCTAGTAGCACCTTTGCGGATACGTATATTACCACGAAGGTTGGTACGCCAAGCTCTATCCCGGCTCTTATTAACATCGTAAACTATGATCCTGGCGCTACCGGTCAATTTATTGCAATGGGAATCCCGGTGGGTTCAGACACGGGCGGGCGGGCAATCAGTCTTTTTGACGCTCGTGCATCGGCTCATTATCCGACGCTGGCAGTTTTTAGTCCGAACGAGAGTGTTGTAGGTGGTTTCTCGTGGGATGGATCGGACAGTACATTCCTAACAAAGTCGACCTCAAATAATATGGCACTACAAGCGGGCGGTCTAAATGTCATGACGCTACAAAATGTCAGTAGCGTCGCGCGCGTGGGTATCGGTAACGGCTCTCCTTCCTATCCATTGGATGTAACTGGTGATATAAATTCTAGTACTGCTTTGCGTGTTGGTGGTAATGTGGTGTGTACTTCGAGCGGCTGTACATCGTCTGGCAGTACGCTGCAAGGAGCCTACGATAATGGCAACACCCTTACTACTACGTCGGCACGCAATGTTTCTATTACTTTGGCCGACACGGCCACTGATTCCAACTTTAGCATTAATATGCAATGCACCACCTGTTCGACCAACGGTGGGCGTTTTGAAATACAAAATGCAGGTACGGCCGCTTTTTGGCTTAATCCGGGGAGCGCTGTCGGCCAGCGAGGCTCTGCCGTTTTCCGAAATACAGCGAATGATATAACCGCTTTTCAGATTCAAACTTCCGGGGGCGGCAGTACGGTATTTAATGTCGATACGAGTAACGGTCGGGTCGGTATTAACAATGCGGCACCTACAGTAGCATTGGATGTTGGCCCAGGTACGCTGGGCGCGAGCCAAATAGTGCAAATACGGGTGGGAGATTTCTTGTTGCAAAGTGAGCAGGGTTCTTCTAACGGCATCGCCGCCCTAGACACCCGTGGCTCAAACGGCAACCTCACAGTTGACGGGGCTAGCGGCGCCACCCTAGGCTTGCTGCTTAGTCCTTATACTACCAATAATAACTTCTTGGTAGCGGGCGGTGGAAAAGTGCGTGTAGGGGACACTAATACGCCTAACTACAAGGTAGACGTCGCAGGTGACGTTAACATTTCGAGTGGCAGCGCCTATAAGATCAACGGCACTAATATTTGTACTTCGTCTGGCTGTACCCCAGCGGCGGGCTCGACTAACTACATTCAAAATACCGCTACTGTTCAAACCGGCGCCAATATCGCTATTCAGAGCAATGCTGATGCCAGTATAACCGCACTCCTTAAAGGCCGCGCTTCGCAGACTGCTGATCTGCTTTCCCTACAGAATTCCAGCAATGTTGCCTTGGCTAGCTTTACGGCTGCCGGTAACCTGACCTTTGGTAGTTCCAGTGACAAAACAATTTCTATTGCTCAGGCCGGATCCGGAAGCAGCGGCAATAATCTTACCATCCAGGCCGGATCGGGTAATGGTACGAATATGAACGGCGGCAACCTGCTCCTGCAGGGCGGGAACAGTACGGGCAGCGGCACCCCCGGCAGCGTAATTGTTAAGCCCCAAACGAATACAACCACGGCATTTCAGGTCCAGAATACAGCGGGTACAACTACCGTCCTGAATGTAGACACTACGAATGCTCGGGTAGGGATCGGGACGACCGCACCGACACGTGCTCTGGACGTATCGGTCAGTGATGCAAGCAGCACGTCGCTACCTCTTATCGTGCGGCAAGCGAGCACTGGCGACGTGGGAATAGAGATAAAGAACACGAGCAGCAACCAAAGCTTTTATGTCGGAATGGATACGAGTGATAGTGGTAGATTCAAGATTACTTCGAACACCCCATCAGGCACTCCAAACATGGGAACTACGACGCAGGGCAGCTTGACTGATAGTGGAGATTCTAACTTTATGAATTCCATGAGAGTTACGGCAGGTGCCACCGGCACTATCACGACCTTATACGCAAATGTCGGTACCACTCTTGGAGGCTCCCCCAATAACCAAGGGCAAATGGCGATCTACAGTAATTCCGCTGGCGAACCTGGAACCTTGCTGGCAAGTAGTAGTAGTACGACCCTCGCCAGTGGATGGAACGCATTTACGTTGTCGTCGCCATTAAGTGTAACAAGCGGTACGATTTATTGGATTGCATACAATACAAATGGAACCGCATCTAACCAAAACAATTTGCGCTATGAATCAACAGGAGGGGTTGTACGCTATGCTGCACAAACCTTTGGAACTTGGCCATCTTCCTTCGGTGGGGCTACGTCCAGCGTATTCAATTTTTCGATGTATGCTGTCATTCAGGCATCATCTGGGACGGACGTTTTTTCGAATAATTTATTCCAGATGACCAGCGGAGGGGAGGCGACCTTTAAAAACGTGGCTGATTCCAGTAGTGCCTTCCAAATACAGAATGCTTCTGGCGTAAATATGTTTAACGTGGATGCCACTACGCAGCGGGTCTATATAGGGCCGACTGCTGGAGATTCGGTCGGAACCCTACTCGTCTTGGGTAACAAAACGAACAACTCAACAGATCCAACAGGAGTTGCCGGAGCGATGTACTATAACTCCAATACAGGTAACTTTAGGTGTTATAACTCGGGAGGCTGGCAAAACTGCATCGGCGGCCTAATCACATCAAATACAGCGATAGGGACCGCTATCAATAACTGTACCAACGCTTGTGCTTCATTCAACCATAATGCTGCAATTCCTGCTAATTACTGTCAGCCAGGCAGGGTCATCCGTATCCTGGCTAATGGTGTCTATAGTACGGGTGCCGCGGTAAACTTATCCTTCGGTGTTTACTATGGTACCGATGCTTCCAACCGCGGGAGCGCCAACAACGTGCAAATTGGCGCAACCTCTATCGCTGCCGGTCCAACCGGTGCGGTAACTAATGCTGGTTGGTCGGTAGACTTCACGATCGTCTGTTTCTCTACGACTTCTATGAACGGTCAGGGTCAGACAACGCTGTCCGTATCCACCTCGGCGACTACGGCGGCAATTGCCCGTATGGCCTCCAGTGCTAGCAATACCGTAGTATCGACCTCTAATAAAAACTTATATCTATATCCCACCTGGAGTGCGGCCACCGTTTCAAACACGGTAACCGTCCACCAGTTTGTTGTACAAGGTTTGTAATAATTCTCACATTTATTGACATGCCATGTTCGAGATAGATAATATTACTTATATATTATTGATCTGGGGGTGGACATGAAAAAGGTGATAAAGCTTGTCGCAGGTAAAAGTAGCTATATGGTGGGACTGGGCGTTGCATCATTGGTGGGTGGATTAACGTCGGCTATTGTCTTGGCGGCGGTTCCCGACGCTGGGGGCACAATTCATGGATGTTCTAATAAACTGTCAGGAGCGGTGAAGGTCGTAGACACTGAGAACGGGGGAGCATGCAATACCCTCCTAGAGAACTCGCTCGACTGGGAACAGGGAGGAAAGACTCTGAAAGACGGCAGCGCGCAGGCGCTCGGTACCCTTTTAAATGTTAATCTACCTAATGAAACCGGGACGCAGATGACTGTTTTTAACGATTCCTTAAAGCGAACGGTAGTACTAAGTCTCGGAACCAATGATGGCGACGTGGTGAGAATAGGGCAGCTCAACTATCCTTCCTATTCGTCGACCGATTGCACCGGAACGGGGTATGTTCAAAGTACGAGTATTACACCTGTAAAGACAGTGCTCTTTAGATCTCTTCATATAGGCACGCCAACTCATTTTATAGTCGCGGATAGTGCTCAGCCCGCGTCGGTGACCATTAGAAGTAGTATGAGCAATGGTGCATATGGTGAGCCAGATGTTTGTCAAACCTATGAGCAGTCCTGGGAAGGTAGCTATTATGCGATTACACCAGTGACATTGCCATTTACGACGCCACTTAGTACGCCATTCAAATTTTAGTCGGTGCGTATTACTTGTAGTACCCTTTTGAGATTATTTTGGTCAATATCTTTGGGGGCAGTGATGAGCAGCCATGCATCACTCTCGGTCGGTAGGCTGACAAATGTTTGATTGTTTAATACGCCAATTGCGGCGGTACCAGCCGGCACTTTAGCTTCATTGCGAATCGGTATTTGATTGGCGTAAAAAGCCTTCAGCTCGTCTTCTGAGGGCTTTTTTTGTACCGTAAATGCGATTTTTTGATCCGTGTTATAGGTTACTGAATAAACGACGGCCTGATCGTTGCCGCTAAATGAATGTGCATCAAGAATGTATCCGTTGGGTAGTTTGCTGGCTTCAGGATAGAAGATGGCAAACTTGGCATGTCGCCGAATGGTTGCGGGTACGGCACTGGGACGTGAAGGGGACGGAGTTTTTCTATTCGCCAGAAAAAAGACCGCTATTGCCGCCAGAAAAATAAAGGCACCGGCAATAAAATAGATTTTTTTAGCTCGGCCAGGTTTGACCGGAGTTACGATCGGCGCTACATGTGGCGACGTTTGGCTGGAGAGTCTTTTGGCTGCCTTTGCCAGACGTTGGCGGGTAAGTTCATCCATTATCTAAATCTAAATCAATGGGGGCTATGTATGCAAGGCTTGTTGCGTGGGGCAAGGTCGCACAATATTCTAAGTTTGACATAAGCGTTCTAAAGTCCCTATGATACATAAATGAGCGAAGTCCAAAAAACGGAGAAGAAAAAAGGCCTGATAATAGCAGTAGTGATTTTAATTTTGGTTATTATCGTTGGTGTTGTCTTCTTTTTCGCTGGCCGCGAGGGTGAACCCGATCAAAGCCGGGAGCAGAGCTTGAAAATAATCAGACAGGTGGGTAAGCTGTATATTCTGCCCACCGATGAAGAGCCAACGGTCGCCCTAATAACCGATAAGAGTAGCCTAAGCAGTAGTGGCAACCGCGAATTTTATAAAAATGCACAGAATGGAGACTACCTTCTGGTCTACAATAAGGCAAAAATAGCATTTCTGTATCGTCAGTCTGTACATAAGCTTGTTCATGTAAGCCCCGTTATACCTAGTCAGGGGCCCACCGAAAAGGCTGAAGAGTAATTTTTATAAAGCTAGTATTATAAGGCTAGCATATGAAGCTTTCGATTTTGGGAGTGTGCGTCTATAATGGTTATGAGTAAGGGATAGAGCTAGAGAACATGTCGTGGTTACGCCGAAAAGCTCATCGGTTACAGTTGTTTTTTTGCGGTACCGGCATGTTGCTGTTGCTGGGTATTCCGGCTGTGTCTTATGCGCAAGGTAACTCCGCCATAGCACAACATTTTGATACCAAGGATACGGCGATCACGCCTGCCTCCCTGGTATCATTTGTTGAAAATGACCCTAAATCGGTAGAACTAAGCAGAATTACTCAAGCCAATCGCCTGGCTGGCATCGTAGGAAATAACCCACTTATTGAATTGTCGGAAGGGGGCGGGGGAGTACAGGTGGTAACGAGTGGCACTACCCTTGCACTTGTTAGCGACGTAAATGGACCCGTGACCACTGGTGATAAGATTACAATATCGCCCATTGTTGGAGTGGGGATGCGTGCTACAAAAAATAGTATCGTCGTGGGTACTGCCCAGGGTTCGCTTGCTAGCGTAGCTTCAGAAACGCGTGAATTAACTGATCAGGCTGGCAACAAGCAGAAGGTAAAGATTGGGCTCGTTGCCGTTCAGGTCGCCGTGGCTTCTTACGCTCCGGAGGAAGGTACGAATTCATTTATACCCAAGTTTTTTCAAGAGGTTGCTAATCGAGTCAGTGGGCGCAATGTGTCGCCGATCCGGGTTCTGGTCGCGGCCTTGCTCTTACTTTTGACCTTTATGAGTATTGTTGTTTTGCTTTACTCTTCGGTGCGATCCAGTATTATATCTATCGGCCGCAATCCTTTGTCCGAGCAAGCTGTGCGTAAAAGTCTGTCGCAGGTCGGGCTGACAATCCTTACGGTATTGATGTTTGCAACAGTGGTTATTTACCTCATACTTGCCGTTTAGGCACTTGAGCCAGTAAAAAATTTTAGAACATCAAAATCGTTGTAAAAAAATATTGCGGCCTAAACATAAGCGTTGTAAGATGAAATCGGGGTAGTATACCCGCACAAAATATCAAAAAATAAACCAAAATCTGTGGAAAACAAAGACACAGATGGAGTTTCGCCTGTTGGTGGTGACGGCCTAAAGCAGCCGTTGCCGCCACCTTCTGATCCACTCCATCAACCACCGGACCTAAACGCATTGTCGCTGGACCCGGATTCACAGCCGTTTATCTCGCAAGAACGGCCGTTAACCGGACTGCAGCGTCTGTTACGTTTTGTTAGACGCCTGGATGTTTTATTGGTAGTCCTATTACTAATAGCTGGGGGTGGTATATTATTTGCTGCTCTGAATCGAAAAGAAGACAATAAGCAGTCTGCCTCTGTAGCCGATCGTTTTCAGTCAGTTCAGATACCCCTAAACGATATAATCGGCAACAAAGATCTTTCTCTGAACGGGGCCTCGAATGTAACAATCAACGGTATAATGCAGCTGAATAACGGCCTGGTAATTGGCCCATCATTGCAGCCCAATGGGGCCAAGGCCGGACAAATTTATTACGATCAGACTAATAATCAATTAGCATATTTCAATGGCACAAATTTTGTTTTTCTTAATGACACTGCGCCGGGTGGTGTCCAAAGTTTGGGCGGTGCCACCGGTCAATTGACTCTGGGCAGCGGAGTTACTTTGGTAAACAATGAACTTCGTAATTCCGGAGTATTATCGGTTCAGGGACAGACGGGCGCTGTAACATTTACTGCAGGCGCGGGCATCATTATCAATGGGACGACCTTTAGTAATGATGGTGTCTTGAGCGTTTCGTCTAGTAGTCCGGAGATAACGGTACAAAACGACGGAGCAGGCAATATTACACTCAGCCTAAATGCCTTGCCGGGAACCGGGACAGTCAGCAGTTCTGGAGGGACGAACGGAACCATACCCGTATTTACGGCAGCGCAAAACGTAGAAGATTCGATTATAACGCAGAGCGGCCTAAATATTACTATCGGTGGTGGCTTAAATGTGACTGGCGCATTAACGCTCGGCAGCGCTTTGAGCGTTGCCAACGGGGGAACCGGTGCAACCACCCTAACCAATAACGGTGTTCTGGTCGGCCAAGGCGCAGGCGCTATAACTTCGGTCGCAGCGGGCGGGGCTGGACTCTGTCTGCTTTCTACTGCCGGTGCGCCTGCATGGGGAGTTTGCCCTGGTGGCGGCTCGGCGGTGACGTCTCTAAATGGACTGACCGGCGCATTAAATATCGCCAACGCCTCAGGCGTTGGCAGCACCATCACCATTGATGATGCTACAACTTCCAGCAAAGGTATCGCTAGCTTTAACAGTACTAACTTTACCGTCACAAGCGGCGCAGTTAATACAATCCAAAATATTAACACTACT
>DASVXH010000079.1:0-21799 GCA_036392795.1 Saccharimonadales bacterium (SeqCode)
AAAGCCGGCCAGGACAATCAGACGACCCAATATGGATTTGTAGCTCAGGAGGTGGAAAAACTCTTTCCGGACGTTATCAAGGATGGTCAATGGCACGGTACAGCCGCCAAGGTCATGTCCACTCACGACCTGCTGCCCTACGCAATAGAAGCGATCAAAGAACAAAACCACATCATCGAGACCACTCAATTACAGCTGGAATCACTTAAAAACCAGATAAAAGAACTTCAGCAGCAGCTGAGCACATCTAAAACCGACGAACGATAACCAGCGTCTACTACAGGCAACGAACAATACCGTTACAGATACGTCCTCCTTATTGAGTAGATTTATAAATTACATACAGCAAATCCTAGCCCAAAAAAATCTGAGAAGCCTTGCAAAGTTTTTTACAGCCCATCCTTTTTGCAAAATGAGTTACTAAACTTGTACTGCTTTTAAGCTAGGAAAGTATATAGAGGAAGTCGTGGGTTTATATAGGGGACGTCGTGTCACGCAGCGTGGGATAGTATTTATACTTGCTGTTATTTTAGGGGTTAGTAGCATGGCGGGCTGGGGAAATTTTTTTGCACCAGTACAGGCCGCCGCGCCCTATCCGGCAAGTGACGTTATTGGTTCATCAGACCTGGACTCAGATACTGCCAATGCCAGCGGTTTTAACGGCCCATATAAAATCGTTTTGGACGAAATACACCATCGCATGTACGTTGCCGATACATATAATAGCCGTGTACTGGTATTTAATTTGTCCAACTCCAACCAGGTCGTTGACCGTCAGGCTGATTACCAGCTTGGCCAGGCTACCATGGCCCAAGGTAGCACCGGCTGCATCCCAGCGACAGCGACGACGATGTGCCAGCCCCGAGGCTTGGCTTTGGATGCATCCAGAAGGTGGCTGTATGTGGCCGACACACAGAATGCGCGGGTGCTGGTGTTTGACACCAATAACCTTGCAGCGGGCATGGCAGCGACCAGTGTCATTGGCCAGACCGATTTTACCAGCAACACGGAAGGCACGACAGCAACTACATTCAAAACTCCTTCAGACATTGCGGTAGATGATACAAATGACCGCCTGTTTGTGGCTGACTTCAACAACTTCCGCGTTCTGGAATTTGCCATGAATCCCAATGGGACGGTGACAGACGGGACCGCCGATTCTGTTTTGGGACAAGATGATTTTACCAGCAGTACCCTTTTTGGTGCGGCAGCTGATGCATTCGGAAATACCAACAGCATATCTATCAACCCCGATGGGACAAAACTTGCAGTGGCGGACGCCACTTTCGGGCGCGTCCTGTTTTTTGACGTCACCAGCATTACCAACGGCGAAGACGCGGTAGCGCTCGTAGGCAAACCCGATTTTACCTCTACCACACCTAGCTGTAGCCCGTATGGTAATTCAATAGATGGGACGGTAGTTTGTGGTCAGTATCTGGGCGCGACATTTGATAGCACTCACGACCGTATATTTGTGAATGATGGCATAAATTCGCGGACGCTTATTTTTAACCTGGACAACAGCGACCTGCCCGTCGACGGTACTGCCGATTTTGTACTGGGGCAAACAGACTTCACCACAGGATCTCGGTCCAGTCCCAGCGCCACGAGTTTTTTCCTTCAACAAGGTACGGCCATAGACCCAACACAAAACCTACTGTACCTCGCCGACATCTCTAACAACCGCATCCTGACCTTTGACGTGGCTGTCATAACCAATGGGGAAGCCGCCGTAGCCGTTCTGGGTCAAACCACTCAAGACGGCACCCCGAGTTTTACTACGTCATTGAAAAATAACCATGGGCCGACCGCTACAAGCATGGGATACCCTTCAGATACGACCGTTGACACTACTAATCATCGTGTCTTTGTAGCTGATGCGTCATTCAATCGCGTTCTTGTATACAATATGGACGCCAGCAATAACCTGCTCGACAAAACGGCGGATGCCGTATTAGGACAAACAGATTTTACGAGTGGGCAGTCCGGAAGTGGGGCGACCAAACTTGACTGCAATGGAGGCTACTATTGTGGACTGGCTTATGACAGCGAACGTCAGCTGCTCTTTGTGTCCGGCACCCACCGCGTACAGGTCTTTGATGTCGCTGCCATCACCAATGGGGAGGCCGCCGTGCATGTCCTGGGGCAAGCCAACTTTACAGGCACCAACTGTAGTGCGACCCAAGAAACTATCTGCCCCCAGGGATATGGTCTCGCTTTTGACCAAGTCAACAAACGACTTTTTGTTCCCGACGAAGACTCGTACCGTGTCTTGATTTTTGACACGACGGCAATTACCGACGGTGAACCCGCTACCCATGTGTTGGGTCAAGAAGATTTTAGTACCGTAGACAGCAACCATACGGCAGCCGATAGGTTTAACACATACTATAGCGGCCTTGCTTTTGACAACGCAAGACAGCGGCTCTATTTTGGCGACAGCGGCAATAATCGCGTCCTGGTGTTTGACGTTGCGCCCGGTCAGCTTACCAATGGGATGGATGCCAGCTATGTGCTTGGCCAAACCAATTTTACCGACGATGGCTACTCTTTGAATCCTGAGGGTCTTTCATCTCCACAAGGGCTCGCATATGACGAATCACAAAAGAGGCTTTTTGTGTTCGAATACGCGGCACGCGTGAAGGCCTTTGACGTGGCAAGCATTACAAACGGAGAGGCGGCCGTAGGTATTCTAGGCCAGACTGATTTTACAGGTGATTCAACCGACGTCGTGATTTCACCCACAAAAATCCAATCGGACGCTATCGGCATGGGCTTTGACCCGAGTAGTCAACGGCTATATATGCCCCAGTCTCAACTTGGACGTGTAGCCGTCTTTGAATTCGCCAAGATAACAAGCAGCAGCCTGCCGGAGGGATCGGTTGGCGCCAGTTATAATGCCTTGGTCGCTACAAGCGGCACAAAGGGCACCAAAAGCTTTGCCATAACGGGCGGTTCTCTGCCCGCCGGCCTCAATCTAAACGGCACTACCGGCGCCATTACCGGAACTCCGACCTCCGCGGTCAATGGCGTCTTCACGGTAACCGTAACCGATGATAATGGGGCGGTAGGCACATATACTTATGCCAAGGAAGTTACACTGACGGTGCATGGCTTGGGGGACGGCAACCCCTCCGCCAACACATCAAAGCCCACCAGCACTTCAGACTCCCAGCTAACGACAGACGACAGTCAAGCATCTTCCTCATCGTCAGTCATCGAAGCCCCAGGCGACGAGCCATTATTCTTGGGCGACGAGCCGGACTTCTTTGGCACCCAAGGTGCAGCCGTGGAAATGGAAATTGGCGAACAAGTTTCGCTCTGTAGCGGTGGAAGCTCAAGCTGCTCCAGCAGCGAGCGTATTACCGCCACACTTAGTAGTATTAATTATGATGCTCAGACCGTTACGCTTACCTTCTCACCATCCGGTCAACAGGAAATCCTACATATCCAGATCGAAAAAAATATTGACCTTACCAAGGACAACAAAGCCGACCTGACAGCAAAGCTCACCCACTTGGAACCCAATAAGGCGCTCATCAACTTCCGCCTGGCTGCCGACATCAAAACAAGTGAAGGCACTAAAAACCAACAACAAAACGGACAGACCACCAACGGTCAGACTAATAGCAAAATGTCGCCTCTGGCCTGGACACTGGCAGGCATTGTGGCCCTTGCAATCCTCGCATCCATTATCCGCTTTCTCAAGAAATAGTATAGATCATCGCAACAATCAATACCTATAGAGCGGATAGTTCGCTATCGAGCTGGCCCACGTCACCGTTACTCAGTGTTGGATCATTTTCGTCGAGTGCTTTAGCTGCCCTATCCAGGTCATCGCCCGACTTAATCTGTGGTGCAGATGACACATCGGTGACTTCGACCTGTTGGGTCGCTGATTTTTTAGCACCATCGGACTTTTGGCGATTAAACACTGTGTAGCCGATAAAACCTACCACGGCAATGACCACTAGTACAATGATAATCTCCACAACCGAAAAACCGGCCTGATTTTTATGCATGTGCATCTTATTGGTCCCCGTCTTCCGCGTTTGCTGTGTTATGCGCGGACTTTATACCGACAATGAGATTTTTGACTGCGGTACGATATTCTTGCAAAGCTTTGATCTCGGATTTTAGACTTGCCTTAAAGGCATCAGCCATACCCTTGGGACCATCGCCGTCACAAACAAATGCCATACTACTATTCTTAACTTCGTTGACAGTGACTTGGGCAGCCGCTTTCTTGGCGTCTACTTCCGCTACAAGCGCGTCATAATTGTCGATTTTCAGGTTTTTATCGGCATAAAATGTCTTAGCGCGGTCGGCGATGGTCGTAAATAGTTCAATGTGCTTCTCACCGCGGTTGGCGATGCGAGCCATAATATTCTTGATAGCCTTTTCGCGGTTTTGGCAAGCGCGCAGCTTGGCGTCCTGAGAACGAGTCTGAGCCGCTTCTCGGCGCTCCTGAACGTTAGCTTGTGCATTTTCGCGACCTTGGCGACCCTCGGCTTGCTCGTTCTCCTGACGCTCCTGGGCTTGCTCCTGAGTGGGTTGTGCATAGACATCCTGCATCGAAATGAAGGCAGGTGCAACAGTAGTCGCCACCAAGGCCATCGCTACAACAAGGCTCTGCTTTAGTATCTTATTCATGTACTATCCTTTTTACAATAATTCAAGCATAAGCTATATTCAGGCCGGACGTCAATCTTGCCACAATATAAGACAAAAAATACCAGGAAAGTAGTTTCGGACGACATTTTCTACCGTCTTTTAGTCATTATTCGCGAAAAGGATTTTGCCGCGCTTCATTAAAGAGCGTCCTTACATCGACACTATTATCCTCTAATTGGCGAATCTTATCGACGATCGACTTATCAACGGTTGGAGTAGCCGTCTTATGCATTTTCGCCTCGATGGCTGCCGCGTCGGGCTCAGCATTGACCAACGTATTAATCCGCCAGGCAATAAATGCGTACAAAATGGTAAGTAGTGCAAGGAACAGCAATATACGCAACCGCAGGGTCGATTTCCACACTTGTCGTAATTGATCTTGAAATGATTTTACATTCATGGCTTTATAAACTTATCTATTACTAATGTAAAACTAACCATATCCGGCCGCTTGGCATCGGGCTGCACATTAATACTACTCACTTGAGCGGTACGGCGATTCCGCTCCAATTTAGATAAAAAGGTAATGAAGCTTCCATACGACACTGGTTCGGTATTAGCCTGGGTGATGGTAATTTGCAGAGAATACACCCCCGGCAAACCCTTGACGGGAGCTACCTGAGTTAACCCTTGAGGCGTTTTGACCTGTTTACTCCCAGCGTTCCCCAAGGTGGAGGGCGGAAAAGCCACTGAGCTAAGACGCGCTATGCCACTCTGATTTGCCAATGCCACAATCTCGCTCACGGTTTTGGCCTGGTCCTTGTCCTGCGGCACGACACTTTTGGCAATTTCATTTAGTTCGGCATAGGTCTTGATGTCTTTTTCTGCCTTGATAAGCTGCTTCTCTTGCCGCTCCTTGGATATTTTCTCGGCCTTGCCATCAATAAGCTCCTTGGACTTGCGGGATAGGACGGCATTGGCAGCATAGACACTTCCTAGTAGCCCCATCGCTAAAACAACCAATAATACCGACAATACGACCGACAACTTCTTGCTATTCATTACGGTGCAGCCTTTTTATTGGTGTTAATGAATAGAAATGGATTGTTACTGGCAAATAAGGCTTTTATAGTAATGGTACAGGGATAAGCCGCAAAAACTCCGGCGTCAGAAGTTGCCGTTGTAGAACAATTAATATTGACGATATCCGCCTTTGAAAAAATCTTATTACCAGGATCGGCAAGATTTGCCTGTAATTGAGCCGCAGCATTGTAATTAGTAGAGCGTGCCGTAATATCCATAGCGCCTGCCGTTTGGGATACAGACAGGTTGGTCAGTGCAACATTTGGCGGCGTTACATTACCCAGCTGCACGAGCAGTTTTGAAAACAAGACTTGTTTTGACAGTACATTAACCATTAATTTCAAATTATTGGATACCGCCGTAACTTCCTTTTCGGTGCCAGCGAGGTCTTGGCCTTCCAAGCGATCTTGAATTTCTGCCGTTTCTGTTTTTTGCTTTTGAATTGAGGTATTCATAGCAACCAAGCCGCTTCCGGTAAAAATAGCTATACCAGCAATAGCCACGCCTAGCGCCAAAATCCAAAATGCTAGACGACGATTTCGCCGGGCATAACGGTAGCTTTGCTTGAGCTGGGGTGGCAAAAGGTTAATCATGCGAACACTCCTGCCGGATCGGTCAAGGCCAGACCAGCGGCCGTTGCGTAAGACGCCCTGTCGGCATTATAAAAATGCTTGAGATGACCGAAGTCAATGTACGGAGCGGGGTCAAAGGCCCGCGTAGCCAGATGCAAGCGATCCGTCAGGTAATCGGCAAGACCAGGCATATTGGCCCCGCCACCCATTGTAACGATCTGACTAATCGGTTTTTCTTTTATGTAGCGTTGCTCATAATAACGGATTGTTCGGCGGATTTCTTTGATAAGCATTTCTAAGGCCGGCTCTAACGCGGCTATCACTTGCTTCTGCACAGCGCTGGGCGCCAAGCCAAATCGACTCTTGATGACAAGCGCCTCTTCAGCCGAAATTGCCAGTTTACGGCCAATGGCCCTGGTTATGTCTTCGCCACCGAACGGCGCTGTTCCCAAAACCACGGCCCCGCGGTTGAATACGGTTATATCTGTTGTGCTCGTACCAAAATCAATCAGCAGCGAAGGAACGTTACTCTGGGCGTCCATGGTAAACATCCGGGCACTCGCCCCGATGGAAGTATCAAATAACACTGCTTGCAATCCCAGCATACGAGTTAAGGTCAGGTAGGAATCCACAATTGACCGGGGCATAGCAACAATAAAAGCTTCTATACCCTCTTCATTCTTGCGCAATATCGAATAGTCAAGATAAAGATTTTCGGCATGTCCAGGAATATACTGCTCGGCTTCGGTCTGCACCGCTTCGGCAATATCGTCAGGGCCAATTTTAGGCAATTGAACGGCCCTGGTAAAAGCACGACTGGCAGGCAAAGAAACCGCCACGCGATTAGTACTTATATCGCCAACCAGCGTATTTTCAAATAACTGCACGGCGGCTCTGGCAATAATTTCGGGTTTTACAATCACCCCGTCGACGATAGCACTGGGATCAAAGGCAATTACACCATAACCTTTCAGCCGCGGTAGCTTATGACCCATGTCCAGCTGCATAACCCGCAACGTATTATGACCAATATCAAGGCCAAATAGCGGCTTATCTTCAAAAAAATATACTTCTGAACTCTGTTTCATGCTGCCCATCTAGCAAGTCTCTTCTGAAAAAAGTATAGCACTGTTAAGCCCGCATCGGAAGACGCTTATGATTTTTTGGCTAGTAAAGCGTCTGATAACTGCTGATTGTCCATGTTTTACTACCAGAAGCCAGGACCGTACCAAAAACAATGGTACCCGCACCGTTCAGCTCAACCGTCTGGCCACTCGCTGCGCCCATATTACCGCTTCCGGATAGCGTCACTTTGCTCCAATAGGCGTTAACAACCGCTCCGGGCAAACTAGCTGCGCCACCGACCGTAATAGTCTGCAAGCTCTGGGATGCCTTAAGGTCGTCTCCACTTAGACTGGTACAGTTCGGGCTACAGCTGGCCGAACTTTTGAAGCTAATCAATTCTACCCCTGTTCCCGCAGTATTAGCAATTAAATTAGCCGAACCACCAATCGTTATTGTGCCATCCACGATTATTACTGGCCGCGTTGCGCCCAAACTATTGGCCACACGTAATTTTGCAGCGCCATTTATAGTCAGATTGCCAGTAATGTACACATTTCCATTAACTGTAACGTCGCAGCTGCTCCCGATAGAGACATTTCCCGTCAGCTTCAGGTTGCCGGGCCATGACCGGTTAAAGGGCGGATTATTGCATGCGTAAGTATTACTATTGCCAGCCCCTGTCGTGGTAACAGCACCTATGTGCGCCGAACGATCATAACTCGCCTGCGGATACACCGGCGCCGTACAACCCGTCTGCAGCCCGGCGCCACCATTGCCGGGCTGGATATTATTATTCGGGCCTGTACTGGTCTGTCCAGTAGCGCAAACCGTTCCGTATATGTTAGTACTGTGCGCCATCGTTATAGGTTGACTGCTGGTACAAACCTGGGGATAGGTGGGGCCCGGATTATTACCGGCAGGACAGGCATTATTGGCGGCTGTCACCGTAACGGGATTGTTGTAAGTACCAATCTTTGCCGCACCATTCAAAGTGATCGTACCACTTACATACACTTGAGAATTTGTAATGTTGGCACTGCCGCCAAGGATCAGACCGCCAGGACCGGTCAGTACCGAATAACCCGTACTGTTAGTGCCAACCACGGTCGCCCTGATTTTGCGCGTTATATAGGCCGACGTATCGGTACTGCTACGATACACCTTGCCTTCGGCAATAATGGTCTTAGAGTTACCATCAGCATTGTTGGTTATGGTCGTCGTAAAGGTTCCACGCCCCTGATACGTGTTGTTAAAAAATTGCTGGGCAGCGCCATAGCCTGCAAACGTATCGTCGGTATTGAGCTGCTGAACCGATTGCTCAATACCTGCTTCAGCCAACAACTGGGCGTTTTCGGCATAGACCTCACGCTTGGTATGCTGGTACTGAGTGGCCGTTAGCGCGGCTATCGACAGGCCAATTGCCGTTAAAAATAGCGTAACCACTACTGCCGCCACCAAAATGTAACCGTTCTCGTGCTTATTCATTCCTAAATACCATCCTTGTTGTGTAGGTGGCGCTAACCGGTTCGCCGCCCTTTGTCTGAGAAACGGTTATCGATAGTTGCACCGCTCGGGCATCATCCGGTCCTACTACCTGATCATCGGCATTGTAATAGGCGATCGAAAAAGCCGTGATATCCTCGCCCACCTTACTATCGGCCGGGCATGACGCCGAAGCCGAAGCCGGCGGGCAGGTAGTGGTTGCTGCAGTGTTAGGATTGTCGGCCGCAATAACTCGCCGATAGAGTTTTTTGCCCGACACATAATACACGATATTATCTTTCTCCGGGATATATTGTGAAGCATCGCTAAAGATAACTTCATTCTGATTATTGGTAGCAATCCGTGCCAGCACGAGTGTCGTATTGTTAGATTGCCAGCCGTACTGACTGCCTCCCGGCGCATTAGCGTCTGCCCAGCGGTTGGTTTGATCGACATTGCCCGAAAGCCGGATATCGACGCTTACTTTATCTAGTGCATTTTCAGCATTTGCCAGCAAGGCAGCTCGGGCCTGCGCAATATCGGAAATTTGCAGCCAGTTAGCAATAAAATTAGCAACCGTCAAGGACAGTAAACTGACCAACGTAATGGTTATAAGCATTTCAACCAAGCTAAAGCCCCGCTGGTTCATTGCCCGATTCCGATCACACCAATGTTTGAGCTAAGGGTTACACGTTGCTGTTTACCGTAGTCGGTATATTGCACGGTGACATCCACGCGGCGCAGTTCTGGAAGCGGTTCACTAATGACCACCGTGCCCGTACGGCCGGCCGGCAATGCCGTCGGAAGTTCACTGGTAAATGTAATGGTACTGCCAGGCGTGAGCGCGTTATAACCATTGTTGCGGAGGGATTCAATTTTGGTTCTGGCGGCCCGGGTTGCGATATCTAGACGCTGACTACGCACTTCGGTAATTTGCATAACATAATACAGTCCGCCCAGGCCGGCAATAACGAGTCCAAGAACCACAATAGTTACCATTAACTCGGCCAATGTAAACCCGCGTTCTCCGCGTACGCCTAATCGAATTCGACTACTAGCCCCTACCCTGCGTCCTGTCATTCTGCTTATTATAAAACCGCTTGAGCTTTTGCCCAAGCGGTTTTCGTTCGCTTACGATAGTATGCTAGTTAGTGACGGTAATGTCGGTGCCACTAAAGAGCGAACCGGCTGCCGTGAGACTGTAGCCCGTGCAGTTAGCACCGCCAGAATCACATCCAGATGCCGTATAAGTATAGGCAGCATTCCCTAGTTTTGCAGCCAAGCTGTCGTTATTACCACCGGCATCACTACCGATCCAGGTCGTGGCAGCACTCTTATCAGCGGGATAATAACCGTTGTCAGAATTGTACTCGGCAAGCTTGCTTCTGGTCTGCGAAAGCGTCGCCTGCGCGTCGGCTTTCTTGGCCTTATTCTGAGAACCAGTATACGCAACAAATGCGATCGCAGCCAAAATACCAATAATGATAATTACGATCAGCAATTCAATAAGCGTGAAACCGGCGGATTTGCTACTTTTAATTTTTCTAATCTGCATAGTGGAGGCCCACCCTTTCTTTTATGCATTTTTATCTAGAGGTACACCATCTAGGCTTACACATTTAATTATTTCTTATGCTTAAGGTATTGTCAATGCCCTTATCCACTACTGGGCCGCATTGGAAAGTTGTGTTATCGGACCAAAGACGGCAACGGCTATCAAGCCTACCATACCTCCGAGCACCACAATCATTACTGGCTCGATAACCGAAGACAGCGCGCCCACGGTTGCATCAACTTCCTCTTCGTAAAATTCAGCGACTTTTAATACGATGGTATCAGTCTGACCCGTTTCTTCGCCGACTGCCAGCATTTGGGCAACAATGGGCGGAAAATGTTTGCTTTTTTGCAGTTCAAGAGACAACTGACTGCCGGCCTGGATAGCTTTTGAACTATCTAATAATTCCTTTTCAATTACCGCATTGCCAATAGAACCGGCCGTAGTTTCGATGGCGCTCACAATGGAAACGCCGGCCCCCATTAATGAAGCAAAGATGCGCGAAAAGCGTGCAATAGCAGTCTTAACAATAATCACCTTTACTACTGGAAGACGAAGTAGCAAGGAGTGCCAAGCAAATCGGCCTTTGGCTGTTTTTGTCCAACGCCGGAAAAGCACGACCAAAACGGGAATAACCACGAGTATCCCCACGATCACTATGGGCTGTTTTAGGGTATTACTTATCGAAAGCAAGGCACGTGTATAAATAGGCAGGGCGGCCGCACTGCTTAATTCGGTCAAAATAGTGCCGATTTTGGGCACAATAAAGGTCATCAATACAAAAAATGCGATGCCTGTTACCGACGCAATAACAATCGGATAAATCATGGCGGAACGAATTTTTCCGCGCAAGGCTGCGTCTTTTTCTTGCTGGAATGCCAGCCGGTTTAACACCTTGTCCAAAATACCGCCCGCTTCGCCGGCGCGCACCATATTGACGTAGATGCCCGTAAAAACCAAAGGGTGCTTAGCCAGGGCATCACTGAGGCTCGTACCACCCTGGACATCACTGGTAACTTCTTCCAGAACCTGTTGCAGTGTCTTGGAATCGCTTTGCTCCTTTAGGATAGTCAGGGCCCGCAAGATGGGCACTCCGGCATTGACCATCACTGCAAATTGTCGGGTAAAGATAACCAAATCCCGCGCCTTTACTCCCCCGGATCCAGGCAGCTTGATATTCATGCTCAGGCCGCTATTTTTGACTTCCTGAATCAAAATCGGTTGCATATGACGGCTGCGCAGCGATGCTACGGCCACACCTTTGCTTGGGGCAGTAATTGTACCTTTGCGCGTCGCTCCGCCTTGCAGACGAACTGTGTAATGAAACTCCGGCATCGCCTGCTACCCTTCCGTACTTGTAACTCGCATTATTTCCTCCACGGTAGTCTGACCGCGAAGTGCTTTTACCAACCCGTCCACCTGCATGGTAACCATGCCATCCGTCACAGCCTGTTTTTCCAGATCTTCACTCGTCGCATTGGACATAATCAGTTTTTGAACCGCCAGATTATTCACCAATACCTCGTACACGCCCATCCGACCGCGATAACCTGAACCACCACAGGCATTACAGCCGCCCTCGTGTGCCTTCCACAGCCGGGTGATCGTTTTGCCATTAGTACTGAGATCGGTAACGGCAGTCTTGTCGTCCTCTTTTGCTCCTACACCCGCCGCCAAAGCCTGTTTTTCCAAGTCATTTAAGCGCCCGAAATCGGCATCACCTTTAAGACTAAACGTCGTTCGAATCCGCTCAACAATGTCATTATCCGGCGCATATTCATCGCGACATTCAGGGCACAACCGGCGCACTAGGCGCTGACCGATGATTATGCGAATGGTACTGGCGATCAAAAACGGCTCAACACCCATATCCAGCAATCGCGGCAGACAGGTAGCGGCATTATTAGTATGCAAGGTGCTAAAAACTAAATGTCCGGTTAACGCCGCCTGCACGCCTAAATCCGCTGTTTCGCCGTCACGAATCTCGCCAACCATAATAATGTTTGGGTCTTGGCGCAAAAGGGCGCGTAAGCCGTTGACAAATGTCATACCAGCCAAGGGATTAACCTGAGTCTGGTTAACGCCAATAATCCGGTATTCGACCGGGTCTTCGACGGTGCTTATATTTACAGTAGGACCGTTTAATTTGCTAAGGGCACTAAATAAGCTGGTTGATTTACCAGACCCCGTCGGACCGGTCACTAAAATCATGCCGTGCGGCTGAGTAATCGCCTGTTCTACGCGAGCCAAAGACTCGCCCCAATAACCCAATTCCTCAAAAGTGGCAGCCTTGCTGGATTCGTCCAAGATACGCATCACCACCTTTTCACCATCGACGATTGGCAGCGTCGAAACACGCAGAGCATACATATGATCATTGATGGATATCTTGAAACGACCGTCTTGCGGAGCTCGATGTTCGTCGATCTTTAGATTGGACAAAATTTTGATACGTGACACCAATGCGCCCAATAGCTTACGCGGTAACTTATTAGCCTCATGCAATACGCCATCAACGCGGTAACGTACGATCACCGCATTTTCGCGCGGCTCGATATGGACGTCACTAGCCCGGTTTTTAATCCCGTAATCAATGATCAGGTTGACGGTCTGAGCAATGGGCGAGTCTTCGGTAACGTCTTGTTCGTCAACGTTTTCGTCTACTGGTTCTTTGTCTTCAATGGGGATAACTTTGGCCAGCTCAGTATTTACATTATTGCCACTATACTGATCAAGCGTCGCGTTAATAATACTGGTTGGTGCAATATGAATCCGCATCGGCTTGCCCAATTGCTTTTGCAGAAAATTAAGTGCCTGGATATCGTCCGGATCCTCAAGTGCTACAAAAACGACCCCGTCCGTATCGACATCAAAGGCGATGGCACCATACTGGCGCGCCACACGCTCTGGAATCAGTTTTAAGATATCCTTTGATATATTTCCCGGCGTAATGTCGGCGAAGGGGACGTCAATCTCACGAGCGTAAAGCCGAGTAAGTTCAGCCTCGGTAATTTTATTGCTTTGAATTGCTACGTCTTGCAGCATCTTTTTTTCGGCCGCGGCTTGCTCGCGCATTTTTTTTAGTTGTTCGGCATTAAAACCACCGCTTGCTTTGAGCAATGATTCGACCAAGGCATCCGACGCACGCATATCAGTAAGTATACATGACAAACGTAAGCTTTTTGTATTTTACATATGTACAACTGGGCGGTACTATTAAATAAAGAATGGTGGACAGTGGGCATATGGCAGTCAAAAAACAACCCGAAAAAAAGGTATTAGACATTTCCAGGCCAAAGAAACGGCCGGCAAGTGGAGAAGTGCCTGGCGCGCCCCAGTTAGTAATTCCGAAGCGGTCGGTAATTCCCGTTGCAGATGGAACAGAAATGCCGTCCTTCGATCAGACGGTTACTAAACGTGAGGCCGCAGCCCTGGAACCACCCGCCACGGACCCATCGCCGCAGCCCAAAACAGCTTCCTCTTCCGACCCCAAAGAGATAACGGCAGCACCGCCGCCTCAGCCGTCGACTGGGACGGAGCTCAAAAGTCCCCTTACACAAACGGCACCGCCTGCAGATACAAACGACGAAACAGATGAGTCAACGGAAATCGCTACATCGGCTGACGCCGATAATGAGGGCAAGCCTTCGTCCGGCAAGACGGCACCGCACGTCCGCAAAGCACTCGACGACGCCAAACGCCAGGATGAGCTACAGGGCTATATCGACAACCGTGATTTTTATGTACCTATCAATGCCGTGGCACGCAAACGCTCGCTAAAAGTCAGCCTTGCTTTAACTCTCTTGGAATTAGTTCTAGGAGTCTTACTGCTAAATCTCATGCTCGATGCCGGACTTATCCAGCTGCTGGAAAAAATTCCGCACACCAATTTCTTTAATTTGCAATAGTAGTTGCATCTGCACGGAAACAAACGTCGCGTACGACAATCTGAACGGTACAAGCGTAGACACTGGTATTGTACATGCCTTATAATAGCTACTCAGAAGTTAACAGCAACGGAGCGATATATGGCCGTGAATTTCATTATTACGCTTATCACAGCCGCCGTTGTTAGTTCTTCCGCTTTTTTCTTGTTTCCCCAGGCCAATCTCTTTTCAGAACAAATACAACTTGCTCTCCGCCTTTTTGCTTTTATCATTCAAACACTGGCACTCGTTATATTTATTGCGAATCTTAAGGCCTTTAAAACCGAACTTATTGCCGTCTGTATCCTTCTTTTTAGCATTATTCTGATGCAGATACCTATATCCTTCACCCAAACTAATCGGTTGGCACTGACCTGGCTGATCGCTGGCATCGCCGTATTTGGGGCTCTGATCATATCCATCGCCGCCCGTAAATTTGCGGCTAATCTCGCCATTCGCACCTTCTATACCTCGCCCTTATTTGCAGCCGCGACCGTAGTAATACTAGTCCTCATTTCCATCTCTTTGCCTCACCCACCGCTGCCCTTAAGCGAAACCACGGTAGATGGTATCTTGGCATGTTTCGTCGCCGTGAGTACTTTGCAGGCAATCAATGCCCTGATAGCATTACGGATAAGGGCCAGACTCGGTTCAATGTATAAAGCCGCGGTGGGATGGTTTGCGGCGGCTCTGTTTGCTGTTTCGTTTGCATGTGTACACGAGGTAGCCACTAAACTATTGTCCGTCTCTGGCGGAGATTATTTCGCCAGTTACCTTGCCTATGGTTTTGCGTCCTGGCCATTTCTTTTAACCGCGCTTCTTTTTCTTAGGACTAGTTTTTCATTTCAAGAGATACGAGTTTTATCCGTTGAACTGCCCGGTAATGCGAGTCTGATTGAAGTCATACGATTCGTCACCGGCATGGTGTCAAATCCTATTGCGATAGATGTAACCCTTGATAAAATGCGTCAAATTACCGCTACCAAAAACTCAGAAGAGACACTTAGCACAGAGGAGACAACAGTATTGCGAAGCGTATATTTGGAGATTGAAAAGTACTTGATAACCAAAGAACCGCTCCATAAGTTTACCAAGGCCGATCTGCGCAGCAGGCTTCCAAAGCAGTTTTTACAGACACTCCCCAAGGGGTAGTCAGCGCGCGGGCAAATAAAAGACTAGACTTGGACCTTCAAGATGTATCTTTGGCCAACTTTTATATCGTTGTACGCTACTGTCTTGCGAGTTCCGGAAGCTGAGTCTTTTCGTCCATGGTCAGCGTATCCGGAAATGCATACTCACTAAGAACGGTCTGGGGAGCAAAATCGGCACCCTCGTCATTGTCCGCGACTGTTTCCAGATACCGATAGAGGGGAAGATTTGTCGTTTCATCAATAAGATAAAAACCCTTTAGGCCCACAGGCGATAGCTGAAATGCCCCGTCAAAGTGTTTTGAAATTTCTTGTACGGGCACGTTTGCACCTACTTTGGAGCTAGCGCCATCACGAAATGCATAAAAGAAAGCATCTGATTGATATGACGTACCGAGAGTTTTGCCAACCTCAAAACCTATTTTTCGCGCGGCTTTTCCTTTGTACGTCGCCTTGCCGAGATTGGTCAGCTTGGCCGGATTTGTCTTTCGTAGTTCATCGGCCATATTTTTTGCCTGAGCGGATGAAATACCCACCGCCAACATTCCGTCCGTAAAGTCACCCACATAGCGTGACTTCTGAAAGTCACACTCATTGAAGCCAAACCTACCGTCGCTTGGTTTGAATGGACCCCTAAGGAGCTCTTCGGCCGCCTTCATATCCTCCGGAAAAGTATCCTCAGCCGCACTCCTATATTCTTTCCCCTTTACACACCGGGAAGCTCCGGCTGTAATGGCCTCGGTAGCGTAAGCAGAAGAATAGATGCCAGCGGCGGCATCATATTCCGCAAGAGATTTCACTACTATTCCCGTCTGGCCGTTCCTCTCCGGTTGGGTGAGGGTGTATGCGTAACGAATCTTGGTTTTCTGCGCCACAGCTTCTATCATTCCATAGAATGTATCCGAAGCCCCGCTGTTCCTTCCACCCGCTAGGCTCATAATAACAGCGGCGACCAATAAAAGTCCGCCCAGACCGAGTAAAGCGATAAACCAGGTCTTTTTGTATACCGGTTTTGTAGTTTCAGGCTGAGGCTGTGCTGCGAACTGCAAAGGTTGCGGGGTTTGATTGTCGTACATTTTTTCCTCTCTTATGCTTATAGTATCTTTCGACAGACAGTTTTTCAAGAATACATTGAACATCCTGCTCGGCCTACGATATGGCCAAATCTGCAAAGGTGATCCATCTGCCCGAGGAGTTTGATATTGACGACTATATTTCTATCAATAAAGCTTCGACCTTAGACTTAACAAGGTCACGGATTTCGCGATGAAATTCAATGGATTGTCTGGCGGGATCAGCCACCTCCCAATAACGTACATTATCCTTGCACCTTACAAACTCAGGCAGCTCTTCAGCGGCTTTAAAGGAAACTATTATATCCGCTTCATTTACGACCGCCTTATCAATCTCTTTACGAACACTTTTGCTCATGCCATAGCCTATTTCTTTCATAACTTCAACAACAGTAGGATCGATTGGCTTGCCGATCTTAGGATTCACACCAGCACTTACCGCCTGATGCTTGCCCTTGGAGAGGGTATTAATAAATAATTCGGCCTCTTGACTCCGCGCAACATTGCCGTCACAGATAAAAAGGATTCTCATAGCCTAACTATAGCAAAAAATGAGCCGTCAGCTCGAAGAGTTTGGTATTGACGCATTTTTACATCTTTTCCAGAGTCATATGAAGTTTAATGAAAAATGTAATTAAACAAAGGAGAAAAAGATGAATGATCAACCCGTTAAATGGCAACCAGCGAACTATGGCACCGTCGACCCTTATCTTGTCGTGCGTGGCGTTGAGAAGTTGATCGCGTTCCTCGAAGCTGCCTTTGGCGCCCAGCTGGAATTGAAGGTTCCTAATCCAGACGGAACCATTGGTCATGCAGAGGTTCGCATTGGAGATTCTGTTCTTTTGATGTTTGACGCAAATGAAGCATGGCCAGACACACCGGCTTTTTTGCGTATTTACACCAAAGACGTGGATGAAACATACGCGAAGGCTCTAGAAGCTGGCGCCACCACAGTTACCGAACTAATGGACGGATTTACAGGCGAACGAGGCGCCCGCATCCGTGACCCACTTGGCAATATTTGGTGGATTCAAACCCGTGTTGAAAACGTTGGTTTTGAGGAGATGGGAAAGCGAGCAGGGGAACAGAAATACATAGACGCAATGAAAATTGCTCAGGACACTTTCGATCAGGAAATGCGTCGTCGCAAGGTTTAATTAGCCGTATCCCGCTTGATTTCACGAGGCGTTTTTCCGACAAACCTCTTTAGCGCATGGGTCATATGAAATTGGTCAGTATAGCCTAGTTCGTGTGCGACAGTAATCGCCGGTTCGCCCCGCTGAAGAAGAAAGAACGCCTGACGCGCACGCACGGCCTGCGCATAGTAGTGCGGCGTCATTCCGGTTACGTGCCGGAACTGACGCTGCACTGTGCGAGTACTCGCATTCGGTTTTTGGCTGTGCGCCGCTTGCGTTACAACCCTGTCCTGTACAAGGATATTGCTTTCGATAAGCGCTTTGGTAAAATCTTCAACGGTATCAAAAGTGGGTATTGGAAATGTTCGATCAGCCAGTTGAAACGTTTGGTTATTTTGCACCAAAAGAAAATGAACGCCTCGCTTGCTGCGTGGAACCTTCGCAATATAACTTCCTGCATGAAAAGAAATGATGAGCTGCTGCTGACCCGCGACAACCGGCACCTTTACTGGCCCCTGCAATGGCTGATCAAACAGGAGCATCTGGGTATTGCCATGTAGTGTATATGCCATGATGTCCCATTGACCATCCGGCACAACCAAATCCTCGCCACTGACATTCGCTCGCGTCTGTGTTACCACAATATTGTGACCCATTATGTTAAACTCTTTTTGCCGTACAATTTCCATCTCTTCTCTAATAGTACAATAGCCCAACTAAACGCCCGATTATTTTAGAGGCGCAGCAACTTGAAAGAGAAGGGTTGCCAAGAAGTAAAAACGTTCCAGGAATATTTCTGGAACATCAAGGTTGGGTACAGCTTGAGAACCATGAGAGGTTATAGGGTTGTGATATTCCTATAAACCGCTCCCTGGTCCTTACTGCCAGTAAGCCGCGGTAATGATATAATGGCTTCTTCGTTTTCAAACTAGAGAGGGGAATTCAATGTCAGAAATACGGAACCATCTTCAGAAAGCCGACAATACTGCAGAACTTGCCATTTATTGGGACTGGGACGGATGCATTGCAAAAACAATACATTTGTGGATTGGAGAGTACACAAAAACCTTTGAAAAAGAAGGTATTGTAAAAACCCGCGCAGAAGTTATTAGCAGTAACGGCGCCTTTCTGGCCGACATCCAAAGCTGGGGGTATTCATTCGCAGAAGCAAAGTGCATGGTTGATGCAACCCACGCCCGCGTTGTAGGGCAGCTTCCAGACGCGGAGCTCTACCCTGGCGCGTTGGAGACCATTCAGACACTAGGGGCACGCGGTTACCGGCAAGCCATTGTTACCACATCCAAACAACACTACCTACAACCAGCATTGCAGCGTCACGGACTCGAGGACCACTTTCAAGCAATCGTAGCAGGCGACCATGTAGAGCATGGAAAACCTCACCGGGAATCAATAGATAGGGCGCATACGCTCTTAGGCGGCCTAGCCAGCCGTGGCGTGCTTATTGGCGACTCCAAAAAAGATCTGCAAACGGCGACAAACGCAGGCATTCCGTCCATATTGTACTACCCTCCCGAAAATGAAGAGTTCTACAGCCTTCATGAATTAAGGGCATACAACCCCACGTACGAAGTTCGGGACATGGCAGAAATCGTGCCCTTGATCGAAAGCCTATGACTTGATACTTATCGTTGAGCCTTTGACTTAAAGCTAGTCTGCGTTGCATAGGTCTTGGGCTACGTTATTAATAGCAACATCACCGTCATGGGCAGCGATATTAGCCATACGGACAATTCATAGGAATAGCCAAAACAAAAGCACACGACGAACGTGCTCTTTAATTGTTGTATATCCTACGATGGTGAGCCTGCGGGGCCAAAACTGGAACACTTTGCAGCTTGGATTAGAACACCCATACGATCTTCTACCGTTTTAGAAGTTGACAGGACAAGCGGCTATTCATTCTTCCATTCTAACGGATGACCCCATGGATTGTGTTGCTATAGGTCAAAAATAAAATGTACGCATGAGTGCTCAGAGAATCAAGAGAATAACTAGCTTGACTCTGTAGGTAGCTACATGTAAAATTACCTTCCAAAATAAGTAACAAATAGTAAGTAAGTGGGTATAAGTAGAGGAGGGTTCATGACGCTTACTAAGCTACCTTCTTTGAGGCCGGAATCAGAAGGACAGTCACGCTTTAGAATTAACGTTAAGACTAGTGAAGTATATAGGCAACAGACTGAAGCAGTACTAAGGCAGATACTAAGTATGAGTGAGGTGGACATCGACTTAGCTAAGGCTATTGCCAATGAGACTGAAGTGGTGCAAATAAAGCCTATCTATGATTTGCGCATACATGAAATGCAATCGCTAGCTCCTGGGGCAATAGCATTAAGTGATTCGATCGAGGGACGTCTTAAGCCCGAGCGTATCCGGTCGCAAAACCAACTTGGATTCAGGCCAAATGGTGAAGCATTTGAAGTTGATCTCTGGGCATTCTCTGAAACCGACCTGAAGCATAATGGGATGCCTCAAACGTTTGACGACTGGTTTCCCCATTAATCGATAAAGCCGTCCTTTTGATATGCTTTATAGAAATCTTCGATTGATTGCTCGAGCTCTTTTTCCAAACCGTAGTGCCTTGCAATGCCAAGCGTTGAGCGCAATACATCTTGCAGTTCTTTCACAAGATTCTCGTTATTCGCTTCTCCATGTTTTTGCTGCTTAACGCCCATCTTTTCTTTATGGTTAACAGCGGATGCAAGCTCGCCGCATTCTTCGGCAAGACGCGAAACACGCTGGAAGGCTGAATTACCGTCAGGAAAACGCCTATCCAATGCTTCGACGATGGCGTTTAGAGCAGCGAAGGTTTCTATTTCTTGATCATCTGTAGTTTGAATCATAATTATTATATTACCAGATAAGGGGATACCGACTTGAGCGAAACGATTATTGCAACTATTACGGATGTTGGCTTTGATAAGCCGCACAAAAAAGTACGAGCAGCCTGCACTTTAAAGACGTTTGAAGCCGCCAGAGATCGGGGCATTACCGTTGTAGCCGTAGATGCAGGATCGCCACCTGAATATATTGAACAGATGAAAAGAAGAAATGTCACCGTTATTCCTCAGCGCGTACCTGGAATGGGGAGTGCTCAACGTCAGGCGCTGCAAGCGGCGAAGGATTTAACTTCGCCATCTGCTTCAATTGTATGGACAGAGTCAGAAAAATATCCACTTATTCCGTTACTAAGCGACTCGATAGCTATACGCAATCATGATCAGTACGATTTAGTGATGTTTAAGCGAAATAGCCTTGCGTCTTATCCACCTGAACAGGCTATGTCTTACAATCTCATTTCATTAGCAACGCGATATCTTCTTAATATTGAAAACGATTTTGGCTGGGGCCCTACCATACTAAGTAGTCGAGCCATAGATTACTATACCTCTTATGAGAGTCTTTACGGTGATTCATGGGATGCAATCCACTGCCCTAAGCTACATATTATGAAAGATGGTTTGCCCTGGACCATACTGCCCATTGCATATGAGCATCCGCCTGAGCAAACAGTAGTAGAAACCGGTATGACGATGTTCATGAAAAGGATAGAACAAGCCCAGCAATTAGTTGGTTCTATATCAAAAGAGGTTGAGCGTATCGGTCTTTGTGGCGCCAATATACAATTTAATGGAGGGAAAATATGAAAGAAATTTACTATTGTCGTCATGGAATAACGGACGACTTAGAAAATGGTATTCGCAACCGCCCTGAAGCGTCGTTAACAGCAGAAGGGTTCGCCCAAGCGCAAACTGCCGCTGAACTGCTTATAGAAAAAGGTATTAGCCCCGACGTAATCGCCTCTTCCGCCTTATGTCGTGCCTTGCAGACGGCTCAAAAAATTTCCTTACTATTGGGCGGCATCAGAATTGCAACTTCTCCAATACTAAATGAGCGCCATGCCGGTTCGGCTATAGGTATGAAAAATAAAGATATAAAAATGTTGTTCCCAGGTGGCTTCGATACGGTCCCCGGAGCAGAAAAAACAGCAGATCTACAGCTGCGTTCGGCGCGAGCGGCTGAGTGGCTTGCCACCTTCGAGGAAGATACGATTTTGGTTGTGGGGCATGGCGTTTCGGGGCGTGCTATGGCCCGCCATTACGATGGACGACCATATACCGAGG
>DASVXH010000080.1:0-15173 GCA_036392795.1 Saccharimonadales bacterium (SeqCode)
GCAGTTGGCTTTATACTGGGGTTAGGAGCTGCCACGGTTGTAAAAAGGGATCTTAAACGCCGTTTATCTGCGCTCATAAAAGCAAAAAAGAGCAAGAAATCTAAATCCAAAGAGTAGGTGCCGTCGTCCATGATTCCGGCCAAAAAAACAGCAATTCTTTTTGAAAATCCGCGGTTCTATATATTGTCGACAGTCGTTGCCGTCAGTGTTTTGATTACTTCCTGGTTGCGTTTGACCGTACCGAGTGACCAGTTATTGTACATTCGAATCGAACAGGTATTTGGATATCTTTGTATAAGTTTGTGGTATGTTGCTCTAATTATTTCACCGTTGCAGCGGCAGCTGGGCGATCGTTTTGGTATTCCATATTTGGTATTTTGCCGCCGGGCGATAGGGGTTTCGGCCGCATACTTTGCCTTGCTTCATGTACTGGTGGCTCTGTTTGGTCAGATTGGCGGATTTAGTGGTCTAACGCTTCTACCGGCAAAGTTTTTGTTGGCTGCGGGCATGGGCACAGTGGCGTTGGTAATCTTAATTGCCATGGCAGCGACATCCTTCAATAAGGTAATCGCTTTTATGACATATCCGCGCTGGAAATGGTTGCATCGTTGGGGTTATTTTGGGGGTCTGTTGGTGCTATTGCATATTTGGCTAATTGGCACGCATATGTCGTACCTTAGTTTTAAAGGCGTCATCTTTGTGATGTTGATAGTTTTATTCCGCCTGGAAACATTACGCATTGCCGGAAACCTGGCAAAAAGATATCCTCGTTTGCAGCCCAGACAGAATGCTTTGGCGATGGGACTATGGCTCATGCTTGTCGGCCTATTATTTGTCGTGCCACTTTTGCTTGAACCGAGCGGCAATCACCACTTGGGGGAGTCTCAGTGATGAAGAAATTTCTGATCCTACTGACGCTATGCCTGGGCCTACTGCCTGGAACCGCTGCCGCACACGTACTTATTAGTGATGAAAGCCGCCCCATCGGTGCAATACTGCACATTACTCCAGACGACGATCCAATCGCGGGCGAACAGAGTAGCATTGCTTTTACCATGGAAGGCCGAGCGGTTTCTAAAAAAACGCATGCCTTTACGCTGCAGGTGATCGACGACCAGGAGCGGGCAGTGTACGTACCAATTCAGGTTAACGACAGTACCGCTACCGCTACTTATACCTTTCCGCGGCAAGGTGCGTACGAAATAGTGTTATCGGCAGAAGCCGTGAATGGCACGTCCCCCACACTGACCTTTCGGCAAAGTCAGCGCGTAGCACGTGGAGAAAAAGCCGCTACGTCAATTGTTTCTACGCCCTTCTGGGCACAATTTGGTGTGATCGCCGCACTGATAGCACTGTTAGTTATCATGATGACCGTTTTTAATCGGCGGAAAACATTATTGGCATATGCAAAGGCACAGAAGTTTTAAAGGAGGATATATGTTAAAGCGTTTACTAGGTGGTCTGACTGTTGTAACTATTTGTGGGGCGCTCCTGAGCGGCACAGCCCAGGCTCACGTTGTGGTTAAACCAGCCGAAGTGCTGACGGCCAGTTTTCAGACCTTCACAGCCAGTACCCCAAATGAAAAAGACATACCCGTGACTGGACTCAAGGTGGTCATACCAGACGGTTTAAAGCATGTCTCGCCAACAGTTAAGCCGGGTTGGCAAATAGACATCGAAAAAGATGGGCAGGGCGAAACTGCGACCGTCAAATCAATCACCTGGACCGGCAGTACTATCCCGACGGGTTTTCGTGATGACTTTACCTTTAGCGCGCAGGTGCCGGCCAAGACAGGGGAATTGCACTGGAGGGCGTACCAAACCTACGAAGGCGGGCAAGTGGTTGCTTGGGATCTATCCAAAGACCAACAGCCCAAGAAAGCAGATGGGTCACCCGATTTCTCTACTTCCGGCCCCTTCTCGATTACCAAAATCACTAATGAAGCAGCTGTCGCCGTCAAACCGACCAATGCCACCAGCGAATGGGCTTTGCCCTTTGCCGCTGTCGGTGTTGTGCTGGCACTGGGCGCCATCTTTTTGGCTACCCGCAAAAATTAGATGCCTTAAAAAGCCGCCCCTGGTGGTACCCTGCGGGTAGGGTATACTGAAAAGATACATGAAACGCGCAGACTTCCTACCTACTCGCCGTAATGTTGTCCAATTTCTGGAGTACATGGTGGGCGGAACCGTGTATTTTTGGTCTGGATATCTTGTCTTTGCATTCTGTTATAGCGGCCTGCACTGGAACTGGCTGTATGCAAAAATCGCTGCTGACATCATCGGCTGGACACTCAATTACCTGATCCAACGTTACTGGGCGTTTAATAACAAAAAACTACGGGGTCACGAGCGCCGCATTGCTGGTAAATATGCAATGATCACGCTATTTAACCTGTTACTAGACTACGCTATAATCTGGGGGCTCCAGGTTGTGGGTGTGTCGCCCTACATTGGCTTCTTTATCTCGGCCGGCTTCTTTACTGTTTGGAATTACCTATGGTACCGCTTTTGGGTCTTTTATGTCGAACGTAAAGGAAAGGGGAGTCAGCATGGCTAATACCGTCCGACCAACCAAAAAACAACGAGAACTGCTGAACTTTATCGAGCAGTTCATCGGCGAACATGGTTACAGTCCCAGTTACCGCGAAATCATGACCGGGCTGAACTATACCTCCGTTGCAACAGTAGCGTTGCATGTGGGCAATCTGATAAAGCGGGGGCATCTACGCAAGCGCGATCATTCGGCGCGGTCACTGGAGGTGGTGTCGTCCGAGGTTGAGCAGAAAGTAACCAGCAATACCATCCGTCCCGGTGAAGAAAAGTGGTTGGTCGAAAAGATTGAGCACTTTTTTGCGGAGGCCGAAAATAGCGGGGAGCTCACCGCTGAATTTATGGACCAGTTGTATGTGTTAATCGGTGCCTTGCGCGTGCTTGGTCTGGAGGGCGCCGCCCAAAGCTTTGCCCCTCGTCTGAGCAAGCTCAAAAGTCGTCTACCGGAATAGAGATTGAGTTATGAACATGCTACAGGTGTAGTGTTTTGTAGGCAAAAAAACACCATACATATAGCGCTTATGCATGCTACTATTTGTATAGATTTTAACAATCAAAAAGCTGGAAGTCCGGTGCGAATTTTTAGGTATACGAAGTTCAATTCCGGCACTGTGCCGCAACTGTAAGGGGTATTATCGCCTCAAAGTCAGATACAGCAAATCAACCATATTCCCGAAGCAGGAACCAGGTATTATTTAAGACCACCAGAAGAACCCTGCTTTCGGAAAACAAAAAGCAGGTTTTATGATATCGGGGGAATTAGTACAAGAGCAGCAATCGGCATTTCAGTCGTCCGATGTTTTGCTTTGGCAGAAATTTGGTGGAGATTTAGCCATTGAACCCGATGCCTTGCCAGAGCCTGCGTCAAATCCCAAGGTTAATAGTTTTTGGTCCGAATTTGCACAAAACTCTTGGATCCGGGCCGACGTGTTACCCGGTGTATTTGTTGCCCGCACCGAAGCTGCACTAGAGGCTGAAACTATTATGGAGGCTCGTATGCAGCACTTGCGCGACGGCGAATTCGACCAGGTCCCCTGGACGGTCGATCCGCTCAGCTCTGCCGCGCGCGTTATTAAGGCCAAGAAAGAATGTGGCGAAAAAAGTACTGCATACCGTGAGGCAAAAGAAAGCCTGGATGTAGATTGTCAGCGCCTACTGGCCGAAGCCTGGAGTAAGGATGCTGACAGCGAATACTTTGCGCCCCTTGAACAGCCTTTTAATGCTGCGCTGAATAGTTTTACATATAAAAACTATTCCTTGGACGTCATGGTTCGCCAAGGTCTGAGCCCTATGGCCGAGCCGGAGGAAAAGCAATACCGCGTGGGTGAGTTCGTAGAAGAGCGCACCTATAAAGCGGTTCGTCACGCTGGTGCACTTGCACTAAAAGGAGCCACTACCCCGGCCTCCGATCATGGACAAGCACGGGCTTTGACAGTGACTACCATATCCGAGTGTGCTGACTGGGCAATCGAGGCCTACGACCGTGGCGAACGCAACGATCTTGGCGGCTACGCTCCAAAGAAAAAGAAGCTCAAATTGCGCAGTGTCGCTATTCGACCCACGGTCCGCTACCAAGAAGAATTCGCCATGTCCGGTGAATACATAACACACGACGTCGTGGTAGAAGCGTTGCGTCGTAACTCTGTTATTCAACAGGATCAAAACCCTAGTAAGGTTGAGGTTCGCGCTTTGCAGCTGGTAAATATGAACGGCGATGGCGTGCTAGCCTTCGCTCGTTTGCTTGATACAGTAGCGGGTGAAGTCCATGACAAGACCATATTTTGCGGCGTAGAAGTTGACGCCGATCATCCGCGCAACTACGCTGCTATTCCTGCCGAAGCCGCCACGCGCCAAAAGAAGCTCAAAGCCGATGCTGCAACGCTTTCCGACTACCTAATTCGGCTGGAAAAAGACGGCACCGACCACTGGGCGGCCAATGCCTTGGTACGCACCTTTGTCACTAACCTGCTACTGGAAAAGGTCAAGGACGACCCTGTCCGGGCCGAAATTGTTTTTGACCAAAAAACCGCCCAGGGTATCCGCGAATATCAGGCATTGCAAGCGCGTGGGGACGTTTTGCTGGCCGAGCGACTTTGGCAGAGTGTGCAGGCAGGGGCGCCAGCCGCCGGTTTTTGCGGTGCCGGCTCGTGCGGCCTGGCGAGTGAAAAATCCACGACCGATGACGCCCAAAAGGCTATAAAGCTCGGGCTTAAAGCCACAAATGGTGAAATTATCCGTGACACCGAACGCAAATGCCCCAGCTGTAAGGAAAAAACTATTCTATATGATTCCAAGGGTAGTAAAGTTTGTATTAACTGCGACAAAAAAGACATAAAACGTGAATAGCTAGCACAAGCAGTTGACAAACATAAGCATCTTGTGTAGTATATTTCGTATACTTTGCGGTGAGACCCGTGTAAGAGACAAAAAGAGGTTTAAAAACAAATAAAAATCTGTAAATTGGCCCGAAAATTCGGTCAATTTCTACCGTGTGGGAGGAGTATTCCTATGTCCGTGAAAATAAAGATTATCAGATCCAAGCCAGCCAGAGTTACTGTCGAAGTGCGGCGACCCTCCTGGCGAGAATTCATCAAGTACTAAAAGACCTAAGTCGAGGCCACCAACCAGACCCAAAAACACTGGGCCTGGTTGGCCGGTGAGACAAGTCTGGCGGTCCTTTGGCGGTGGAGCGAGTAATTTTTAGGTCTGGTTGATGGCTGTATAGCCCATTACTTCAAGGTATAAGGATATCGTCGTTGGCAGTGCCGTGCTAGTTTTTAGCCAGTTCGTCGTCTAGCAGTTTGGCAAACTTCTCAAAACTTGGCACGCTCTGGTCGCTGGAAACATCCTTTAGATTGATCTTTTTGCCATTTAGGAAGAAGGTGGGCGTACCCAGAGACTGACCCGTCTTTTTAAATGCGGCGATGTCGGCATTAATGACGTCGTTGGCCTTGCTGCTAGAGAAATCCTTTTGAAACTGGTCGGCGTTCAGGCCAAGCTGAGTAGCATATTGCTTGAACGAATCAGTGGGCCGACTGCTGGCCGACCAAGACTGTTGATTGGCGTACAACATGTCGTACATTTCCCAGAATTTTCCTTGGGCATTGGCGGCCTCGGCTGCACGGGCGGCAGCAAACGCATGCTGGTGAATCTGCGTTAGTGGCAGATTGCGAAACTGAAAACTGATCTTATCCTGGTACTTACTCAGGATCTGACTAACGATCGGATAATATGAACCGCAGCCTGGGCACTGAAAGTCGCCATATTCAACCAATTTCACTTTGGAATCCAGTTTGCCTTTAACGTGATTTGTTGGCTGTGTGCCATTGCCGCCATTGGTGTCTTTTTTGTCATCTTTGCCGCCGAGCATAAGTATGCCCACAAAAACCACGATGATAACACCGATGATCACCCAAAACCGTTTTTCCATCCCTGTATAACTCCTTTTGCTAATCAGTATAGCACTCCTTTGCCCAATATTAGCTGGGTACGTCAGACGTGATACCATACATATATGATTGAAAACGCCGTAGCCATCGTTCTGCTGCTGCTTGCGGCCGGCGCACTGGCCTTGCAGCGACTCTATAGCGCTTTACCCGTAAAAGAACTGAAGCGGTTGGCCGCACGCGGCGATTCGCTGGCTACGCCTTTATATCGGGTTGCCGTTTATGGTGCGGCAGCCCGGCTCTTGCTGTGGGCGGTGATTGTTATTGGTTTTTCACTCGGCTTGGCGTTGCTACTACCGAACCTGGCGCTCTGGCTGTCTGTTCTAGTGGTAATGGCCTTAAGTATCAGTATGTTTGTGCTCTTGCCTTCTTTGCAGCTAACGCAAAATAGTGCTCATTTGGCGGTTTGGTTTGCACCGACTATGGTGGCTATCTTGTCGCGTGCCCATGGGCTATTAGATAGTCTCGGCCATAAACTAACTCGTCTGCGCAGCCTTCTAGATCATAGCCGGCTCTATGAAAAAGAGGACCTACTCAACCTGTTGGCTGCCCAAAAACAACAGGCCGATAATCGTATTTCTCCTCAAGACTTGGAGATTGCCCAACGTGCCATGCAGTTTGGCGATAGGCGAGCGGCAGATATTGCCCGTCCTCGCAGCGATGCTCATCTGGTTAGTGCGGATGAGACCGTGGGCCCGTTGCTGCTGGATCAGCTGCACAAACAGCAGCTCAGCTCATTTTTGGTATATAAGGATACTAAAGAAAACATTGTCGGATCGCTCGCCATGAGCGATGCCATTCGGGCGCGCCAAGGCGGACGAGTGTTTGATCTGGTCAAAGGGGATCTGGCTTTTGTGCACGAAGACTTTTCACTGCCAGAGGTACTGACCGCCATGCAAAAGACCGGCCAGCGCTTGGTGATTGTAATTAACAGTTTTGAAGAATTTGTAGGAATAATAACTTTCGAACAATTGTTGACAGAGTTATTAGGCGAATCGACAGGGGTTGTGACTCCTAATTACGGAAACCGTCAGTTGGTGGCAGCCTGGACGCCTGAACCTGTTTTGGTACCAGTGGCTACGGACGAACCATCTGACAGCGAACCCGAGCAAGGACCCTCCCCCGTTCCCGGATAACGCCGCCGCAGAGTAGCGCCGTAAGGTGGCGTGGTATGACCAGTGCTTGAAAAGCGTGCCCGCAGCTTCGAGCTGCCGTACAAATACGTCTGGAACCGATTCAATTTGGATAATTTGTAAGCCAGCCTATTTGACAACGACAAAATAGCGCTATACTAAAAAATATGGAAGCGCACCAATCTTCGCCCGGTCCTTCGCCCGTCAAGGATTCGAACGTGCAACGTGGATCGGAGCTGCCGCTTAGTCAGCAAGAGTCCGAGCGCCAGGCCCGCATCAATTATCTAAAAAGTCTCAATGCCGATCATAATCGCCAGGAATCGCCGCGACGCCGTCGTTTGTGGTTGATTATAGTGAGCGTTATTCTGCTGGCTGCTGTTGGAACTGCCGCCTGGTTCTTGCTGGTCAAAAAAGAGCCTGCTAAACCGACGACCACCGCCAAGCAATCTCAAAACCAAATGCCCGAAAGCGAAGATCCGGCTGCGCCATTAAAGACCAAGCACTACGATTCAACAACTTTTAATCTTGGCTTTGATTATCCCGACGATTGGGTTGTTAGTGAAGTCGACGGCCGGCTGCTGGTTTCGTCCAAAGCTATCAAGCTTAAATCCGCAAGCGGGCAGAATCTTAATGGCCGGATCCAGGTGCTGATTCAGCCCAAACAAACCACTATCAAAGATTTTGCCAAGGGTAATGGTGTAGCCATGCTGGATTCCGAAAAAATAACCTACACCAAACCCACACAGACGCAGCGGGCTCAAACGTATCTGAGCTTTGTGAATTATCCCAGTAGCAGCGCACAGGGTATCGACGCAATTTATATTACTGGTGACATCGGCTATCAAAAAGATCAGGCCGTGCCCATGGTGGATATCGTGCGCGTTGATCCATTAATAACCGCCAGCTTTATGCAGTGCCCCAACGAAGCCTGTAGCGGCGCGGTTGCTCCCTTGACGCTCGCCGCGACAGAGTGGACGGGCAAGGTGATTGTAGGCAAAAGTCTCAAGACCATACTGACGACTCTTTCTATCCAGTAAAGAGAGTTGTTTCGCGAATTTGACCGTTAAAGGCTTATGTTTTCTGCTACACTAGAATGTAGATTATGCCAGACGTAAAACAAACGCTACACCAGGTCAGCCCACCGATCGATCCTCCTGATGACGGGGATGCAGCCAGTGCACCCGAGGTGCCTCACGAAATAGCCAAAAAATATGGCCTGCACGACAAAGTCGAAGCGCCAAAATCTGATGCGACCGAAGTACGGAACGAGGTGATTGCGCCGCAGGCAGCTTCGAACACCGACATTAATTCAGAAGATCCGCGGCTTGAAGATCCCGAAACCGACGCCGCAGTCGACGACATTGTGAATAAAGAAGGCGACGTTTTGCTGGCGGCCCAAGATGGAGTATCGCTGCAAGATCGTGCGGCTGTTAAGTCGCCGCGAAAGGGTGGGCTACCTGCACTTGGCCGTTTTATCGCTCGATGGTGGCGCAACAAACCTGCGCGTTGGCTAACGATTGGGGTCCTGATTGGGCTCCTGGCAGCGGTAGCGGTAATTCCAAGGGCGCGCTACGCCGTACTTAACACTGCTGGCGTACGCAGTTCGGCTTCGATAATGGTGGTGGATAGTGCTACAGAGTTGCCGCTCAAACACGTTACTTTCCGACTGGGTGATAAACAGGCACGTACGGATAGTAATGGTGTTGCCCGCTTGCAGGATCTAAAGCTAGGCACCTACGATTTAACTATTTCACGCATTGCTTTTGCGCCCCAAAAACAAACGATCACTATCGGCTGGGGCAGCAATCCCCTGGGTAAGTTCAAATTACGAGCAGTGGGCACGCAGTACACACTCATTATTACCGATTATGTTTCGGGTAAGCCGATCGCTGGTGCCGAGGCTGACGCTCAAATTTTGAGTGCAAAATCAGACAATAATGGCAAGGCAATCTTGACTGTGGGCGACACCGATGTAACTACATTATCGCTGACTATTACGGCCAATGGCTACCGGTCCGAGATTGCTGTTTTGGATGCCGAATCCAGTAGCCAAAAACAGATCACGCTGGTGCCCGATCGTAGGGTGGTTTATGTGAGTAAGACGGGCGGCAAGCAAGACGTTTACTCATCGGACCTGGATGGCAAAAATGCCAAACTGCTGCTAGCGGCAACCGGTAAAGAAAATGGCAGCAGCAGTTTGGTCGTAAGTCCGGACAATATGCAAGCGGCCTGGGTTTCGACCCGCGACGGCGCACGGGATGCCGACGGCTATGTGCTCTATTCGCTGACCTTTATAAACATTGAACGGGGAACGAGTAATCATGTTGATCGGGCCCAGCAGATTCAGCTGGTAGACTGGCTGGACAAACGCCTCGTGTATCGCTCGACGATTGCCGGCGCCAGTGCCGCTAACCCTGGTCGTAACCGACTCGTCGCCTACAATTATGAAAATAATGCTCGCACGCAGTTAGCTTCGGCAAATCAGTTCAACGCCATTTTGAGCGCGGGTGGTTATCTATACTATGCAGTTTCCAGCGACGATGCGGGTGCTGCTCTTGGACTATTTCGTATCAAGCCCGATGGTTCGAGTAGAGAGCAGTTGGTGCGTCAAGAGGTATGGACCGGTATTCGTACCGATTATCATACTATTAGCGTGCAGACCCCCGAAGGCTGGTTCGCGCTAGCGCTGGATACCAAACAGCTGACCCGCAGCGAATCACCCGTCAATACTGCGGGCTTGCAGTTGGTTAATAATACCCGCGGCCAGCAAACGGCATGGATGGGTATAAGCGGCGGTAAAACCGTGCTCTTTGTGCAGGGTACCGATGGTGGCGAGGTCAAAACACTAACTACGATGACTGGAATGGCCTACCCGATCCGCTGGCTGTCCGATTCAATGATTACCTTTCGCGTTGTTACTGGCGGCGAGTCGGCCGAATATGTCGTGAGTACTTTGGGCGGCAAACCGCGCAAAATTACCGATGTCGCGGCAGTATACGGCTACGCCCAAATATATTAAGCTAGAAGACGTGACCGACCAGAACTCTTTTCAAAAATTGGTGTGGGATTATTACCGCGATCAAGGCCGTCATGATTTACCCTGGCGATTGCCCAACAAACAAGGAGAATTTGATCCGTACTGCATAATGGTTTCCGAGATTATGCTGCAACAGACGCAGGTAGCGAGGGTTGTTCCTAAATATCAGAAATTTTTGGAGGCATTTCCAAATGTCGAAACGCTGGCCAGAGCGCCACTAGCGGATGTATTAAAATTGTGGAATGGGCTGGGCTACAACCGCCGGGCCAAATTTTTGTGGCAGGCTGCTGGCTTTGTGGCGCGCAAACACAACGGAAAAATGCCAGATACGCTCACAGAGTTGATATCCTTGCCCGGCATTGGTCCAAACACTGCCGGTGCTATATTGGCCTATGCTTTTAACCGGCCGGTGGTTTTTATCGAGACGAATATTCGTACGGTGTTTATCCATCATTTTTTGTCCGATCAGTCCGGAGTTGATGACAGGACGCTGCTACCCATTATTCAGGAAGCTCTGCCTCAGGATGCCCCGCGCGAGTGGTATTGGGCGCTCATGGATTATGGGACGCACATAAAACAAACAGTTGGAAACGTGTCGCGCGCCAGTAAAACGTATACAAAGCAATCAACTTTTCAGGGGTCACGTCGTCAGATCCGTGGGCAGGTTTTGCGTACTCTGATAGCGGGACCGATGACGGCCGCGGATCTGACGCGGCAAATTAATGATGAGCGATTGCTTGAGGTGCTGCAGAGTCTGACCTCCGAAGGTTTAATTGCTGCTTTTGATGGCACCTATGCGCTAAGTGCATGATATACTACAACTAAAGATGCATCCGACGAACAATCAAAAGCCAGTTATGGACGTAACCGCACCGCGACCTCAGCCCGGCGTTGCTGTCCACTCAGCTCCACAATCCACGCATACCATGAACCACGTGTCATCGCAGCCGCAAGAGCATGTTGCTGCCGCCCCGGTACCTGCACCACCGCAGCCCATTGCGACCGCCCCAGATTCAGCACCCGAAGAAATTATAGACGCTCGCGGTGTCGCAACGGAAGTCGACAGTAAAGAGTCTGAAATTGCTGCCCCAGCTACTCCTCCTATTACCCAAATGCCCTTACCGATGGGTGCTATTATTGGCGCCGTCTTTGTTATGATCGCTCTGTCGGCACTAACTATTCTCATTTATCTGCAGTCGCAATAAATATGACCACTAAAACTTCGGTTACTGATGCGGAGATTGTGCGCTTATTACAAAATGGCGCGATCGGTATTCTGCCTACCGATACAGTGTATGGTATTGTCGCACGGGCAGCGGACAGCGGTGCGGTAGCTCGGCTCTACGCCGCAAAGCATCGCGAGGGTAAGCCTGGCACGATCATCGCTGCAAGCATTGATCAGTTGATTAGCCTGGGTCTTCAGGCGATGCATTTGCCCGAAGCCGCACGGCTGTGGCCCGGCCCGCTCAGTATTGTCTTGCCCGATAATCCAGAATTGGCCTATCTTGATCAAGGAAAACAGTCGCTGGCAGTCCGCGTGCCGGCAGATAAGGCCATTCACGAATTGCTGCTACAAACCGGCCCGCTTTTGACCAGCAGCGCTAATATGCCGGGCGAGCCCACGGCAACCACCTTGGACGAGGCGAGAGCGTATTTTGGCGATACTGTTGATTTTTATGTAGATGGCGGTTCCATAGAGCAGAGTATTGCCTCGACACTTATCCGGGTTAGCGAAGCGGGCGCTGTGGAAGTGTTGCGCCCAGGTCCAATAAAAGTTAATTAACAGGAGTTTCCGATGACATTTGACGAGTATCAAAAGCAAGCATTAACCACCTTGTTGTCGCATCCTGATCCTTTGATGGATAAAACCATTATGGTACTGGGTATTAGTGGTGAAGCCAGCGAAATCGCCGAAAAATGGAAAAAGATAGTCGCATACCGGGGTGGTGTTATTACCGAAGAAGACAAACGCGAGATGGGCAAAGAGATTGGTGACGTTTTATGGTATTTAAGTATTTTTGCTGATCTACTGGGGCTGTCCATGAACGAAATCGCCGAAACTAATGTAGCCAAACTGGCGAGCCGCAGAGAGCGTGGCGTTCAGAAAGGGTCCGGCGATAATCGCTAGGACTTGCAAGAGAACGTAAAATATTCTATAGTTAGGACTCGTAAACCAGGTATAATAAAAAAGTCACTAAACGTCCTTAAAGGCCATGGAAAAAAATCCGCATAATTCCAGCGAAGACGACAATAGCACCAGTGGTAAGCCGAAAAAAAGCATAGAAAGCTACTTTCGAGCCTTCGTGCCACCGCCTGAAGCCATGCAGCGTCCTTTCGAGACGTCAGTGCCCGAACGACGACCTGTTCCGCTCATCCCTCACGAGGGGATCTTACTCTTTGATCGTGATCAGGAACCCACCAAAAAAGACAGTAAAAGTGAAAAATCGGAGATAGTTACGACTGATGGCGACGAATCCGAAGAGACTTCGTCGAAGAAAAACAAAAAAACGGCAAACGCAGCACCGCCGCAAAAAAGAATATTCCGCCCGGTCATCCCTCACGGCGCACTGGGTAGTGAGGCTTTTCCAAGCGCGGAAGCGCTGGCTAAGGCGGCGGCAGCAAAAGAAAGAGAGCAGGCGGCTAAGCGAGGCGGTGATAATGAATTGGCTGGTAATATGGATCCAACTTTGCCACAAGCCGAGGCCATAGATACTACTCCCCATTCCGGAGTGTCTAGCGGTTCCGAATTCCAGCCGTCGGCCGCCTTTAGCCACGAAATGCCCAGCCATGATACGTTTGGGGACCTGCCCGTGATCGAAGACCATCACAAAGACCCACCGTTCCCGCAGATGGCTATGTCGCCGGTATATGCCCAAAGTTCAAATCATAATGTTATGAGTGGCGACTTATTTGAACATCAGGCCGAACATTCCATAGAAGATACGGACGATCCGCAGACTGTCTTTGCGCCTTTACAGGGGACGCAGCCCAATTTTGTGCCTCCTAGTCCCAATCAACAGGCTGCAACGGCCAACCAGGTGCCTCACTACGCATACTATGCGCCCAATACGCCACCGCCAAACCCTGGAGGCGGGGCACAGCCGCCATTGCCGCCCCGTCCGCCTACAGGCGGCATAGGGGGGAACACTTCGGGAGGTAATATGCCGCCCATCAACCCCAATACTACCTATTTTGGCAGTGGGGCCCCTGGGCCAAGTCCGAATACGCTTGGCAGCGCCCCTAATATTGCAGCGCCCGGCATTGCCACCGCAAATACGCTGCGGACCAAAAATGCCGACCCCCTGGCTCGCCTGATGGGTTTGGGTAACTGGATTGGTAATCGCCGTACGCGCAAGAAACTGGGCGGTCGTATCAATCAGCTGCAAGGCCAGACCGCCAAGAATATGGGAGAAATGCAGAATCGCCAAAATTATTTGGAGCGTCAGCAGCAACAACAGCTGCAAGAAATGCAGCAGCTTAAGAAACGTCAGGAAAACGCGGCCGCTGTCGGAGTGTCCGGTGGTGCTGAACGATCCGTTGTCATTCCTACGCAACGTGTTGAAGGTGCGGGCCGAGCGTTGGCCGGTCCTAACACGCTACCTGCGCGAGGTTCAGAAAATCGACTGGCTGGGGCCGCCATTGCCGAGCAGCAGGAGCTGGCAGCTCAGGCCGCCGCCGATCAAGACATCAAACAAGTGGACAATAAGTGGTTTAGGACGGATATCCGGCGTAGCACTGGAGAGGTAGTGAGCGACTCACGTGATTATGGCGAGGGGTTCCAACGTGAGCGTCAGCAAGAGATTATTCGCAGCCGCCTCGGTAGCAGTAAGGCTGCGGCAGGTATGGTTGGCCTGATGGGAGCACAACAGGGCCAATATAATAGCACGGACAGCCAGCAGCCGTACAGTACGCTGGGTAGCGGAATGACTACTCCTGGTTTGCCGCAGGGCATGCCGACTCATATCGATCCCCAGCATCAACTGGCTGCCGACAATAAAAAATCGTCTATTATCCCTGGTCCAGCTTTTTGGATTATGTTGATAATTATCATTGCGGCATTTTTTGCCGCCGCGCTTATCTAGGCATTTGGATTTGCTGGATTATTTTGTCCTAAAGTGTTTTTCGTAGCCATTCATCCAGACTACCTCCACCACCGGCGCTCAGCGCGATGACTAGATCGCCATTTGTGGCATGCCGTTGAATGGTCTGCATGAGGTTGGGGTCCAGCTGCGCAGTGTGGGCCTTGGTCTGCGAGGTAGGGCTCAATAGGGCGATCAAATCGGAAGGAGTGAGTGTTTTTAGACGGGGGTCCTCACGAGCCAAATAGCTGGGCACAATATAGATCTGCTTAACTTCGTCAAATAGCTGGCGAAGGTCATCTTTTATAAAGTGCTGACGGGTGTTGTGCAAGCCTTCGTAGATAACCACTACCTTGCCGGGCTTTGTCTCTTCGGCGATTTGTAGGGCACCGCGAATTTTGGGCGGCGTGTGTGCGTAGTCGGTATAAATATTTGGCGCCAATCGTTCAAAACGCCTGGAAACGCCAGGAAAGTCATTTAATTGTTTAATGAGTCTGTCTAGGGGTTGGCCGGTAACTTCTGCCACGGCGTGCGCCACCTGCCAGGCGTCCAGACGATTGACGCCGCCGGGCAATGTAAGGCTTGTGTCGATGAGGGGATCATGCTCGTCTAGAATGGTAAGGTTGGGCGTTGCCGACAGTTCGAGCCGTTTAGTATCGCCGTGCCATAGAAGTGTGTGAATTGATTGTGTAATGAACTGGCGAAAAGCACGATTGTATTCTTCGCGGGTAGGGTAGATGTCCGGGTGATCCCAGTCTATGCCGGTAATTAACGCCAAGTGGGGTCTAAACGCCAGAAAATTGCGGTCAAATTCGTCTGCTTCATAAATAAAATATTCGGCCTGGTCGCTAAATTCGCCCATGTCGCCAAAACTGAATTTTGCGCCGACTGAATAGTTGACTGGAACACCGAGTTGCTTGAATAGCCA
>DASVXH010000081.1:0-14070 GCA_036392795.1 Saccharimonadales bacterium (SeqCode)
CCCAGCAAAGCCAGTACCGAAATCATTATCAGGACTGCCGCTCCCAGCGATGTGGCGCCCTCCTCGCCGGCAAAAGTAGTTGTGGCCGCCGTATTCGGATTAACGAACATCAGATAGTAAAAACCGGCAAAGACACCGATAGTTAGCAGAATCCCTGCCCAAATAAAAATGATACCAATGGGGTGGCGCTTGACCGCAGAGATGATGTATTCGCCGTGGCTCAAATTCAGATGCGGATATCGCTTCCGCGACTCTTCGGCCCGACGTTGAATTTCTGCCGGGATTTCCGGGCTTTCAGGATTCATCGGACGCGCCATGTAGACCATTTGCGGTGCGGCCTGTTGCTGCGGCGGGTGAGCGTACAGGGGTCTGCCTTGGGCATCATATGCTACGGGCTTGTCATAGCTTTGACCACCACTTGTAGAAGGATTGTTTTGACTATTGTTCATATCGGCTATTATAGCAGGCTGAACCGGCTTTAGGCGCCTTGTTCCACTGGTCGCTGCTTATCTAAATGAAGGTATGCCTTGTGCGTCACCTTCCGGCCGCGCGGCGTTCGCTCAAGCAAACCGATTTGCATTAGGTAAGGTTCGTAAAAATCTTCGATAGTGCTGCGCTCTTCGGCAGTCAGTGCGGCCAGCGTCTCTACGCCGACCGGACCCCCCTTGTAATTATCAATGATTGCCAATAGCAACATGCGGTCTGCAGGATCCAGTCCTAGTTCGTCTACCTCTAACAGATGTAGTGCCTTGCTACTGATAACGGTGTCGATTATGCCGTCGCCGTTTACGTCGGCATAATCGCGCACGCGCTTTAACAGACGATTGGCGATGCGCGGCGTAAGGCGGGCTCGATGGGCCAACACCCTGGCAGCATCGGACTCGATACGCACGTTCAAAATGTCGGCTGCACGGGCAATAATCTGCTGGATTTCTTCTGGTTTATAAAATTCCAGACGGTGAATCATTCCGAAACGGTCGCGCAAAGGGGCCGCCAGAGCACCGGTGCGGGTTGTTGCACCGATCAAGGTAAATTTGGGCACATCCAGACGCAGACTGCGGGCGCTCGGTCCTTTGCCTAGCATAATATCAAGTTTAAAGTCTTCCATCGCCGAATATAATACTTCTTCGACTGAACGATTTAGCCGATGGATTTCGTCAATAAATAACATGTCACCGTCTTGCAAATTGGTAAGCAGGCTGGCCAGGTCGCCGGCGCGTTCAATAGCCGGCCCAGAAGTGACGCGAATTTGCGCGCCCATTTCGTTGGCAATCACACTGGCCATGGTAGTCTTGCCCAAGCCCGGCGGACCGTATAGCAAAATGTGATCCAGTGGCTCACCGCGTTTTTTGGCGGCATCGATGGCAAGTTTCAGGTTTTGTTTTAAGCGCTGCTGGCCGATGTAGTTGGCAAAATCTTTGGGCCGTAGTGTGTTTTCCAGTTCTTGCTCTTCATGCTGGCTATCGTCGCTTATACCGGTGTTTACGATGCGATCGATCATGGTTAGCCCCTCTTCAAGGCACGTCTAATGCGTTCTTCGGTGGACAGATCGGCAGGTATCTTTTGCAGTGCCGCAGCAGCATCCTGGGGTGCATAACCCAAAGCAACCAGGGCCTCAACCGCCTCGTCCTGAGTCAATAAGGCGTCAGATTGTAGCAAACCAGTTGAAGCCAGGTCTACACCAGCCAGCCCTACCTTATCCTTTAGGTCCACTACGATTCGTTCGGCGACGCGTTTGCCCACACCATTTGCCCCCTGGATAAATTTGGTATCACCGCCGGCAATTGCCCGGCGCACCTCTCCGGCTGATCCGATGCTCAGAACACTTAGTGCCATTTTTGGCCCAACACCGTTTACACCTAATAACTGCTCGAAAAATAGTTTGGTGTCCAGATTTACAAATCCGTAAAGATCGAACATGGCCTCACGGATATGTTCGTAGACGTATACCTTGGCTTCATGGCCCGTTTGTAGCAAGCCGTAATCTTCGGCGGGCATTAGCAAGCTATAGCCAACGCCGCGCACGTCTAAAACTACACTTTCTCCAATCTTTTCGGCAACGATGCCAGTCAGTGTTGCAATCATCGTATATATTATTGCACATTCTGCTTATGACAGACGTTGTCAGATTGTAGATAATAGAGTTGTCAACGGCGGTCAGGTAGCGCTACAATAGGCAGATTCAATATTATCAACGGAGATTCCCTTATGAAATGCAATATGCTCGCCCTTTCCGGCCCCGAACTTTCTTTTGAAGCCGATCCACAACCACTATCTGTTCTCTTGCAGGAAATTGTTGTTATTGATACGGGAAGTGTGGCAGAAAAAACACTGGGAAGTTCCCCATCCGGCAACGCAGACGCCAACACCCAATTCTTCTGGTAGGATATGGCCCTTCGATCCAACCAGGACAGATCAACTCTTCATATCCCGGATACTATTCACCCCGTTTTCCACGAAGGTGGCGCGATCGTTATGGACACAATCCGGGGACGATACCGGGCACTTCCGGTCGCGGGAGCTCATCTCTTACAAGTCGTTAATCAATGTGGTGAGGTCGGAGCAGTAAACGACTATTACGCAAAAATATATCCCCACCTACCCATAAGCGACATTCGAACACTTAGTGATCATCGATTGCGTCAACTGATCAATCAAGGGGCTATCGGTTTTGGACCAAAAAAAGAACGGCGTGATTTTATCGAGGCCACTCCCGAAAATGCTATCCGATTTGACGACACCCCAGCTAGTCAGGCCGCAGAAAAATCACCATCTCTTTTGGATACATTGTTCGTTGCCAAAGACATTGTTCGCGCAATCCACTTAACAAATCGCCCATTCCCGGACGTGGACAGAAGAATTCGGCGATCCCAAGAAAAAGCACAACGGCCAGCTACTTTTGAAGAGGCTCAGCGTATTGGGGCAGTGGTAGTACACCTGGGTCGGCAGTATCCTGGACGGTTCGCCTGTCTTGAATCGACCGTAGCGACAGTCCTATCAGGCAGCAGCCAAGGAGTACGAATTGACATGCAATTTGGCGTAGCACTGAACCCAACCATATACCACGTTTGGCCCGAAGCCGAGGGACAGCCGGTACCATTAAAACCAAGTCTTACTTCACAGCGCTTCTATCCGGTTTACAGAATCGGCGGCGACAGGCCGGATTCTTCTTCGTAGATTTTATGCCAAGCGGGCAGTACTGGCGTGAGTTAGTGCAGCGGCCAGGGCATCGGCACAGTCGTCGGGTTTTGGAACGACTGCCAGACTTAACAGGACCCGCACCATTTCTTGCATTTGTTTCTTGTCGGCTTTGCCGTAGCCGGTGATAGCTTGCTTGATCTGCATGGGCGTGTATTCAAAAATCTGCATGCCAGCCTGCTGGGCACATAGCAGCACGACGCCGCGCGCCTGCGAAACGGTCATGGCCGTGGTTACGTTTCGCGCAAAAAACAATTTTTCGACCGACATAATGACGGGATTATTGGCGGCTATAATATCTGTTAGTTCTTCGTAAATGGTCAGCAGACGCACGGCATCATCTTCCTTGACAGGGGTACGGATAACGCCTGCGTCCACCATTTGTACTTTACCCTTCTGGACGTCGATAACGCCAAAGCCCAGTATGCCAGTGCCAGGATCGATACCAAGGATTCTCATAGCTTTAGTATAGCGCGTTTATTTAGAGCGATGGCGAACCAATGGCAGCGTCGTTACCAGACTCGCCAGCGCATAGCGGTCGGGATTAAAGCTAACACTCGGAAAAATACTCCAGCGCCGGTCTATAAAGCGCGGTGGGTTTTCCATTGACGTATTATTAATCAGAGACTCGACCCGATACTGAATGCCCCAGTAGATGGTGGCAATGGTCAGAGGAAAGATGCTAAGAGTGTTAACAGGCGGCAATGAACCAACGATGAGAGCCGTCGCTGTCATTGAAGACCCAAAAACGTCTGTAGGATCATTTTTGTCATAAATATTTTGCTTCGCCGCAGAGCGTAGACCGCGCTGGAGCGAAGCATTTAATTCGTATGCCCATGCCTTTTGATCGTCGTGGCCGTTTCGTACATGAGTCGCGACACGACTACCAACCTCTGCACGATTAATCGAAACCGTCGCCTGCGGCCATAAGTAGTTTTGTGCTAAAACAGGACCGTCATATTGCAGCATGGATCGCTCGCGCTTTGCTTCAGTGGCGGCGGCTGTGCCTGCGGCAGCGGCCGTACCATCATTAAATATGCCACCAATCGCCGGCGCATCATACGTCGTGACATTGCCCTGATACTCGCTCACGGTGACACCGCCAAAGCCAGCGAACCTACCAATCAGCTTGACACGTCCTTCGTGTATTTGCAGGCGCTCTTGATCGACGTGCGACGGCAGATTAATATTCCACTCTAAAAATCCTTCTCGGTCGGTTTCCTGTCTGCTCTGAATTTCGCTAACACTAATATAACCTGACATTGTATTCTCTTAGAGGGAAATACTATAACAATTCTTCGGCGATGTCAAAATTAACGTGCGTAGCAGTAACATCGTCGATGTCATCCAGGGCATCCATCATGCGCATGATCTTGCCCGCGGTGTCTTTGTCGGTGACTTCGATGGTGTTGCTGGCAAGGTAGGTCAGTTCGGCTTCGACAACATTCACGCCAGCAGCTTTGAGTGCGTCACGCACCTGGGCGAGTGCCTTGGGATCGGTATAAATAACCGATTCTTCGCCGTCTTCCTGCATGTCATCGGCACCCGCCTCCAACACCTGCATCAGCAGCTCATCGCCACTACCTTTTACACGAATCTGCCCTTTGCGGTCAAATTGAAAAGCCACCGCGCCTTTTTCGGCGATATTGCCGCCGTGTTTGGAGAAGGCTAATTTAACTTCTGGATACGTACGGTTGGTATTGTCGGTTGCCACTTCTACCAGGACTGCCACGCCGCCGGGCCCATAGCCTTCGTACAAAATTTCCTGCAAAACGGCTGCGTTTTTGTCGGCTACGCGTTGGATAGCACGCTCGATATTGGCCAGGGGCATGTTGGCGGCTTTGGCTTTTTCGATGGCCATCGCCAAATTAGAATTAATAGCCGGATCGGTACCGCCGCGGGCCGCAATGGCGATTTGGTTGCCAATCTTGGTAAAGACCGCGCCTCGCTTGGCGTCGGTTACGGCCTTTTGGCGTTTAATTGTTGACCATTTTGAATGTCCAGACATGCGTACGTTCCCAAAATTATCCAATTTCTAGAGGTCATTATATCAACTTCAGGCACATTTTGCCACGGGCTACTAGATATGGTTCACCGCTGCCTGTCTTCTGCTACAGCATCTGGATCCTCATTCTCCGCCGACAGTGATTCGACTATTAGATGAGAATAAGAAGTAAAAGCGATATCTTCACCGGAACGCGGCGGAAAATTATTGAATTTAATCATAGAAACGTTTGTTGGTAGAGTTAGTTCTAAAAAATCAGTTTAGCAGCGGCCCTTCTGGACGCCAAGCAGTATCTGGTATTATCTTCTAATGACGACCGACGAAGCTTTTACCCATATCAAAAACACCCTGCCTGCAACACTGTATGTTTCGGGCAAGACATCTACCGGCAAATCGACCTTTGCCGCCAAATTAAAGGAGCGTTGCGGTTACGAGATAGTTGAGCTGGACAAGATCGTTACAGGCGCAGTAATTAAACCACTTAGATTACCCGACGAAAAGCAGGTTTTTGTAGAAATTTACCGGCTACGCAATCATCCCGACTGGATCGAGCGGTTTATCACCGCGGCAAAACAAGAAATAGCAAAGCACCAAAAAAGCGGAAAAAAGATAGTCATCGACGGCGCCGTTGGCAATCCCATAACCCTAAATGAACTTCTACGGTCTTTGCCTGATACGAAAATTTTGTATTTTCACCCTAAAAACCTACCGACCTACGAGCAGTATTTAACCAGTCGTTTTATGTTGGCTAATCCAGACTTCCACGCCGGGTTGCCTGGGGCGTTCTGGCAGCTGATCGACGATGCTGCATTTCGGCAGTTCTGCAAAGATCACAAGCTTACTACTGACCTGCAACGGGCTATCGCCGAGTACGCAGCTCTGTCGCAAAGCGCGTCCATCGAACGCCTAAAAGAATTCCAGCCTTACTTTAACAATCTAGAAGTCGTCGAAGTCTAGAATCTACAGCTAGAATTTAGGCATCATACAGAATTTGTCTAACAGAATAATGGGCGGACTGTGACAATATTCAAGTTCAAAAAACACGACAAGTGGTGCCCGTCCCTCTTTTAGCGCTTCACTCACCGAAGGGGCGCCCTTCGTTAAGGGCTCGTCAGCCTTTACGTGCTGAGTTATATCATTGGCTAGCTTCTCTACCGGGGGAGGCAGAAGCTGACTATCTGCAGGATTATGCCATATAAACCTTCCAACTAAGGACTTGGGGGTTTCAATATTATGAGCCGGCCACACATCTCCAAAGTACAGTCTATCTAGCCGCCCTAAGCTCAGCCTATCCTCTAGTTCGACAACCTTTAACGATCGGGGGCGATCAGATTCATGCATATAGTCAAAGATATCCTTGCCAAGATATTGAATAGACTCGTACTGAAATGTTTCTCCTGGGATTCCGTCGTAATCGCGGGTCTTGGGGTTGTAGACGTATTCGTAGTCCATCCCGGTTGCCGGCTTTATTTCTACCCGCGGATAGTAGGCCTTGGCAAAGGTTATATGGCAAATATGAACCCCGGTAAACTCTCCGAAAGTGGTTGGACCAGATACAGCACAGTCCTGTGCCGAACCCAGATGATAGGACCGATCTACCTCGTATTTTTCTTTCAGGATTTTGTCGACCCGTTTTAGGTCGTGACTTTTTATGATATTGCCCTCATAAGGCAATTTAAAAAGCGCGATCAGCGCAAACAAGCTCAACAGAATAATTAGGATGTGTCGTTTTTTTAATGAAAAACGTTTAGCACCAGGCGTATTGGCATCGAACGGCAACGTGGGAATCATGGTTTAGCATAAGCATAACCTAGTTAATCTCGTAATGCCAGCCTGGCTGCCAGGATTTGGTCTTGCGCCAATCTTCGGCGATGGCCTGGGGCCAGGTTTTGCCGCCAAGCAGTACATCAAGAGCCAATTGCGGCGCCTGATGCGCCACAATAGCAACATGCTTGCGATCGTAATTTGCACGCAAAAAATCCACAAAACTCGCCATCCTCGCCTCTACATCCAGGTAGCTTTCGCCATTGGGAAAGGGCTGGTCGATGTACAGTTCCATATTATCCTTAAACGCTTCGGCTGACATGCCATTGTAGTCGCCGTAGTTACATTCCCGTAATCGATCGTCCTCGATGATCTGATATTTGTCACCAAAGCCCAGTTGCGCCGACTGAACAGCCCGCGTCAGGTCAGAGCAAAATACAATATCAAACCGATGGTCGGCTACTCGCCTTCCTAACTGCGCAGCCTGTTCCCGCCCCGTGTCCGAAAGCTCGCCCGGCCGCCAGCCAGTAGCCAAGTTCTGCTCATTATCAGTGGTGGTCCCGTGCACAAAATAGGTTATTTCGACAGACATAATTTAATCCACTAACCTAAAGTCGAACACCATCTTTGCTCTGCCAACAATCTGTTTCGATGATGAATCCTGGATATCCACCGTATCGCCCACCTGTAGATAATCGTACTTCTTACCAAAACGGTAAGTAGTTATCTTTAAATCTTCAAGGATGAAGCCAATAAGTTCCGGCGCAAATGGAATAACATTGGCTTCTGGTTTGAATTCATCGGTATTTATCGAGGTTTTATCGGGTACTTGAAATGTCATTATGTAATGGTAGCAAATTTTACCAAAGACATTAAATAACAGTTTCCATTTTGGTCACGTCGTCAACTTTTATCGTTGTATCGCGATGCTTGCGATACACATACAATCCCACCGCAGCCAAGATCAATAGCGTCCAAACGCTCAAAAAGTAATGTAGCTTGTGATTAGTATTAAGGAAGCCGATGGCCGGCGCTAACAGTACATACGGCAACATCCTCAAAAATGAGGCCACAGATAATACCGTAGCGCGATGCTTTTCGGGTGCGTGAGTGTTCAGTATTTCGCTCATAAATGGCTGAAGCACATATTCGCCAATATACAGCACCGCTATAACCGCAAAGCCCCACAATCCCACATCTGCGAGTGACAGCACCAATGCCGATGCAGCAGATAATGCAATTAATACAAGGATGCGTTTTTCGCTTAATCTGTCGGCAAATTTATGTGTTAGCGCCAGCACACCGACAGTGATAATACCGGAGCCCGTCACAGCGATCGCACCCCAAAACGGACTAAAAGTAAAACGGTCCAGCAACACAATACGCAACAGCCCATAGCCGCTTGCGTAGAACAACCCTTGGATTGTCATAATAATCGGCACGTAGCGGCTGAGCGTAGGCAAGCGGAATTGCGCAAATCCGGTTTTAATATCGCGTAGATAGTCCCGTGTCTCTTCCGAAAAATTGCCTCGACCCTGCCTAGGTCTGGTATCTTTCACTGGCCAGATCAGGCATGTCGCTATCACAAAAGCCGCGGATGTCATGAGCCAAGGAACGCGAGGGTTAACTGTGTGCAGCCAGCCACCAACTGCAGTCGCAATAAGTCCTGCTGTTAGCGCCGCCTGGGAACCTCGTGTCACCAGTTTACGCCAATGCGTCGACTCGCGCTTAAATCCCATCTTTTCGAAAAACAAGGCCTCGTCCGCGCCAGAGGTAAAAGAAAAACCAATCATCATTATTACTTGACCTATAAACAATGGCATAAAACTACTGCCAAGCGCCTGAATCAGAATACCGCCGGCAAGTAACATTTGCCCTAAACGAACCATCTTGTCGCGGCCGAATTTATCGGCTAACGCCCCGGACGGCACCTCGGCTATCAAGCCGATAGCAAATGCCATGCCGTCTAGCAAACCAACCTGCTGATCCGTAATAAACAGTCTATAAAAATATAGCCAGACCGCGCCAAGAAAGAACATTTGCGTAAATATACGATATAGCACGTATCTGCGCGCCAGCCATTTTTGTTTTTCCGTCATTGACGGTATTATACCTTAAAAATAAGGTCAGTAATTGTATAGCCCGGAGATTACTGTGATCTAATTATTTCTGACAGGGAGTTCGCCAGTGCATCGTGCGCTTGTTGGTTCAGATGAATACCATCCTGGCCCGTATGCATTACGGTATTAACATCAAAAAATGACACGCCTGTTTGATCGGCCAAACTTCGTATCAGTGCAATCAATTCTATAGATTTTTGCGCTGCTTCGGTGTCAAAGTTATCATGATAATATTCGGCAAACTTGGGTGCGGCTACATCAATGACAGGCGGACATACTAGCAAAATCTTGGCGCCCGGCCGCTCAGCCCTAGTAAAGCGAACATACTCGCCCAAAGCACGCGCAACATCTGCGATCGGTCTGTTGTACTGTTTTTTGATGTCGTTTGTTCCCAGCATAATTATTACCGCGTCGGGATTATGACTAAGTATACATGGAACAAAATACGTAAATCCATTACGCCCTGGCTTTGCAGGATCGGTGTGATCAAGGTTGGTTGTGCGACCACCCAAACCTTCTTCAATTACATAAAAGTTGTCGCCAAGCACATTTTGAAGACGGCTCGTCCACCGAACATCGGCACCAAACCGTTCCGCTACGTTCCTGTCGTCCTTCTGACCCCAGGTATTGCTGTCACCGTAACAAAGCACAACTTTTGCATTGGGATTACTATTCATAGCTGTAGTATATCCTGTTACGGTCTGTCACACACCCTACAGTTACGCCCGCACGTACAGTTGGTTTAAATACACGCTATTGTGGGGCCGATAGTCGCTCTCGTACTGCAAATTATAACCAAGCGGTGCTATCATTTGCCGCAGTTCGTCTCTGTCATAATTTTTAAAATATCGGGCGGTACCGGGCATCGTTTTCCGCTCGACCATTCCTGCCGCATCGCCTTCTATGACGCCGATGGCAAATGCTCCATCACGCCTTAACAGAGGACGGAGTCGGGCAATAGTATCGGCTGCTTCATTTTTAGGAATATGAATCAGCGAAGTATAGGCCCAGATTCCGTCAAAAGAATCAGGGGGAAAATCTACATCTGCAAAGGTCATAAGATGACTGTCGAACCCCAGCTTGGTAGTGGTTTCGACCATAGTACTGGATGCGTCGACACAAACCACGTCCAAACCTCGTTCACGAAGCAGCATAGCATCCCTGCCGCTGCCGCTGCCAACATTCAAGATTCGCTTACCGCCGCCTGGCAGAGAAGCGACAAACGCATCAATAAAATTGGCCGGAAAGTTATCCCAAAACTCTATAACTTCCTGGTCATAGGTCTGAGCGTATCGATTGTAGGTTTCGACGGTAGGATTTTTTTGCATAGCTTCATCATACCTCCTCACGAAAAGGAGACAAAATGGGTTATGTTCTGGCTATTGCTTTTTAATAAATTTTTGAATAATCCAGGCCATGCCTCCCGCCAAACAGGCTAGGAAAAATGCTAGCACCAGCATCCCGACATAGGATTTACCATCCACTTGACAATACCAACTCTCACTACCACCGGCCGGACATGTCCTTAACCTTACGTACAGACCGTGCAACACAATAAAAAGCAGCCCGACAAACAAAGTTATCGCGGCAGCAACAGTGGGAGTCCCGGTTAATCGTTTTGGCTTTTGAGCGATCTTAAGCACCGGAATAATAACTGCCGAGAGCGGGACCACTATGGCAGCGGTAGCACACGTTACCTTTAAAAATAATTCAATCACTACCGGAAAATGCAAATCTTCCAGACCAAAAACACCGGGCAAGATAAAAAATCCGCCAACAATGACCGCCAACAAGTAAATACAAGAGAAAACAAATGCCTTACTCACATACGCTTCTATCTGTTTTACATTATGCGTCATGCAGGAAACCGATTTTTTGTAACGTCAACTTACTATTCGGTCCGATGGATTCGTTTTGCAGCTGATCGGCCGTATACCACCGAGCATGAGCGAAATCATCCTCGAAAATCAGCCTTACCATCGACGCCTCCATCGGCAGCCTTACGACAAAGTCATAAAATTCCATCTTTACAAGCACAACTTCCTTCGTTTCCCTAAGCGTCTTTTCGCTTTCACCAAACTCCACCATTTCGAGCGGAGTGATTTGGGCGTTAGACACATCTATGCCTGTTTCTTCCAGTATTTCGCGCTTAAGGGCCGCGACCTGGGTCTCGCCTTCTTCGATCCCGCCGCCGGGAACAACCAACATTCCCTGGTATACGCCACCTTTTTTGTTGTGACCAAGCAACACTTTCCCGTCACTAGAAAAAATAAATGCGCCCACAATTGTACGGCTTATCGTTCTCATGTGGTAATCATAGCAAAGAAATAATTCGTAGTAGCAACATTCTTCCTGAGACAATTGATCTTTAAACCACTTTAGCTTAGAATTGGTCTTTATTATCAAGAGGAGTTCGTGCATGCATTTACCGCCAGAGATATCCCGCGAAATAACAGATCATTTTACTCCTCATTTTAAAGATTTTCCCACTGATTATGTATGCGTATACGGTAGCAGCGTATACGCACCCGACAAACTACAATCAGACGTCGATCTCTTTTTGGTAACACACAACGCAGACAATCCCGATATCGAACCGGTCGTGCATTTCGTCAAGGACATGCACGACAGATACGGAAGACAACTTGACGAAGAAGTACCCTATCACAATAAGATTCACTACACAGCAGCCGAAATAGAAAATGCGATTCAATTTGGTGGTTTTGAAGTAAACGGTGCGAGCATTACGGTTCCGGCTATCAGGAAAGAAAAGGCTTTTTTGGAAAGTCCAGCCATAAAGGCCCGTCTTGCATTAAACGCCCTTACCACTCCGCACGTCGCCATAGGAGACGATCTGATGCGCTATCATATAGCCCGCCAGCGCGCAGGTGAAGCCGCCACCTTACTGGCGATAAGCCTGTTGGGGAAGAAAGAGTTTGATATAGCCTCGCTTCATGGCGCATTAACCGTGAATGATGAAGGCGCCACGGGTGAAATGTTTTTAGGCTATAAGACCGAATACCCGGCTGTTGGGGACCGGCTGTCCCTGATACTGCGTAAATCCCTTGCCAGCCTGGCAGGTCAAGACTTGGTAAAAGTCGATACAGACACTTACCGCGTCGGGAAAGACTTCGATCCACTGGACTACATAAAGACAGCACCGTCCGCATAAAACCCATAACAGGAGATTTAAAAAATTGAACGACTCTGATTTATTTCTGACAGAAACAAATAAGGAATTTGCGCGCGAGCTTTTTATGAACGCCGTAGATCAAGGCATCGACTTCAAACTGAGGGAAGTTGTGCGCCAAAAGGATTCGGCTGACCTGGAATCAATGGCACTGATTGATGCACTGCCTACGAAAGGTATCTCTTTAGAAGACGTGCAAAAAGAGTTTAATGAACGATTCTTGCCATACTGCTACAACTTTGCCAGTCCTAATTTTATGGGCTTTCCTGACGCTGGAAACTCGATCGCGGCAATTACTGGCAACCTGACTGCCGATTTTTTGCAGCAAAACCTTATCAACCAATCTTTTTGCAGCCCATCTGGAACCTTTGCCGAAATATCGGTTATCCGGTGGCTGCGGGAAGTTGTCGGTTATTCCAACCCTGCAGAGGTCCGCGATATCTTTGATGTGGGAGGCGTTATAACGGGCGGCGGTACGACCAGTAACGCCATAGGCATCCTTTTGGCCCGCGAGAATCACAAGCCCGACACCATGAAGACCGGTGTTCACATCAATGACGATTTTTATCTGGTCGTTCCTAAAGGGATCGGCCACTACAGCGTCAAAAGCGCTCAGATGTGGGTGGGTTGCGGTAATCGGCTTTTAGAGGTAGAGACCGATGGCTTTCGCTATGATCTTCAGGCACTCAAAACCACACTGGAAACATATAAGGGCCGGATTATGGGCCTTGTGGCGTACGCTGGCGACAGCCGGACTATGACGGTCGAACACTTTGATAAGGTCGCCTCACTAGTAAAATCAATTGATCCTACTATTTGGCTGCACGCCGATGCCTGTCATGGCTTTTCCCTGGGATTCAGCGACGAACTTCGCAAAAAACTAAAGGGAATTGAACTCTTTGACAGCATAACCACCGACCCGCACAAGGTACTAAATGCTCCGTACACTATAAGCAGCCTGCTTGTAAAAGACCCGGCTAAGATGCGCACCGTCAGCAGTACATCAGACCTTATCATGCAAGAACAATTTGCTTTTGGACAGATAACACCCTTCATTGGCAGTAAACCTTGGATGTCGTTAAAGCTCTGGTTCGCCATCAAACACCTTGGGCGGGAAGGCTTTGGGCGTATCATCGATGCACGACACCAATTAGCTCTAGACCTCGCCGATCTTATTTCAGAAACAACCGACTTTACGCTTATCAATAAGGTAGATATTAATTCGGTAGCATTTGTTTATACCGGCGGAAACAAAAATCTTTCAGTTGATCAGCTTAACAACCTCAACCGCACAATTCACGGCACCATGCTGCGTGAGGGCCACTACCACCTGCATCAATTTAGCATCCCTGATGCTGGTATCATTAAAAAGGGAGAGATTATATACCCTTTGCGCTTTATGAGCGGCAATCCCAACACAACAAAACAGCATCTTATTGCAATGCTGGAATACACCCGTAAAATCGGGCGAGAGGTACAAAAAAATATATGAGCTTTACTGTAGGCATAGGCGCTCTTTTGGACACCAAAACATCTAATACCGTTAGATTTTTGGAATTAACCGCTGCGGATGCAACCAAAAACTTTGACGGACTCGCACAACCCCCTCATATAACCGTAAAGCGCCCGTTCTCTGTTGCCAGCCTGGAAGATATCGAGAAATTACAGGCATTATTGGAAGGGCTAGCACAAAAAACCCCCGCGTTTAATGTACACTACAGCGGCATGGGCAGTTTTGGCAACTCCACACTTTTTTTAGCAGTACAGTCCTCTAAAGATTTGCAACACCTACA
>DASVXH010000082.1:0-7374 GCA_036392795.1 Saccharimonadales bacterium (SeqCode)
TGACAGCAATGCCACTATTTATGCCGCACCTGCGGGCGCGAGCACCTGGTACGACCAGATTAATCCTGGCAATAGCGTTACCGGTGACATTTTATTCGATTTGCCCGCCGGAGTTACGCCGGTTACTGCGGTGCTGCATGATAGTGCATATAGTAGCGGGGTTAAGGTAAAACTCTAAGCCATTGCCGTGAGGGTTGTCAATCAAAACACCCTCACGGCTCGATACATAATTGAGAAAAATGAGAAAGGTATCAGAATCAATTATCTTATTGGCATCTTTTGAGATTAAATAAGCATTGGCATTGTGCTACAATAATAAGTGCCCAGGGGTCCTGTTCATCGGGTAACTCCTGCGCAACTACAAGAGCCGGGGCTATTTGCCAAGGCTCTTTTGTCGTAGTTTGAGGACGTCGGCCTCTGCTAATTTTGGAACAATCACAATACCTGGCAGATGCTTGGAAGTTTCATAATGGACAACTTTAATGCCCCGTCGATCATATATGCCGGAGTTGAGCATGTCCGTGCCGATGCTGGGATTAAGCCGTTGATCGAATAGGTGTAGCGTCGCATATGCTATGTGATCAACACATTGTAAAAAGTAGGAGTTCTTAGAGCTTTTGAAAAGTGGATCTTCAACAAGACCTTTGACTTTAATGTCCAAAGTTGTACCATCCGTTTGACGCACCTTATTGAATGCACGCATTTTGCGCAGATATTTAATCACCGCCTTATCTTCTTGCCCATCATTAACCACGATATAAGGATGTTTATCTGTTTCAGGCGAATACTCGTTAAAGAATGTCTTATCAATTCTGTTAAAGAGGTTTTCATAGGCGCGTTCACGCGCTGTCTCCGGCGTTATCGTTTGGTATTGGGTTAACTTACGGACGGCGACTGTAATTATGGATATCTCAGGCCAAAAAGAATAATTAGTTAACATATACTTGAGCAAACGCTGGCGCTTATCGCTTGTCATGTGCATGTATCGCTGATGCTTCCATACGGCCTTTCCACCAATTAGCTCATATGCATGGATTTGCTCAGACTGCTTGATACCATAGTTGTGTCGCAGGTCGTGTCTTAGCGTCTTGAACCGGCCGAATACCTTCTCCCAATCATTGGTATCCACAATAATGGCCGAGAGCACAAAATATAGACTCTTTCGTTTGTTTGTTTTTGCTTCAGCCTCGGACAGTTGGTCATTAAACGTACCAGATTCATCGATGTAAATTAGCTTCATAATTGCCCTTAATTATACCAGGTCAGGGCGTTGTAATTTATTGGAATAGCCCCATAGTTTGACAAGACAATTTGTTGATGTCGTACGATGGATGCTACTATCGGTTCATGGATGAACGCGAACGATTTAAGGCTTTACTTCAACAGGTTGCGCCACCGCTTCCAAGAGCAGAGGGAAAATCTGCTCGTCCCGATGGTTATACCGGAAACAGAATTCGTTTGCGTATAACTGCATATACTTCCGCGAAACGGAGCGGTGCGTCCCGGCCCAAGAAGGTTTCAAAAGGCCCCAAACGCCCTCGATAGTGTTACTGTAAACATCTTCACGCACATACTCACGGCGGCTGTGAACCACCGTTTTACGGTCGTAATCTTTCTCGGTTCGGTGGTAGATTCCACTTTCGTCGGTATTAAGTACCGAACCTTTTTCTACATGCTTACGCACAAATGGAACGGCGGTAGTAGCCGTAGCGCTGTCTACTACCTCGATAGATACGCGGCCGCCACGCTCAACAACGCCAAGCAATACGGGTCGCTTGTTCCATGGCAGGCTCGTGCTGCGTCTCCTTCCTCCTACCCAGGTTTCGTCGGCTTCAACAATTCCAGTCAGCTTCTTAGTATCCTGCTTCATAGACATACGTATTTGTTTGCCCATTCGCCAAGCAGTTTTATATGTTACGCCGGTATGGCGTTGCAGTTCTTTGGCCGCAATATTGTTTTTACACGTTGAAAAGAAGTAGATCGCTAAGAACCAAGTCTGTAGTGACGAGGTTGACCTATGCATGATGGTACCCGCAGTTGGGTACAATTGGTGCCTGCAATGTACACAGGCAAAGCAGCGTCTATTTTTGACACGGCAAAACTCGGCGTCTACTACGCCGCATTTAGGGCAGTACGGCATGTTACTGAAGCGCTGATTAAATAATTCTTCCAGACAATAGTCATCGTCAGGATAGTCTTTAAGGAACTGTATTAGGGTATAACTAACTACAGACAGAAATTACTCATTTCTGTTCTCAAAGCCGGTTATATTGCAAAGAATGGCCTAAAAGCTACTGGCCGCTGTCTATTTTACTACATTCTTGCTCACTTGGCGAATCTGTTTGCGTGTTTTGAGGGGATAGTTACCCTTTACACATGGCCTTTTAGTCGCCAGATACAATAAGGTATCCGAAAGTTTAGCTTCGGATACCGGTATTTTTCAGTTGTAGCTTAGTTTGCCTACGGCTGCATCAGGCCGAGAACTAATCCCATGATTAGAAGCGTGACAAGTTCGTGCGTCACATTCAGAAGTGTTAGTTTTGCAGGACGGCCTTCAAATGCATCATGCGTAATAAAACGAGCCGCCGTAAATCCCAGCCAGAGCCAAAATGCGGTCGACAAAGCATCCCGCAGAAACGAGTTATCGAAGTATACATGAGACAGATATGTTACATGAGCCAATACGTAAGCGGTTAGAAAGCTAACGATAAAGGTAGTCGTGAGTGGCATCCATACGGAACCACCGTCTTTTTTAGGGTCAACTTTTGCAAGTTTCATCCACATCTTGCCAAAAACACCTTGGGCGTACCAAATAGATCCCACCGCCATGCTCGAAAGAGTAGCCAGCAGTACTGCCCACATATTTACCTGAACTTCCATATACCCTCCGTGAATGTTTATATGTGCCTAGTATGCGCTTTGGCCGTGGCGTTTGTCCAGTAATTCTTAAGCTTAGCTGTGACTCTATAGACTGAACCGCAAAAAACAGAACTAGTCGGGTTATTTTTTCCTTTTACGATAGTCGTAGTAGGCTAAGTCGCGGCGGAACTGGTCGATACGCACTACATAGTCTTCATACCGATTGTACAATCCTGAATAATGTCCCGTAGGTGCAAGTAGATGAAGTAGTCGCTTTTTTGCCTCCAGATATTCAACTAGGCAGTAGAAATCGCCGTCGCCTGATACGATTATGGCTTTGTCGTAGTTACTCATCTCCTTCATAGCCCATAGGACCAATTCAGCGTCTATATTTCCTTTGATTGGTTTTTTATCTTCGGCATCTGCGGACTTTTCGGGCGGTTGGTTTTCGGGGCGTGGCTTAGTTAGATCAAAGGTAGGTTTTAGTACCACTGCGTACCCGGCATCGTGCATTTGCTCGTATAACGCCTCATTTTCTGGGATATACCCGATAAACATAAAGGCCTTGGATACACCATATTTTGTACTCAGAAATTGGCGAAATTTACGCCAATCCATTTTCCAGCCCAGTTTCTGAACACTGAGATTAAGGTTCTGACTATCTATAAAGGCAAAGACGCGTGGCGGCTCAGATTTTGGATCACGAACATTCATTAAGTTATTTTGTTCCTTCCCAGCAAATTATAGAACCCAGAAAGCCCGGAGCTTGAGGGCTAGGAATGGGAATGTCCAAGATGACATTATATTTATCGTGCGTCTTCATCCATCTACTATGAGCCGGCGGACCATAATTCATAGGGTTGATAAGTGCATCCGGGCTATAGTCGCCCACGCGCTCACAGTTAATCCCAGAATTATCGCCCTCCTTTGACTCTATTTCAAAGCCCGCACTGCCATCTTTAAAATGAGGAATTAGGCGAGTTGGACGCTTGTTGGGGTGGTTGATCATCCACCGCAAAAGCGATTGGTCCTCATATCCACCCAGAACGCGCACATCAATATAATTGTCACGTTGCTCCTCGCTCATACCAGTACCGATCAAAATGTTTGCCTCGGAACTACCGCATGCCGTAAGAGAGCCCAACAAAGTGAGCACAACTGCCAGACCAGTTCTTCGTCCGCCCCTAGAAGGCTGGACCGCTTCATGTATATTTGCTCCCATGTACTTCTATATTATTCCACACTGGGCGTACAGAAAAATGATTTTTTTGATTTGGCTATCCGGTAGTCCAGTCTACCCATTTTGTATCTTGGGGACATTCACCTGGCTGATCTATCGGATCAAACACGGCCAGACCCTTAAATCTATTCCAGGTGTCTTCATGGCCGAGACTGGAAGTACAAAGTGTTACCTGTCCGAAAATTGATTTCGCCGCCGGATGATTCAAGTAAAGTTCGCGTAGGCCACGGTGATTGTCTTGAGCGGTACGAGCGTCGGCGATAAATGTCAGATGTGCGTCGGGATTGTCGCTCAGCCATTCGTAAATCCTGAATGACGCCTCGGGTTTATCGCAGGAATCGGTGAAGTCTTGTTTATTGCCGGGAGCGATGACCAAAGCATAATCTAGCTGTTTTTCCTGGGCCGGAGTCATTCTTTGCAAGGTGTAGTCTAAGCCCAGACGACCTAAGCTAAAGGTTAGCACCTGACTGACATGCGGATTTTCTTTTAAAAAGCGCGTGGCGTTATCGGAGCGACAATTGTCTGCTGTCCAGGAATTATCGGCACCGGGTTCGGCCACCATTTTGATAAGACCACTGGGGATTTCCATACTTTTCAGGTTATGCATGTCCTGTAGTCGGGGCTGAAAATAAACCATATTGGGCGTGTGGGGTGGCGGAATGTGCCCTCCTGTCGAAGGCATTGCCACAGATGGCGGGGTGGCATCTGTGGGCGGCACCAACGTTTCCGGTGCGGACTGCCCTTGCACCGCTTCGCTGCAGCCGGCGGACAATCCGGCAACTAGGGTTAGGGCCAATACGTTTTGCTTTTTCATATAAACACTCCTATTTCAGATGATCCGCATCTTTGTAAGGTTCGAAGCTGATTGATGCCTGCTCTTTTATTACAATGACATACATCTCACGATTAAGCTTACCGCGCGCATCCATTCCGGCCAATATTAGTTTGTCCGAATAACTTCTAATCAAAGCATATCGCTTGCCTTCTTTTTTGTAGACTGCAAAATTTTCGCGCGAATGCGCATAGATTCTTCCACTAATTATGCCGATAGCAATAATTAAGCATCCAGCAAATAGTGCATTAGCGCAGAACATGAAAGATACAGAAGTCTTTTTTCGTCTTGATCGATGGGCCCTCAGCGCCTTTTTAAGTCCACGCCTAAAGCCATGTACACGATTCTTCCAAAGGTAAGGGGTTAGTTCGATCACCAGTACAACCAGAATACTTAATGGTAAGCCCAACATTAACCCCACCGTCTTATACCAGATAAGACTTGTATAGAGTCCATATGCGACGATTAAAAGCTCAGCCGATAATAATATCCAAGTGAGGCGTAAAATTCTCCGACGCAAACGCCGCCTTTTTTTCATAAGCCCCTCTTCAAACTGCATCAATACAGTAAGCAGATAGAATAGACACAGCGCCGTAACCCCTCCCGCTAGAACAAAGATGTTAACCGTAATCTCAACGAATTGATGGCTCACCCCAAAGTAGGATAAATAGCTAGCCTCGAAAGTATATGCCAATATATAGGCAACAGCACTAAGGACGGGAATCGAAAAACCTGGATTAAGTACAAGTTTCTGAAGATCCTTTTTATTAATTAGATTGAACATGAACTACAAGGAAGATGATAGAGCGCTGATCTTAACGCGTTTTTGTGCAGCCGTATCCCTATCGCGTACCGTGACCGTGTCGTCTTCCAGGGTTTGGAAATCGATGGTTACGCAGTATGGAGTGCCGATTTCGTCCTGGCGACGGTAGCGTTTACCGATGTTGCCATTGTCGTCCCACATGACGTCGCCGAATTCTTTTTTGAGAGCTGCGAAAACTTCGCGGGCCTTGTCTACCAGTTCCGGCTTGTTTTTCAGGAGCGGCGAGACCGCTACCTTCACAGGTGCGAGATGTTTTGGCAATTTCAGGTATACGCGCTTTTCGCCGTTCATTTCATCCTCGATATAAGCCGCGGACAGTACAGCCATGACGGCGCGTTCCAAACCAAAGCTTGGTTCGATCACATGTGGCACAAACGCTTTCGAGCCGTCTTTTAGGCGATATTCCATACTCTTCCCGCTGGCGCGCTGAATATTTCCCAGGTCAAAATCGGTGCGGTATGCCAATCCCAGTAGTTCTTCACGGCCAATAGGAAAATCAAACTCAAAGTCAATGGTGCGCTTACTGTAATGCGCGCGGTCGTCTTCGGGAACCTCCAGCTCATGCACTTTGTCGTCGGGCAGACCCAAGGCGCGGGTCCATTCCCAAACAGCCTTGCGCCACGCCTCAAAAGCGTCTTCCCATTTTTCAGGATCGATAAAGTATTCAATTTCCATTTGCTCGAATTCACGCGAACGAAAAATAAAGTCGCGTGGAGAAATTTCATTACGAAACGCCTTGCCCTGCTGGGCTATACCAAACGGCAAATCGGGATAAAAACTGTCTACGACGTTCTTGAAATTGGTAAAAATACCCTGCGCGGTCTCTGGCCGCAGATACGATACAGAACCTTCGTCAGCTACCGGCCCAACGTGCGTGGTAAACATCATGTTAAATTGCTTCGGCTCGCCAAACGTGCCTTTTTGCCCACAAGTCGGGCACTTGGAAGTATCAATCTTATCAGCACGGAAACGCCCCTTGCAGTTGGAACATTCCACCAGCGGATCAGTAAATGTCTCTGTATGTCCACTCGCCTGCCACACTTTTTGATTCATCAAAATAGCGGCATCGACGCCATACATGTCCTCCCGCTCACTCACAAACATCTTCCACCATAGTTGCATAATGTTACGCTTTAATGTTACGCCAAGCGGACCATAGTCCCATGTACCGGCCAGGCCGCCATATACTTCTGAACCTTGATAAATAAATCCACGCCTCTTGGCCAGACTAACTATGTCCTCTAATTTCGCTTCACTCATACTTACGCGCAATTATACTCCAACAGAGATGAGTTTCCAATAAACAGCACTTGTTATCGTCGGCAATAAGCGTATACTGCCGATATGAGACAAGCGGTTCGCGCCATTATCATCGAAAATGGTTACATATTGGTCATGAAACGCAACAAGTACGGCAGCGAATACTTCACCCTGGTTGGCGGCCGCCTAAACGAAGATGAAACGCCAGAGCAAGGTCTGGTCCGCGAGATCTTTGAGGAAACCGGTATGACCGTAACTGCCGCTCAATTGGTTTACGTCGAAAACCACGCTGCCCCTTACAATGAACAATTCATTTATCTCTGCGAAGTCGCACCGCACGAGCCCATCGCCGTCCAGAAC
>DASVXH010000083.1:0-65823 GCA_036392795.1 Saccharimonadales bacterium (SeqCode)
GTAAACAATATTCAATTCAAGATTTGCGTAACATCGGTATTATCGCGCACATTGACGCCGGTAAAACTACTACTACCGAAGGTATTTTGTACCGCACCGGGCTAAAGCACAAAATCGGTGCCGTTCACGAAGGTGAAACTACCACCGACTGGATGGCTCAGGAGCGCGAACGCGGTATTACCATTGTATCGGCAGCCGTTACTTGCTACTGGAAAAATAAAAAGACCGGTAAAGAAGTCCAGATCAACATTATTGACACTCCTGGTCACATCGACTTTACCGTAGAAGTAGAGCGCTCTTTGCGTGTGCTGGATGGCGCTGTCGTTGTCTTTGACGGCAAAATGGGTGTAGAGTCCCAGTCCGAAACCGTTTGGCGCCAGGCCGACAAATACGGCGTGCCTCGCATCTGCTTCATCAACAAGATTAACCAAACCGGTGGCGACTTCTACAAGTCCCTCGACTCTATTCATAACCGCCTTAGTAAGCGCGCATTCCCTATCCACCTGCCAATTGGATTCGAACAAAGTATCAATGGTGTTGTCGATCTCGTTAGCATGAAAGCCTACACTTATAAAGAATTCACCGACCACGAATTGGTTGAGGGTGAAATTCCTGCCGATATGTTGGACAAGGCTAAAAAATACCGCAGCCTACTGATCGAAAACGCTGTTGCCGAAGACGAAGCTCTATTGGAAAAATTCTTTGAAGTGGGCGAAGAGGGCTTAACCGAGGCAGAAGTTACCCAGGCTATCCGTACCGCCATTATGAGTGGTAAATTCTTTGCCGTATCTGGGGGTGACGGTCGGGGTGTAATCGTTGAAAAACTACTCGACCTGGTCGTAGATCTCATGCCTGCACCAACTGATCGTTCGACCAACTGGGGCACTCATCCAAAGACTGGCGACGAAATCGAGCGTAAGCACAGCGACACTGAACCATTTGCCGCTTTGGCTTTCAAGATTACATCTGACCCATTTGTGGGTAAACTGGCCTATTTCCGTGTCTATTCGGGTAAGATTACCGCCGGTTCATACGTTCTCAACAGCTCAACCGGTGAGAAAGAGCGTATCGGACGCTTAGTCCGCCTGCAAGCTGATAAGCGCGAAGACGTTACAGAGGTTTCTGCCGGTGACATCGCTGCCATCGTTGGCCTAAAGGGCACTACTACCGGTAACACTCTTTGTGATGTTGCCAATCCAATTGTTCTGGAGAGTATTACCTTCCCAGAGCCACCCGTTTCGATTGCTATCGAGCCCAAGACTAAGAGCGACCAAGAAAAAATGAGTCTGGCCCTGCAGCGCCTGGCCGAAGAAGACCCGACCTTCCGCGTTAAGGTGGACGACGAGACCGGTCAGACGATTATCTCCGGTATGGGCGAGCTGCATCTGGAAATCCTCGTTGACCGAATGAAACGTGAATTCAACGTCGAAGCAAACATCGGTCAGCCACAGGTTGCATACCGTGAAACCATCCGGAAAGACGCTGTAGAAGTTGAAGGTAAGTTCGTTCGCCAGTCTGGTGGTCGCGGTCAGTACGGTCATGTTTGGCTGCGTCTGTCACAAAACGAATCGGGCAAGGGGCTGGAGTTCATCAACTCGATCAAGGGTGGCGTGGTCCCAAGCGAATACATTAAGCCTGTTGAACAAGGTGTTATCGAGGCCATGAACAATGGTGTTATCGCCGGTTATCCAGTGGTTGATCTAAAGGTTGAGCTGTACGACGGTAGCTACCACGAAGTCGACTCCAACGAATTAGCCTTCAAAATCGCTGGTTCGATGGGTCTGCAGGAAGGTGTCAAGAAAGCCAATCCTGTATTGATGGAGCCTGTCATGAAGGTCGTCGTCGTTACCCCAGAGGAATTCATGGGTGACGTTATTGGCGACCTGAACAGTAAGCGCGGCCGCATTGAAAGCATGGAAGACCTAAGCGCTGGCGTAAAAGAGATCACCGCCTACGTTCCCCTTGGCGAAATGTTTGGCTACACCACCAACCTGCGCTCGATGACCCAGGGTCGTGCGAGTTCAAGCATGGAGTTGGACCACTACGCTGATGTTCCCGGTCATGTCGCAGAGGCGATTATTGCCAAGAACGCCAAGTAGTTTCGTTCTAAAAAGCATAAAAACTGCCTGGGATTTCAGGCAGTTTTTATTATTGGTCGGTATCATGTCACGATGGAAGACAGTAAAAAGCTAACCGAATTACGCAAAAAGATCGATGATGTCGATGACCAAATTGTAGACCTATTGAACCAGCGCGCACAGCTGGCACTCCAGGCACGCATCGCCAAAGGTGGCCGTACAGTGCATCGCCCACAGCGGGAGAATCAAATATTAGAGCGAGTCGCTAAGATAAATCAAGGACCGCTTTCGGCAGAGGCCATTCAGACGCTGTTTCATTCTGTTATTTTTGTTTGTCGCAGTATCCAAGAGGTAGAAAACGAGCCAGAGCCGCTAGTCGGCCTGGACCGAAACTTCGTCACCGAACAAGCTTAGTGTTTGCTCATGGGCTATAAAAGACCAGAATGTGATATTGTTTGGGTATGAAAGCTTGGCTGGAACAGCTACATAGTGGGGCAGAGTGGTATCACATTTCACCTGCCGCCCGAACACCATTGCAAAGGCTTGCCGCCCGAACGCTTGGCGTCGCCACTCCGGGTAATGTAATTACGCTGGCTGGCCTGGGGCTTACGCTCTACGGATTGGCCGCACTCATTCAGCAAAACAACTTGGGAGTGCTATGGATACTCATTGGCCGGCTTTTAGATGTTCTGGATGGTTTGCTGGCGCGTCTAACTCGAACTTCCAGTCCTTTTGGCGAAGGCCTTGATGCGACATGCGACAAAGTCGCCATAATCATTACTGCTTCTATGCTAATGGTAGCGTCGGTTGCTTCCATATTGCTCTTGCCACTAGCCTTGATACTCGCTGCTATTCTTCTCGAAGAGGCTTGTACGGCTTTGATTATATTACAGGCTCGCCGTAAGGACATTCAAATTCACCCAACACGGTTAGGGAAATACACTACTTTTGCACTCTGGTTTTTTGTTATCGCCTATCTGTCGTCGTATATTTTAAATCCTCTCGATGGTGCCAATGCCGGACAGAGCGCTGCGGTGCTGGTAGCTATTATCGCACTCGGCTTTGTCGTCTTGGCGCTGCGCTGGTTGAACTTTATTCGCATCACTGGTGTAATACAAAAAGAACGAAAGAAACGAGAAACTCTTTTATCTTAAAGGCTCCGTTATGTCACCATTTGATTACCTTATTACGCTTCGCAATCCCCACAGCACACATACGATAACCGCCAAAAATCGGATCGAGCAGATAAAGCACACGCTTCATGTCAAAGAGGTGATTGACTTGGAGTTGCATGCGGGCGAGGGTAAAACCACCGATGTTCTATTGGACTCTTGTCGCAATAAATTGGGGCCCAGAACGCTATTGTGTATTGCTGGTGGCGACGGCACCGTCAACTCGGTATTGAAGTATCTGATGACAGAAAAAACATCTAAAACAGTACAGCAAACCGTACTTTTGCCACTTTGGGGCGGCAATGCCAACGATTTAGCGCACATGTTGAATGGTGCAGCCTACAAGACGGCGATGGCAGACGTTTTGGATAAAGGACAGCGCGTTGCGATTCGTCCATTATGCTGTGAGCTGACTGCGCTTTCTGGCGAAAGGACTACGTATATCGCCTCTAGTTATATCGGATTTGGCGCTTCGGCAATGGCAGCGCGACGTTTCAATACCTTACTGCACCGTAATAGTAAGTGGCACAAGGTGCCTGGCGGACGGACGATCCGTGAGACATTTACCGTTCTCGAAGCATTTGTGCGGATATCGGCCTTTCATATAACAGAAAATGGAAAAACAACTGGCATTTACGAGCGTATCTATATCAACGGTTCTCGTATTGCCAAGGTACGACCGCTGCCGCTGAAACTAACCGACGACGCATTTTACCGATTAACCATCAAAGAAAAACGTCTTCGTGCAGTGGTGATGTATCTACGTGAACTCTTCCGTCGTCCAGAGGCCGAACAAGCCTCCCAGGAGGTGTCATTTGTGTGTGAAGATCGTGCGTGGGGACAGGCAGACGGCGAGACGTTCCGGGTGTCAGCAGGGACAAAAGTACGCATTTACCGTCGGAAAACACCTTTCTATGCATTGAGTACGCGACTACCAAAAACGTCTTCTTGACAGTCTGCTTTTACTCTTTACATCGGTAGGGCTTTCCGTTACAATACCCAGGTCACTCGTGTGATTTTTTATATTCTCACGCGGTAATACTAATAATAAGGAGTCATCTTTAATGGCAGACACATTTGACCGTAGCAAGCCGCACGTTAACGTTGGTACCATGGGCCACGTTGACCACGGTAAGACTACTCTGACCGCAGCAATTACTGCTGTGCTCGCTAAAAAGCTTCCAAGCGCAACTAACAAGCCGATCGCTTACGATCAGATCGACAACGCTCCCGAAGAGCGTCAGCGTGGTATTACCATTGCTACCTCTCACCAGGAATACGAATCAGAAAAGCGCCACTACGCGCACGTCGACATGCCTGGTCACGCCGACTACGTCAAGAACATGATTACCGGTGCTGCTCAGGTTGATGGTGCCATCCTCGTGGTGTCTGCCGCCGATGGTCCTATGCCTCAAACCCGCGAGCACGTTCTGCTTGCCAAGCAGGTGGGTGTGCCAAAGATCGTGGTCTTCCTCAACAAGATGGACCTTGCCGACGCAGACCTCGTGGACCTCATCGAAGAAGAAATCAAGGAACTGCTCGAAAAGAACGGTTTCGATGCAAACTGTCCTATTATCCGCGGTTCTGCCGCCAAGGCTCTCGAAGGCGACGCTGCCAACGAAGACGCTATCATGGAACTCGTTAAGGCTATGGACGACTACATTCCAGAACCACAGCGCGACCTTGACAAGCCATTCCTAATGCCAATCGAAGACGTATTCTCGATCAAGGGTCGTGGTACCGTTGCCACTGGTCGTATCGAACAAGGTGTCGTAAAGATTAACGACGAAGTTGAAATCGTTGGTATCCGCGACAGCCGCAAGTCTGTTGTAACCGGCATCGAAGCTTTCAAGAAGAATCTTGACCAGGGTCAAGCTGGCGACAACGCCGGTATCCTGCTCCGCGGCATCGAGCGCGACGACATCGAGCGTGGTCAGGTTATTGCCAAGCCAGGTTCTGTGACTCCTCACACCGAGTTCGAGGCAGAGGTGTACATCCTTTCCAAAGAAGAAGGTGGTCGTCACACACCATTCTTCCCCGGTTACAAGCCACAGTTCTACTTCCGCACCACCGACGTTACCGGTGAAGTGAAATTTGACAAGGAAATGATCATGCCAGGTGACACCGTTACCTTCAAGGTTACTCTCCTTGCCCCTATCGCCATGGACGAAGGTCTACGCTTCGCTATCCGCGAAGGTGGCCGCACCGTTGGTGCTGGTGTTGTTACCAAGATCGTTAAATAATCGATCTAAATACAACATTAAAAGAGCGCTGGGATATCCGGCGCTCTTTGTTTTTACATCTTGTATTCTATATAAGTTTGTTATACAGTAACATCTTATGCCAACCCCAGAGTCACCCCCGTTTTCGCATGAACGTATTCCTACGCATGAACGCATCAATATAACACCGGATGCCATTTCGTATTTAGAGAAGGTCGATGTTTACGATCCATCAGCTCCAGCGACCCAGCTATTACGACGCTATGTCGGCGAGGAATCGCATAAGGATCCGAACACCCCGATTCCAGTAGTTTATTTGGTCAAGGCAAAAGGCATCGGAGGCTACACTGTAGGTGATGCGATATTTATTCACGACGGTATCTTTGATAGTTTAAAATATGCCGAGGAATGCAGGGCATTGCTGGAGCATGAAAAGGACCACTATAAGCAAGGCGAGACTTGTGAAATCGCACCTAGCACACTTAAAAAGATCATTGGAGCGGGCAGGGTAGCGGAAATCGAAGCTGATATCCGGGGCTTAAAGGCACTGGACGAAAACGGCATAAATCCGCTTGGCATGATCAGTCTGACAGAAAGAGCGGTAGAGCAGGAAGCGCAAGAGTCGCCTAGTAAGGGGCCACATATTGAATCGGAAGTTCACGGCGGCATGCTTGAGCGAAAGGTAATGCTTGAGCAGGTGCTGACCGTGATGGATGTCAAGCATCTGTCACCCGGTATGGAGCCCCTGGAAAGACCTGAGTTGGGAAAGTTGGTCAAGTTGGATGACGAAGCGTTTTGGAGTTTGGCGCCAACCCTTCAGCAGGCACAACTAAACCGGGTTATAAATCGGGATCACCCTAGCCAACGTCATATCGATATTCAAAAGCGAATTCTGGAAAGTATTGCCGATCAGCCCGAAGACGAACAGTCTTTGCGGGCGAAATCAGAGCTTATGCATCGGAAATATACTGAATCACTACAGGACTACGACATTGATCAACTGACCCGCGACCTGCAAATACTACAGTCGCAAAATGTCAGAGCCCTTATGCCCAGGCTCAAGCGGAGGAGGGCTATCGAATCTGCAACGCTACCCCATTTGCGTAGGGCAATCCTGGACTCATCAGATAACCATGAAGATTTGATACGGTTAGCTGACCTGATAAAGGAGACTGCCGCTGCAGAGGCTCGGTTTATAGGCCAGGCACACTCGCCCTTATTCATAAGGATGCCTTTGAATCAACTTCTTAAAGATGTCGACTTCAGCAAACTCTCTACAGCTCAGAGCGACTCGCTGGCCCGAAAACTAATCTATTATGGAAGCCAGGTCGGCTATTATGAATCATATCTGAGCAGCGACAAACCAAAAGATGAGCACAGCATGGAGGTGCCGGATACTGCGCGGAATCATTTCCTTTTACGAGTCATTCGGGAAATTGATGCCCGGATAATTGCCGACATCCAAGCGCAGCCCGCAGGGCTAGATAAACTCCACTATCTGACAAAGAGGTTTCCGGGCGAAGCTGGAGATATGCTTGCCCATATAGGCACTAATCTTCTAAACCCGCAGATAGTTGGCAATACGCTGCATAACGGAATTACTGATGTCATTCGAAAAATGCCGCCAGGCAAACTTTTTAATAATTTTATAAATAAGGTACGATCGGGCGACGTAGATGACATGCGCGAGCTAGCATCACTCGTTCTGGCACAGATAGAAACAAACCTAACGCAAGGACGTAAGGACAGGGCCTTGACTACAAAACAGCTCAAAGCTTACTTGCCGTTTATTCTACTCGCCTATGGCGGCGACGAAGGGCCTTCTGAACCATACGTAATCACCTCCGTGGAGGAAATTGTCTTTGACACCCGGGATGCGATAGCCAATTATGCAAAACGCTTAAAGATAGTTATCGAAGGTGCGGCCAAGCTGCAGCAAGAGTACCCGGACATACCATGGCAGGATCCGAGCGTCGAGATTCGCCAAAGCAGGCAATTAACTGGTACGCTGCTGCGGGACGCACTCAAGACATATCAAGCCGACCAAGAGGAAGGCATTGCAAAGCTTATAGCACTTATGCAGCATTATTCCGTACCCCGTCTAGAACAAGATGTTGCAATATATAAAAGCAATCAATCTTACTTGGACGTCGTTAAGATCTGGCGTAATATGGCTGAATCCTTAATATCCCGGCCCGACCTGGAGACGGATGAAAACGCTCTACTAACACTGGCTGCTTTAGGCATGTCGGCTCCTGAGGTTGAGCTGAATCTAACGGTTGCCGACTATGCCTTTAACCAGGTAGCGCGGCTTCGCGATTTTGAGGGCGGATTACGTTTGTTGCAGGAATTTCCCAATGCCCGCACTGTGCATCGCTCGATATTGGAGGTTTTGATTGAAGAAAAAGCGCATACTCCTGCAGAGTTCGAGCAACTGAATGGCATCATAGAAACATTATACATAGATACATTAGCCGATAACTACGGGCTGATAAGCGCCGCCAGCCTAGCCGACAGTATTGCTATTCCGGTCTATAGTCACCACGAAAATATCGAAAGAGACGTCGCCCTTCGGACTGATGTCATCGAAGGAATGGAGAGTTCCGATCTCTTGGCAGGTTTGCTCAGTAGCGGCCAAGACGACACCAGGCTAAAACGTTATCTGGCAGGCAGGTGGTGGTTGGAAAAAAGAGCAGGACTACGATCAGGACTACGGGCGGGGCTACGAGCATGGGACGATGATGGGCAGGATATTCAGGACCACTTCAAGATAGAAAACTTCATTGTGTATCGAGGTCCCAATAAACGCGCCCATTTACAGCATTGGATTGAGAATGACTATCCAGAGGCCGGCTCTTACGCCCCCTTCGATGACAGCCTGGGCGGCATATATCTGTTGACCGATCCGGCTCGCTTTTTTGCCGTTCGCAAGCTGCTATTGCAAAAACCTGACGGTGTTCTTATGAACGAGCAGGGCGGCCGCGACCTGGTTGACTCCCTGATGAATTCCTGGCTTTCTGCCGAGCGGGACACCGAGGAGGGTGAAATTCTTCGTGAGCTGTTACATGAATTGGTGACAAAAAATGATGCGGGAACCGCATATCTACATATCGGCCCCATGCTGCAGGATATGATTTTAAAACCGCCAAAATCTTTCTCTGATCTACGACCGATTACTGACAGCATTGCAGACAGTGCGGTAGACGCTATGGTGGCGCGCGGACGATTACGGAATCCTACTCCACAAGATTATGATGCGGTACGCCGTCGGGTCGCTAAGCTTTTTGAGGGCGATAGCAAAGGAAAAGCTCGCGACAGCATACAAGAAGTCAAGGTTCGTATATTGCAAAGAATCGGCGCCGAAGACAGCGTTTCGTCCGCGACCAAACTAAGCACGTTGGCCTTCGCCGCTCTCGCCGGCAAAAAAGCGGGCGGAATCGGAGTAAAAATGTTGCAGCTGGCCGGACAATATTTTGAGCTGTCAGAGGAAGACCGTACGGAATTTGAAGACGTGTACGATGACATGAAGGGTCAGACGCGTCTTCAGGCGTATATCACCCTTAAGCGCGAGGCGGCACAAAATCCGGCAACTGCCGAGCTGCTTGATAATATTAAATCGTTTGGCGGCCGCATTGGCGGCGGTTCGTTATTTACCGTGTATAAAGTTCATCTAAAAGACGGCCGAGAGATGGCACTGGGCGTTAAGAATCCTAATGCCGAATTCAGGGTGCGCCGTCTGGTCGAATTTGCATCTACGGGTATTCAGGGGACAAGCGAGAAACATCCTAAAAACACGACATTACAACTTATGTCGTCGCTAATGGACGATGCCGTGCAGTGGGTGGCAAATGAGCTGGACGATCCCGAATTTCCTCAGAAGGACGCGGTTTACGCTCAGGAAAACGACACGATTCGCGGTAAGGGCTTTAAAAAAGGCAAAACCAGGTACGATGTCATTACCCCAAAAACCATGGAAACTGGCACGTCGTGGGTGCGCTGTGAAGAGTTTATTGGCGGCACTAACCTGAATAGCTTGCATATTACCGAGGACGGTCAGACCAACATCCCCTCCGGTGTTATTAGTCGCAGCGACTACAAAGAAGCCGCCTCCGTACTGGTACGCAACTATGTGCATCAGGTTATGTCCGGCAGCTATGCACATTCGGATGTGCATCCGGGACAATTCCGTATAACCGAGGACAATACGCGCATCGCTATCTTTGATCGCCGCAACCTTTTGCCAGTACACCCAAAACTTCGCAGCACTTTGCGTACAGCCTTTAGCGCCTTGATGGATGATGACGTTAGCGCAGCAGCGCTGGCAATTGCCATGCACGGCGCCCCCGCCGACACCGACCCTGATAAACTGGCTGCAACGATACGTGATATTTCTCAAAAGACCCAAGAACCCGCTCGGCTGGTGGCCGACACGATTCTAGCCTTGAAGCGCGCGGGCATAAAGGTACCTCTGGATCTCAGTCTTATGCTGCGCAATTTTATGAGCGTCAACGAATTTAGCAAAAAAGCCGGCTTTGACAACCTGGCCGAGGCGTTTTTGCATACCTCTTCCGGAATGGATGAACTACTTCGTCTGGCGCAGACAGATGAGACTGTGATATAATTGATCACGTTATTAATAATTATGCCGAGAACTTGACGGTAATCACTCACGATCAAGATTACGGCATCGCACAAAGGACAATAGAATGGTAGAACCAAAAAAAGATCAGAAGCAGCGTATTCGGATTCGCCTGAAGGCCTACGACCACAAGGTCATCGACCAGGCCGCAAAGCAGATTGTTGACACTGCTCTGCGCACGGGCGCCACCATCGCTGGCCCCATCCCACTGCCTACTGACCGCAGCACTTTTACGGTCATCAAGGCTCCTCATGTTTACAAAAAAGGTCGTGAACAGTTTGAAATGCGGGTTCACAAACGTCTTATCGACGTGACCGAGCCGACGCCAAAGACGATCGACTCGCTCATGAACTTGAGTCTGCCAGCTGGCTGTGACGTTGAAATCAAAATGTAATCAAAAGAAAGGACCGCCGGAATTAAACCGGCGGTTTTTATATAACTATGATACTACGAGAATACGAAGTCCAAGTTGATAGGGAAGATGCAACCGTCCGGAGGGCTGCAGCTAATTTAGTTACTCCCACAGTAGAGCTTTTGCTTGCGCATGAATTACCAGCCGATCTCACGCTCGCCTGTACGCCGCGGGAAACTGGTGTGCGCGATGGGCTGCGTCACCCACGAGCCGGCAGGACCCCGGAGTTCACGGCGATGCAAACCGATGACGATGAGTATACGATTTCGGCTGCCTTGCCATTTGATGTGTCACGAATGGGCGCGGGAATCAATGTCGTAAAATACTGCCTTACCCTTCCGCCAAATGGAAGATTCGGCGGAGTGATAGCCATAGATAGTCCCGTTAAGCGTATATTTGAACTTACACCCATGGACCCGCGGCGGCAGGACATGAAGCAGCGGCTCTCTGCCAGCGCAGCCGTTAATGGGTTGGCACTGTCACTAAACGCACTACAGGCAGGCAAGGGGATTAACGGCTTTAGGACCAATTTTGAACCTAATCTTTTGCACCGCGGACCCTCTATTGTGCCGATGCCCCGTAGTCGAACCAATTAACTGGGATTGTCGAACTATACCGCTTCTGCTTTAATATAAGCTAATGGCAAAAATCAAAACCAAAAAACGTGCCGCCCGTACCAGTGATTCTTTTGATGGCGTCTATCTGTTCAAGATGGTTTTATATCTGTTACTGGGATCAATGTGGGTCAAAATTAGCCATGGGGACTGGCTGCAGCTACCTATTCCGGTGGGACTAATAATCGGTCTGATTTTTGCGACACATGAACACTTTCGTATCGACCGCAAGATAGAGTATGCGGTCTTGCTTGTAGCCATGCTATTCGGCTACTTTGCGCCGTACGGCTTGTATATCAATTTTTAGGACCGTCGAAGTCTTTATAGCTGGACAATTGCGTTTCGCCAATGTGCCACAGAACGGTTTCGCCCTTTGGCCGACCGCCGATCAAATCAACCTGCTTGCTTTTGACTACCAGCCCGCCACGGATCGTTCGGAACGGCTTAGCGGTGCAATAAGAACTCCACCCAAGATTTTGTCTTACGATCATATGCAGGACGTCAAGTATCTCTACTAGTTCCTGATGCGATGTCGCGCCCTGTACAACGCGCAGTGCCTGTTTCGTGCGGTCATCCGTAATCTGACCAAGCAGTCTGACGGCTTGTTCATGATCCAGCTTGGGGCATCTACCCGGGGCCATGGCCATACTTAGCAACTTTTCCGCACTCGCGATTTCCTGTTCGGTTAGCGCTCCAAGTCTTCTGGATCTTGCCAAGTCTTTATCGACCCCAAACGGGTAAATACACCTTACAACCGCTGGGTCGTATGGCTCGTCGGGCGGGAGTGGAACCAGGTGAATTGTCAGCGGTTCAGGGTTGACATCAATCAGGCTGCCGGCACGCCGGTTACGAATTACACCCATTCCAAACAGTAATTTTCGGACGATTTGCTCAACGGGTGCCGCCAGTATATGACAGGTATTTTCAAAGATCTGGCTTTCTTTATCTGTAAAAAGCATTCTTTCGGCAATGGTCATTGATCTCCATGTCTCCAGATACAAGTCTTTGTGGCCCAGGACAGTCTTGGGATGTTGAGCAACCAATTGCATAACCCTGGTGGCAAGAATCGATTCAGGACTATCCAAGTCAAGAGAAAATTGTTTGCCATCAAATTCGATAAGCACATGGTCGACGGTGGCTAGCTGTGTCTTTTCTTGTTCTTGTTCATAGAGGGCGTTTTTCTTGTACATAAGTTTTTCGCCCCCGGCCGCATCTACTCGGCACTTAAAATCTGCTAGCTCTTCTGCGGTTGCGTGCCGCTCGGCTAATGCGATACGTCCAAAACCAATATGGGACTTACCGTCGGGTGATTCAGTTTTTACGACAGCGGAGACAAGTTCTGGCACGAGAGCTTGAATACGTAAGCCGTACGCAACCAGTTGGCCCGCATGTCTAGAAGGCTTATCCTCTGCCTGCGTAAGGTCGACCAAATCCTGGCAGATATGATCGCCCGGTCCAGCCGTTAGGTAAAGTTCGCTCATCCGGGCCATATATGTTGACGACTGGTCTACGCCCCGCATTTCAACGATACGACCATCTGACGCCAAGGCGGTATGTCCACGAAGATGCCACTGATTAATCTCAGGGACATTTGTTATCAACGTTGCATCTGATTCAAGAATTTCGTGGCGAGGTAAATGATGAGATAACATGGGAGTCATTTATAGCATGGTGCCGCCTAAGTGCAAAGTTATTTAGCAGCCAAGCTGGAAAAAGAATTTACAAAGAGCCGTTTGCGGAGTAGGATTATTGGCTGATATGCCTGTAAATACCGAAGCGAGTAGGTTTTATGCCTACCATGTTGAATTTTGCCCTGAAGATCCTGCGCACTGTATAAACCCTGTACTTTTAGGCAGGGCCAGTATGGAGCTGCTTGACTCCTATAATGCCGACTTCCGATTCAATTCGACGAGACCAGTGGACCCTTTGCGGCTACCCGACGTCGACACGCGCAATGTGAAAGAAAAAATTACTGCCGAGCGAAGTTTTGATGGCTGGCTATTTGATATAGAATTTGCAGAAAATCGAACATTGAAGTTTTTAGACGACTATCCGAATTCTATGATGAGTAAACTACAGTTCATGGTGCCAAAATGCGGAGTCGTAGCGACTGATATGGTATGCAAGAGATTGCTTCTTGAGGGGCATAATGCTCCGCGAATCCCATTACCTGCGCGACCGAAGCGAGGTTTTTTATCCATTCCAAAGCAAATCGACAAGCGTCGATTTATAGGTGGTAATTATTCCGCGCAGCTAGCACTTACGCTTATTCGGCAAACATTGGATCGCAACCATGCCCAAAAATCCGGCACCAAAGTCGTCAAAGATCTTATTGGCTAGGTAGAATATACAACATATTGACAGGAGTTACGGTTTCTTGCTACACTGTACAGGTATAACAAATTTCTGTACTTGGTGATTTGGGAAAGTCCGCGTCCTCAACAGGGGTGGAAACTGTCCGGAGCCGAGCATTTTTATTCTCACGTAAAAGTGCGGCAACAGATAAAAATAGCTACAGACTGTCCAAGTGTCTGCGAGCGGAGAAACTATGAAAGCACTCATCACTCGAAAGGTTGGCATGACCAGTACCATCGCTGAAGACGGTACGGTTCAGGCTATTACCTTGCTTTCCGCTAGTCCTTGCGTCATCACGCAAGTCAAAACCGATGAGACTGACGGCTACACCGCTGTACAGATCGGTTTTGAAGAAGCGAAACAGCAAAATGTTGCCAAGGCGCAGCAAGGCCATTTCAAGGCCGCCGGTTCCATGCCGAAGATTATTCGCGAGTTCCGCGTAGACGAAGTTACTGAAGACCTCAAGGTTGGCGAAACAGTTAGCCCCGAGGTCTTTTCAGTTGGCGACGAAATCGACGTCACCGGTACTTCAAAAGGTAAGGGTTGGGCCGGTACTATCAAGCGCCACAATTTCCACCGCGGTCGCAAGACTCACGGTGGTCGCTCGTACCGCCGCCCAGGTTCGATCGGTTCGATGTACCCTCAAAAGATTTTTAAGGGTAAAAAGATGGCCGGTCAGATGGGTTACGAGCAAGTAACCGTCAAAAACCTGAAAATTGCCTTGGTTGACACCGAACTTGGTGTTATCGGTGTTACCGGCGCTGTTCCTGGCCCACGCAAGGGTATCGTCATCATCAAGGAGGCGAAATAATGGCTACTCCAACCGTTCCTACATTCACTAAAAGTGGCAGCAAGGCTACTACGGCCGCCAAATTGGACGCCAACGTTTTTAGCGTCATGCCCGAAAACCACGAATTACTAAAGCTGGCTTACACCGCCTATCTGGCTAATGGCCGCGAAAACCTCGCCGTCGTAAAGACCCGTGGTCTTGTTCGCGGTGGTGGTAAAAAGCCCTGGAAACAAAAAGGTACCGGTCGCGCACGTTTTGGTTCGTCCCGTAACCCAATTTGGCGCGGTGGTGGTATCGTTTTCGGTCCAACCGGCCAGGAAAACTACACCAAAAAAGTAGATGTTAACGCTAAACGTCTGGCTATCCGCCAAGCACTCAGCCTGGCTGCCAGTGAAAACCGTATCCGCAGCATCGAAACTTTTGAAACTAAAGGTAAAGTCGCTGACACTGCCAAACTCCTGCAAAAAATTGAAGCAACCGGTTCGGTACTGCTGGTCGTTGACCACAAAGACGAAGTAGTTGTGCGCGCAACCCGCAACCTACCAAAGGTTAAGCTGGTCAACGCTAACTACCTGAACGTCTATGACATTCTAAATGCTGACACTATTGTAGTAAGCAGCAAGTCGCTCGACATTATCAGCGAGTGGCTGGGAGGCAAGAAGTAATGGAAAACCACATTGTTCTTATTCCTCGCATCAGCGAAAAAACATATATGCTAAGCGAAACCCGAAACACCTACGTTGTTGAAGTTCCTGCCGGCACCAGCCGCGACCTTGTCGCCAAAGCTGTTGCAGCGCAGTTCAAGGTAACCGTTACCAATGTCAACATCGTAAACGTTAAAGGTAAAGCCAAGCGCACTGTTCGCAAGGGCGGTCGTCAGATTATGGGCCAGCGCTCCGACATCAAAAAAGCATATGTCACCCTAAAAGAAGGCGATAAACTGCCATTCTTCGCTGATCCAGAGGACGAAAAGAAAGCCGACAAAAAGGCTAAGTCCCAGAAAGAGGAGAAATAATCATGGCCATTCAAGCATACAAGCCAACTACTCCTGCTCGCCGCGGCATGACCTCTCAGGACACCAGCGATATTACAACCAGAAAGCCACTGCGCTCTTTGATTGTTACAAAGCGCCGCACCAATGGCCGCAATAACCAAGGTCGCATTACCACTCGTCACCGTGGTGGTGGTGCCCGCCGTCACTATCGCATGGTTAACTTTGGCCTCGAAGCCGGTCTGACCGCGACTATCGAACACATCGAATACGATCCAAACCGCTCAGCCCGCATTGCCCGTATCAAGGACAACAAAGGCGCCTATCACTACATCCTTGCCGCTAAAGAAATGACCGTTGGTCAAACTATAACTACTGGCGAAGAAGCTCCTATCGAAAACGGTAACCGCTTGCCCCTGCGTAACATTCCTGTCGGTAGCACTATCCACGCCATCGAATTACAGCCTGGCCGCGGCGCACAGATTGTGCGTTCCGCCGGTAACAGCGCCCAGCTGATGGCCAAAGAAGGTGCTTACGCTCAGGTTCGTTTGCCCTCGGGTGAAGTTCGCCTGATCAATCAGGACTGTACTGCATCCTTGGGTGTCATTGGTAACGAACAGCATCAAAACATCAAGATCGGTAAGGCTGGTCGCAACCGCCACAAAGGCAAGCGCCCAACCGTTCGCGGTGTTGTTATGAACGCTGTTGACCACCCACACGGTGGTGGTGATGGTGGTCGTCACCGTATGGCTAAGGCTCCTCGTACGCCTTGGGGTCAAAAGACCCTAGGCTTCAAGACCCGCCGTCGCAAGAACACCAGTCAGTTCATCGTTAAGAGCCGTCACGCGGCCAAGAGAAAGTAAGGTAGGTAAGATATGAGTCGTTCACTGAAAAAAGGACCATTTATCGACCCTAAGCTTGCCAAAAAAGTGGCCGCACTAGGCAATGAAGATCGTACGATCATTAAAACCTGGGCACGCGCAAGCGTTATCGCTCCAGAATTCGTCGGTCGCACCTTTGCGGTTCACAATGGCAAGGTCCACGTTCCGGTATTCGTTACCGAAAACATGGTCGGTCACAAACTTGGTGAATTTTCACCAACCCGCAAATTCCGTTCACACGGTGGTAAATTAGCGAAGGGTAAGAAGTAGGTAGATTATGGCAGTAAAAGCAATCGCAAAAGGAGTCCGCATCAGCCCACGTAAGGTGAGTGTTGTTGCCGCCTTGGTTCGCGGTCGTACGGTAGAAGACGCCGTAACAATCCTCGAACACACCCCGCGCCGCGCCGCTCTGGCCGTCAAAAAAGCCATCCAGAGCGCCGCTGCAAATGCAGACCACAACCACAACCTGAAGCCGGGTACGCTCAGCATTGTAGAGATCAGCGTTCAGTCTGGTCCTCGCCTCAAGCGTTACCGTCCTGCTTCGCACGGTCGTGCGTTGCCATTCCAGCGCCGCACTTCGCACATCTTTGTTGTTGTAGATGGTGAAGCCCGTCCAGCGCGCAAGCCTGCCGCTGAAAAGACCGCCAAAAAGGAGGCTAAATAATATGGGACAGAAAGTTAATCCGATTAGCATGCGCCTCCAGGTCAACAAAGACTGGCGCAGCAAATGGTTTGTTGGCAAGCGCGAGTATGCAAAATACTTGGCCGACGACCTGAAGGTACGCCGCATGATTTCCGACAAACTCGGTTCGCGTGCTGCAATCAACAAAGTTGATATCGAGCGTTCACCGAACCTCGTAACCGTTACCATCTCTACCGCCAAAGCCGGTGTTGTAATTGGTCGTGGTGGTGCTGGTGCCCAAGAGCTAAAGGCTACCATCGAAAAAATTTATGGCACCCAGACGCGCGTTAATATCGAAGAAATTAAAAAGCCCGAAATGTACGCCAAGCTGGTTGCTGAAAATATCGCTCACCAGTTGGAGCGCCGCATGAGCTTCCGCCGCGCGATTAAAAGCTCGGCTGCCGCAACCATGCGCGGTGGTGCAAAGGGTATCCGCATCGAGGTAGCCGGTCGTCTAAACGGTGCCGAAATGTCCCGCCGCGAAAAGGAAGTAGCCGGTTCGGTGCCTCTACACACCCTTCGCGCTGACATCGACTACGCTCAGGTTGGTGCCCGCACCGCAGCTGGCGTTATCGGTGTTAAAGTGTGGATCTATAAAGGGGAGGTAGCGTAGTATGCTCGTTCCTAACCGTACCAAGTTCCGCAAGGTTCGCAAAGGCCGCATCAACGGCCCCGCAACCAAGGGACACTACATCGCCTTTGGCGAATACGCGCTACAGGCCCAGGGCCACGAGCGTATCACTTCCCGCCAGATCGAGTCTGCCCGTCAGGCTATGACTCGCTACATCAAGCGTGGCGGTAAAATCTGGATCCGCATTTTCCCACACCTGCCTGTGACCAAAAAACCACAGGATGTAAAGATGGGCAGCGGTAAGGGTAGCCCTGAATATTTCGCAGCTAAGGTTAAGCCCGGCACTATCATGTTTGAAATGCAGGGCGTTAGCGAAGAAGTAGCCCGCGAAGCTATGCGCCTCGCGGCACACAAACTCCCAGTAAAAACTAAATTCTTGGTGAAGGAGGACGCGTAATGAAAATCGCTGATATCCGCAAGCTGTCAACTGCCGAGTTGACCACCGAGAGCACCAAACTACGTGTGGAGATTGCTGAACTTAAACGTCGTCTTTCCACCGGTGAAGTCCAAAACGTTCGCGTCATTCGCGGTAAGCGCAAGGACCTCGCACGGGTGCTGACGGTACTGGGTGAGCAGCTCGCAAAGGAGAACATGTAATGGCAAAAATGATTTACGGTATCGTGTCTTCAAAAAAGACCGACAAGACCATCGTCGTGACCGAACATGTCCGCCAGACTCATCCGCTGTACCGCAAGCAGTACACGGTGACAAAGCGGTTTATGGCGCACGATGAGAATAACGAGGCACAAGAAGGCGACAAAGTCGTTATTGTAGAAACTCGCCCGATTAGCGCTCGTAAGCATTTCAAGCTGGACCGCATCACTGAAAAGGCAGGCGTCAAGCATGTCGAATCAGAGAAGGATGTTCCAGAAGTGCTTAAAAAGGCCGCAAAGCCAGCCAAAGAAGAGGCAGCCGCTGACACAGAGGCAAGCGAGGAGGACAAGTAATGATTCAACAAGAATCCCGCCTCGTCGTTTGCGACAACAGTGGTGCCAAAGAAATTTTGTGTATCCGTGTCCTTGGTGGCACCCGCCGCCGCTACGCTCGCGTTGGTGACATTATCGTCGCCACCGTCAAAGAAGCCAATCCACAAGGCAATGTCAAAAAAAAGAGCGTAGTAAAAGCAGTCGTTGTTCGTACGCAGGATGTTATTCGCCGTAAAGATGGCAGCACCATCAAATTCGACGACAATGCGGCTGTGATTATTGGTGACGATAAGGCCCCTAAAGCTACCCGTATCTTCGGGCCCGTCCCCCGCGAACTGCGCGACCTCGGCTATGCAAAGATCATTAGCTTAGCACCGGAGGTACTCTAATGAAGACCGTAGAAAACAAGATCTATAAGATTCGCCTGAAAAAAGGTGATACCGTTGTGGTTACCACAGGTAAATACAAGGGAAAGACCGGCAAAATTACCGCTACTCACCCAAGCGAGAACAAAGTAACCGTCGAAGGCATTAACATCGTTAAAAAACACGTTAAGCCTAACCGCGCCAACCCGCAAGGCGGCATCATCGAAGTTACCAAACCCATTTGGGTTAGCAAGGTCGCCATCGTCGACCCTTCAACCAAAAAAGCCAGCCGCATTGGCTATAAGCTTGACGACAAGGGCAACAAAACCCGCGTTTACAAGGCAAGCGGCAAGGAGATTAAATAATGGCCGACAAGAAAGCAACTCCCGCTACAACTACAGCTCGCCTTCGCGAACAGTACAACAGCAAAATTGCTGCTGAATTGTTGAAAGAGCTTGGTCTTGCCAACGCGCACCAGGTGCCCAAACTGGAAAAAATCACACTGAATGTTGGTCTTGGCAAGGCAAAAGATGACAAAAAAGTCATCGCTGCCGCCGAAAACACGCTGACCAAGATCACCGGCCAAAAGCCCGTAGAAACCATCGCCAAAAAGTCCATCGCCAACTTCAAGCTGCGCGAAGGCAATAAAATTGGCTTGAAGGTAACGCTCCGCGGCGATAAAATGTACGAATTTTTGGATCGCCTGGTAACCATCGTGCTACCTCGTCTGCGCGACTTCCACGGTGTTAGTAAAAAAGCATTTGACCGCCAAGGCAACTTTAGCTTCGGCATGACCGACCAATCGGTATTTCCCGAACTGACCTTTGATGAAACAACTACCGCACACGGTTTGCAGGCAGTGTTTACTATCAAAGCTCACGATCCAGCTCACTCCCGTGCGTTGCTTGAAAAATTCGGAATGCCTTTTGAAAAGGAGAATAAGTAAATGGCTAAGAAATCAATCATTGCCCGCGACCTCAAGCGCCAGAAGATGATCAAAAAGTATGCCGCTAAGCGCGCCGAGCTAAAAGCTTTGGGCGACCATGAAGGTTTGGCCAAACTGCCTCGCAACTCTTCTCCCACTCGTTGGAAGAACCGTTGTGTTGAAACCGGCCGCCCCCATGGCTACATGCGTCAGTTTGGTCTGAGTCGTATCGCTTTCCGCGAACATGCAAGCAAGGGTGAAATCCCCGGCGTAACAAAGGCCAGCTGGTAAAAGGAGAATATGCATATGATGGTATCTACAGACCCAATCGCAGACATGCTCACCCGCATCCGCAACGCTATCGCTGTACAAAAGAGTGAAGTCACTATGCCCCATTCCAAGGTTAAGGAATCGGTTGCTCGTCTTTTGAAAGACAGCGGCTTCATCTCTGATGTATCTGTGGCTGACGCAACTATTGGCAAATCCATGAAGATCGTTATCAACGAAGCCGGCGAAAACGCTCGCATCACCGAGATCGTTCGCATGAGCAAGCCAGGTCGCCGCTATTACACGGGAAGCGACAAAATCCCTGTTGTTAAGCGTGGTCGTGGTGTCGTTATCATCTCTACCTCAAAAGGTATGATGACCGGTGCCCAGGCCAAAAAGCAAGGCGTTGGCGGCGAGTTAATTTGTAAAGTGTACTAATAGAGTAAAGGAAAATCGATGAGTCGAATAGGAAAACTGCCTATCCAAATCCCCAGCGGTGTGACAATCACTGTCGACCCCGATTTCGTTACTGTGACCGGTGCCAAGGGCACACTGAAGCAGTTTACGATGCCGGGCGTTGCAGTAGCTGTTGCCGACGGCGTAGCTACGGTTACGCGCGTCGATGACGAACCGGTCAATCGCGCCAAGCATGGCCTGATGCGTGCTCTGATCAACAATATGGTTGTCGGCGTCACCCAAGGCTTCAGTAAACAGCTAGAGATTAACGGTGTTGGTTACCGTGTCGCAGCACAAGGTGCCGACCTCAAGTTTAATCTCGGCTTTTCGCATGATGTAATTTATAAAATGCCACAGGGCGTATCCGCTACTATCGAGCAGAACAAAATTACCGTTTCTGGCATCGACAAACAGCAGGTTGGCCAGGTTGCTGCCGAAATCCGCGCACTTAAGAAGCCTGAACCTTACAAGGGTAAGGGCATCAAGTACGCCGACGAACGTATCCTCCGCAAGAGTGGTAAATCAGGTAAGGACAAATAGGTAGAAGTATGGACAAACTAGCACACAAGCTTCTCAACAAAAGCCTCCGCAAGAACCGCGTTCGTGCGACCGTTTCCGGTACTACCGAACGCCCACGCCTGAGCGTATCTGTTTCTAATCGTCACATCATCGCCCAAGTTATCGATGATACCACCCACAAAACGCTCGCCTACGTTTCAACTGTCGGCACCAAAGCCGCCAAAGGTTCGATGAAAGAGCGTGCCGAATGGGTTGGCACCGAAATCGCTAAAAAAGCTAAAGCTGCAAAGGTTTCCGCAGTCGTATTCGACCGCGGTGGTCGCATTTACCATGGCCGCGTACAAGCGCTGGCAGACGCAGCCCGTAAAGCAGGATTGGAGTTCTAATCATGGCTGAAAATACAACAGCCCCAGCACAAGCCGCCGCTGAAGCAGCAGCTGCTGCACAGCACCAGGGTCAAGGTCACGGTGGCCGTGGTCCTCGTGGCGGTCAAGGTCGGCCCGGTGGCCGTCGTGACGGTCGCCGTCCAGATGTTGCACCAGAAGAAAAACAATTTGATGAACGCGTACTGCACATTGACCGTGTGGCCCGCGTCGTAAAGGGTGGTCGCCGCTTCCGTTTCCGTGCACTCGTCGTGGTTGGTGACCGCAAAAATCGCGTTGGTATCGGTATTGCTAAAGGCGCAGATGTTACCGCTGCCGTTTCCAAGGCTACTGAAGTCGCCAAGAAGCATTTTGTTACCGTCAGCACCGACAAAAATGGTTCGATTCATCACGAATACGAAGCTAAAGTTGGTGGTGCACGCATCCTCATCAAGCCAGCCAGCGCTGGTACCGGTCTGATCGCCGGTGGCGTGGTCCGCACTATTTTGGAAGTAGCCGGCATCAAGAATATCTTGAGCAAGTCATTGGGCTCTACCAATAAGGCAAACACTGCCTACGCAACCATCGAAGCATTGCGTAGCATTGTACCCGCCGACAAATGGGTAACGGCTGCTGCTCTAAAAGCCGCCAAAAACGAAAGGGCCAAGGCGCCCAAGGCAGAGGCAAAGAGCGAAAAGCCTGTCGTTGCCAAGACTGCTCCAAAAAAGGTCGCCGCTAAAAAGGAGGCCAAATAATGAAATATCACGAACTACAGGTTTCCAGCAGTAAAAGTGCCAAGCGTGTTGGTCGCGGTATTGCCGCCGGCCAAGGCAAGACCGCCGGTCGTGGTACTAAAGGCCAGATGGCCCGTACTGGTGCTAAGCGTAAGCCAGGCTTCGAAGGTGGCCAAAATCCTTTGATGCAACGCTTGCCTAAGCTGCCTGGATTTAAATCCAAGCGCGTGCCCGCCGAGGTCGTCTACACGGGTCAGCTGGACAGCGTATCCGCAAAGACTATCGATGCAGCCGCATTGGCCGAAGCCGGCCTGATTAGCAGTGCCTACGTTGTAGTCAAGTTGCTAGTAAAGGGTGATGTCACCAAAAAGCACAGTGTAAAATTGCAATCAGCCTCGGCCGCTGCAATCGAAGCTGTTCAAAAAGCTGGTGGCGAGTTCGAAAAAGTTGCCCGTAGCCCTCGACCCGCAACCCGCAAAAAAGAAGATTAGTCTTCCTAAAAATATGTAAAGAAGCTTACTCTGTTTGAGTAGGCTTCTTTACTTTTGTTAATTTTAATGATATAATTTGAAAAATGCGTTACCCTGACTCAGAAACTATTGTCTTTGATGAGCCCGTCAAAAGGGCGCGAGGCGGTGCCGAAATCAAAATAGACGAGCAGCGCGTTATTTTTCGGGCGGGCATCGCCAGAAAAGCAGATATCGTATTGACGCACCCGGCACCCTTCGTTCGGGTCTTTCATGGCATCGGCGCAAAGGCGATGCTAGACCTGCGATCAGAGGTGGGCTGGGCGGAAGTACACGATATGGACAGTCGGTCTTACCTGCGAATGGGAGCGGGCGCAGTCAGTCTTTCGGGGGAAATCGAGCGAGGCAGCGAGCTTGTCCACGCAGCCGAATTCTATAGGGCCAAAGACATAAAGGGACTACAGCATCTAAACGTCACATTTAAGAGTTACGCCGGATCCCCTGATTATCGTGCACGTGGTCTTGATAGCGAGCCTATATACAAGCCCAATGAAAACGGCGTCATAGACTTTACGGCTCTCTGGGATCAAGGTATTCGACCCGACACCTTCTATCTGCCACAGCGTCTAGATATATAAAAATCCAAAAACAATTAAAAACTTCTTTACAGAACCATGATGAATGGTGTACATTTTAGCTGTCCTTATTGGACGTTGTAGACAGCCTCGTAATGCTATAAAAAGCAGTACAGGCAAAAATAGGTACGATCTTCGGTTGTGCCTATTTTTTTAGATACAGTCATACCAGTGGACCCTGTGGTCACTCAAAATCAAAATATAGAAGAGTGTGAGCCCGGCCAATGGCTGTAAATATTGGCAATGCGTAAGCTTTTTCATAGTCAGTCGCCAATAAACTCTCTAGTGTGGACCTATGAAGAAATTAATATTTTATACCCTATCATCTTTATTGTTTTTGGTCGGAATTGTAATTGTCGCACCTAAAAATGCCTCAGCTGCAACCAACAATACCTATATGTCTCTTGGCGATTCGGTAGCCGCGGGCGCTGGTTTACCATTAAGCAACGGATCACAGGCCGCGCTCTGTGCGAAATCGGGTCAAGCCTATCCATTCAAAGTGGCAGCAGAAACCGGATTGGCTCTTGAGCATCTGGCATGTAGCGGCGCAAAGATAACTGATGGGATTTTGCAGTCTCAGGAGCGCAATGGCGTTACCCTTAGTCCGCAGATCGATCGGGCATTTGCAAATGGCACGCCAAAGCTCATAACCGTAACCGCCGGCACCAATGACATTAATTGGGCAGCCTACATTAACAAATGCTATCAATCGGAATGTGGCACCCTCACCGACACAGCCACCTCTAGCTTGCTGATTTGGAAGGTACATCAAAATATGCGAAGCCTTTTGGATCAGATCAAAGCCCGCAATGGTGCCGATAAGCCAAAGGTAGTTGTGACTGGTTATTATATGCCGCTTTCCAATGCACAGCCCGCCTGCACCGACACCACGGGCATTACCTCAAAAGAAGTTAACTGGGTCCGACAGCAGGCCACCTTGCTCAATATCGCCCTAAGTGCGGTGGTTTATCAATACGATTTTGTTAGCTTTGCCCCAGTTAATTTTAATGGCCATGAGCTTTGTTCGGCCGATTCCTGGATTCAAGGCCTAGGGGCTCCGGCTTCTTATCATCCCACTGCTGCCGGTCAGAAGGCCATTGCTCAGTCTGTTTTAGATGTTCTTAGATAGTTCGTTACTCAAACTATTTCTACAGAGCAGATAACCATTACCGCGTTGTTTCATCTTAGTTTAAGTTTTATACTTAAAGAGGATGATTCCGAACATCGAGTTGCCGTTTGCGTCAAACCCCGACCTTTACGAACCGGAAAAGTTTGCGGCGGAATGTGATAAATTATTTGCCCAAAGACATCAAACCTTTTTTGACACAGTGACGGGACGCTACGTTCTGTTTCACATGGACGATATCGAGTCCAACATAACGGACCGCGATAGCAGTGACACACTTGACGCCGAAACGTCACCCTTAATTATCGCCGCGCATATCGTAACTCTTCCGTCGGTCTACACTCTAATGCGCGGTGTCGTGCCGGTGACGGCTAATGCCGAAGGAGAGGTGCACGACCGAGTTCGACGAGCCCTACAAGCAAATCCCCACGGCTTATCTCCGCATGCGCCAACAATAACAGAACGCTACGGCAAATTGGTGGATGATGCGCTAAAGCCGCTCATTAAAAGCCTTGGTCATAAGGCTTTGAGTCGTGATGGCAATAAGGTAGACATCGTAAAGGATCTAGCCTCTCCGTTGGCATCGAGCGTAATCGCCCGCATCCAAGGCGCGTCATGTCATTTCGATGAGCAAATTCAGGCATTTGCCAATGGTCAAACCGATCTGTTGGGGCAGCAGCTTCGCGGAAACAAACTCATAAGTGCCGTTAGGTCACTAGCTGGTTTGCTGCGATTCAACAATAACCTGGCCAAAGACGCCGAAAAACAACTGATTTTCGAACCCCCTTCAGATCTTACGACCCAATTGGTCAGTGAATTAGGGCGTAAACTAACACGCAGCGCCGGCATGAACCTTACTGCCGCGGGATACTCCACCACCAGAGGGACGATTGCCAATGCCGTCCGTTTTGCACTGGCAGATCCTAGTCGTGAACTTTGGCAGGCACTTTGCCAAAATGAGAACCCCTACCTTCAGGAGGTAGCCCTGTTTGAGGTCGAACGACTCTGTACCGCATTAGTTGCTTGGAAAGGAAGGCTCAACAAAGACACACTTCTCGCCGATAACGCAACAAAACTGCCCAAAGGCGCGCCCGTTCTATATGCCCTCGGTATCGCCAATCGTGATCCGAAAATTTTCGGCTATCCCCACCATGCATTGCTGCAAAGACGCGTCATAGATAGAGAGAGACGAGGCAGGGCACGCCCACACATAACGTATGGGCGTGGACCCCACGCCTGTGTGGGGCGAACACTGGCGCAGCTGGAAATCAAAGCCGCATTTACGGCTCTTGGTAATCTCGAGAAAGAGCACGGTGCGCATTTTATGCTGAATGAACCGGAAACAGGTTTTCAGTACGCTCCAGATTCGCTATTTCGAATGCCCGAAAATCTACCCGTAGTTCTGACCAAGAATATCGCCACTGGCGAGGCCATTTAATATTAGTTCGCTTTTAGGGTTACATTCGAGGCTTTATTATGTATACTTAACATGATTAGAGCCTAATGGGGTAATAGAGACATGAATTGGAAAGTTATTGCGAAATCGTTGACGCATCAAGATATGCGCAAGCGTATTTTTTTGGTGCTAGGCATCCTGATTGTATTCCGTATCCTGGCACACATTCCTGTGCCTCTAGCCGACCCACAAACCCTTAAGCAGGTTTTAGAGAACGCATTTAATTCCCAGGCCACCGGATCTTCTTCATTGATGAACTTTATTAATGTGTTGTCCGGGGGTGCGCTGGCGCAAGTTTCAATTATGATGGCCGGTCTTGGGCCTTACATTAACGCATCAATTATTATGCAGCTTTTGACAAAAGCCATTCCAAAACTGGAAGCACTGCAAAAAGAGGGCGAGTATGGTCAAAAGAAGATAAATCAGATGACACGTACACTGACATTCCCGTTGGCAATTTTGCAGTCCATTGGTGCAATTTACCTTTTGCGGCAGTTTGCTCAGCAGTATGGTGGGGTAGGGGATATTACGGCAGGCGCCTCGATCATGCAGTGGGTACTCATGGTGGCCGCCCTCACTGGTGGTTCGATGCTATTGATGTGGCTGGGCGAGCAAATTACCGAACAAAGTGTCGGTAATGGTATCTCACTCCTTATAACTGTTGGTATTGTCAGTAGTTTGCCTGGCGCCGTTGCAACTATTTGGAATGGCGTTTTTGATGGAAGTCATTGGGCGTTTTTGGGGTGGTGGCTACCAATTAACAAAACCAGCTTACTCTACTCATTGCTAATCATAGGTGCCATTTTGCTTGTGACCTGGGTGGTAGTAATGCTCAACGAAGCAGCCCGGCGAGTAACCATTAATTACGCCAAGCGCGTTCAAGGCAATCGTACGTATGGCGGCGTTACCACTATGCTCCCGATCAAACTCATCACTGCGGGCGTTGTGCCTATTATCTTTGCCGTCGCCTTCCTTAGTGTGCCGCCTTTTGTAGGTGAACTTCTGAAAGGGTCCGGAAGTGCCAGGATGCAAGAACTTGGCCTAAATCTTACTACTTGGTTCCAGGCACCAACTTCGCAGACGTTTTCTGTGGGAGGATTCGAACCGTATATTTACCCCATCGTATATTTCGTGCTGGTGTTCCTGTTTACGTTCTTTTACACCAGCATTACATTTAACAGCAAGGAAATTGCCGAGAATCTGCAAAAACAGGGCGGCTTTATTGAAGGTGTTCGTTCTGGTCACCAGACTGAAAAACACCTAAGTAAGACGGTTAATCGTTTAACGTTATTTGGTGCGACAAGTCTAGGACTTTTGGCAATGACTCCGATCATCGCACAGGCTTTCATAAATAGCAGCATCGCCCTTGAGGGTACCAGTATCTTGATCTTGGTGGCCGTATCGCTAGAAACGCTGCGCGCCATCGAATCGCGTGCGCTAATGGTAACCTATGATCAATACTCAGACCCCGAGTTCTTTGCCGATGTAGACAAAAACGACGAGTCGAGCGCAAAGAAGCGTCGCTTTAGTCTGATTCCATTCCGCAAACAAATCTAAAATCAAACAATTCTACTGCATCACTATTATATAGTTTGCTATGATAAGGGCATGCACAAGCGATTCGGTTTAGCACTTTTTCGTCTAGTAATGGGCGCAACTGTAGCAACTGCCATTGTCACGCAATACATGCAAGGTGCCACGCGCGCCACTTTTAATCCAGTTAATTTCTTTAGCTACTTTACGATTGAAAGCAATATTTTGGCGGCGTTTATATTTATCGTCACTGGCGCGGCACTGATGACGGGGATAAAACTGCGCCGGCGATCACTAATTCGCGGTGCAGCCGTCCTTTATATGACGATTACCGGCATAGTTTACGCCATTTTACTATCCGGCATTGATGCAGATCTTGGGCTAACTATGCCGTGGGTAAATATGGTTCTGCATTATCTAATGCCGGTCGCAGTCTTGATAGACTGGTTCGCAGATCCGCCCGAGCAAAAAGTACCTTTTAAAAGCGCTCTGATATGGACAATTTTTCCTGCCCTCTATCTCTTTTACAGCTTAATTCGTGGCTACGGAACGGGCTGGTATCCGTATCCGTTCCTAAATCCCGAACATTCTGGCTACGGAGGCATTATTACGATTTCAATTGGGATTTTAGTTGTTTCGATTGGACTTATTTGGGTGATTACCAAGCTTTCCGGAAGGGCAAATAGTAGTCCAACACCAAAGAACAGACTAAAATCCCGTACTCGCCGCCAAAAATGATCCGTAAAAGTGTTGTATTCTACAACAACTGTTGGTATAATCAGAACTTGTTATCTATTTATGGCGAAAAAAGAAGTTATCGAGTTGACGGGAACGATTATCGAGACCCTACCGGGTACTCAATTTCGCGTTGAACTGGAAAACGGCCATCAAATAATAGCTCACGTCGCTGGAAAGATGCGAAAACACTATATTCGTATCGTTCCTGGTGACAGCGTGACGGTTGAGTTGACCCCTTACGATCTGACTAAGGGAAGAATCACCTATCGCAAATCATAGAACTTACACGCGCGTTAAGTTCTATGACAATTTATTACCAAATAAGCAGTGAGTCATCGCTGGAAGGAGCATGATCCGCATGAAAGTGCGTGCAAGTGTCAAAAAAATCAGCCCCGGAGACAAACTCGTTTGGCGCAAGCCGAAACGTGGCAAAAGGGGACAAGGCCGTAAAGCACGTCTTTACGTCATTAATAAACTTAGGCCAAAGAATAAGCAGAGGCAGGGGTAATATATGGCTCGAATTTCTGGAGTAACTATTCCTAGCGAAAAGCAAGTTTGGGTTTCCTTGACTTATGTGTACGGAATCGGCCCAAAGACCAGTCACACCATTCTGGAAGCTGCAAAGGTTGATCCTACCGTTCGCGTAAAAGATCTGACTGATGCGGAAGTTTCCCGTATTCAAGAGTACATCAACGAAAACTTTACCGTCGAAGGTGAATTGCAGCGTATCGTCAGTGGTAACATCAAGCGCCTGAAGGACATCAACGCGTACCGCGGCCTGCGTCACAAAGCAAATCTGCCTTCTCGTGGTCAACGTACTAAAACTAACGCCCGCACCCGCCGTGGCAAAAAGACCACTGTCGGCGGCACTGCTAAGAAGGCTCCGTCAAAGACTTAGGATGAGGTTATAGAGATATGGCAGAAGCAACATCACAAGCAAAGAAGAAAAAAGCCAAGCGCTCTGTACCCGCCGGTCAGGTGCATATTTTGGCGACCTTTAACAATACTATCGTTACCTTTACCGACGCTCAAGGCGGCGCTTTGACCGCTGCCAGCGCTGGTGGTTGCGGTTTCCGCGGCTCAAAAAAAGGCACCGCCTATGCAGCTCAGGTTGCAGCCGAAAAAGCCGGTCAGGCCGCCAAGCAGCAGTACGGCTTTGCCAAGGCAGAGGTTTATGTTAAAGGCGTAGGTTTGGGTCGCGACGCCGCTATCCGCGCGCTCGCAGGCCTCGACATTCAAGTAGAAAGCATTAAAGACGTGACTGGCGTGCCATTCGGTGGCGTTCGCCCGAAGAAAGCACGTCGCATCTAGGGTGAGGAGGTAGATACATATGGCACGAGATACCCGTTCAATCGTAAAGATGTCCCGCCGCGAAGGCTACGCCCTACACCCTAAGGCGCACAAAGCCCTCGTTAAAAGGACTTCTCCCCCCGGTCAGCAAGGCAATGGCCGCGGTGGACGCCCAGCAAAGGCAAGTCAATACGCCTTACAGCTGCGCGAAAAGCAAAAAGTTAAGCGTCTGTATGGCTTACTCGAACGACAGTTCAGTAACCTAATGAAAGAAGCAACGCGACGCCAAGGTCAATCAGGTGAAGTCCTGTTGCAGCTACTTGAGCAGCGCATGGACAATGCCGTTTACCGCGCTGGTTTTGCGTCATCACGCCGCGCTGCACGTCAGCTGGTGACCCACGGTCACTTCATGCTGAACGGCCGCCGCGTTGATGTCCCATCCATCCGCCTTCGTCCTGGCGACGAATTGACTGTCCGCGACCACAGCAAACAGACTGAATACTTCAAGAAGATTGATGACGTTAGCCCAGCACCAAGCTCGACACCGGGCTGGTTAAAGGTTGACCGCAAGAAAACAACCGTTGTAGTAACTGGCGCTCCTGCTCGCAATGATGCCGAGCCGGACATTAATGAACAATTAATCGTTGAATACTACTCACGCTAAGGGGAGGAAGCACTAAATATGTCAAAGATGATTCACACACCGGGTCTCGTAAAGGTAGACGACCACAGTGCCTCAAGCGCAACCTTTGTTGTTGAGCCACTCCACAGCGGCTACGGTATGACCCTTGGGAACAGCTTGCGACGCGTATTGCTTTCCAGCATTGCCGGCGCTGCCGTTACCAGCTTCAAGATCGAAGGCGTAACTCATGAATTTACCGTAGTGAAGGGCGTTAAAGAAGATGTCGTCGACATCATGCTTAAACTCAAAGGCGTTCGTTTCCGCGTATATGGCGACGAACCCCAAACATTGCGCATCGTAAAGGAAGGTCGTGGACCAGTAACCGCCAAAGACATTCAGGTTAACGCTGATGTCGAGGTAGTTAACCCCGACCACGTAATCGCCACTATCGATGAAGACAAAGCCAAATTTGTTATGGACTTGGTTGTCGAGACCGGTCGCGGCTACCGCACCGTAGAAGAAGGTTCGGCAAAGAAAGCCAGCGACATGATCGCCGTAGACGCTATCTTTAGCCCCGTTCTTCGCGTACGCTACAAAGTCGAAAACACCCGCGTCGGCCAAATGACCGACCTGGACAAACTGTTGCTTACAATCGAAACCGACGGCTCAATCACTCCGCGCGACGCTTTCGAAGAAGCTTCAGCCATTCTGGTAAATCAGTACACAGCTCTTGCAGGCAAGACCCGTGTTGAAACCGGCGAACAATTGGTTCCATCAGGTGTTACCGCCACTACCGGCGCCACTACCGACAGTGACGAACCAGCAGCCCTCAACACCCCAATCGAAGACCTAAACCTTTCGGCTCGCACCACCAACGCACTCATCAATAACGACATCCACACCATCAAGGATTTGTTTAGCTTGAGTGATGCGGAACTGCGTGACCTGAAGGGCTTCGGCAGCAAGGCTTTGGACGAAGTTAAGGAAAAACTAGCGGAGTTGGAGCTTTAAGCATGCATCGTCACGGATACAAAGGCCGAAAACTGCACCGCGAGCGCGACCAACGTGAAGCGCTGATCAAGGGTTTGGCGGACTCCCTCATCAAATATGAGTCGATTGAAACCACCCTTCCTAAGGCCAAAGAAGTGGTGCCTTATGTAGAAAAATTAATCACCAAGGCAAAAAAGGGCGACCTGCACTCTCGTCGCCAGGTCATAAGCAGCTTGCACACCGTTGCGACTGCTCATAAACTGGTCGACGAAGTCGCTCCCAAGCTAGCCGGTCGTACTAGCGGCCACCTACGCATCGAGAAAACTCGTTTGCGTCGTGGTGACAACGCTCAGTTGGCTCGCGTTAGCTTTGTAGACGACCTAAAGGAGGCCCCCGTAGCAAAGGCCGCCAAGAAGCCCGCTGCCGCCAAGGTAGAAAAAACTCCTGCCAAAAAGGCTGATGCCAAGAAAGAGGAGAAGTAATGAAGACCTATAGCGCAAAACCGTCCGACGTAACCCGCAAATGGTACGTCATCGACGCCTCCGAGGCTCCTTTGGGCCGCGTCGCAACCCAAATCGCCAAGCTATTGACTGGCAAGGAAAAGCCAATGTTCACTCACCACATCGACGTAGGTGACTATGTGGTGGTCATTAACGCTGGCAACATCAAGGTAACTGGCGAAAAGCTGGATTCAAAGATGTACTACCGCCACAGTCAACATCCCGGTGGCCTCAAAGAACTGACTCTTCGAGAGAAAATGGAAAAAGATCCTACACATGCCTTGACTCACGCAGTCCGCGGCATGCTTCCGGTCAACAAATTGCGCGACGCACGACTGGACCGCCTCAAGGTCTATGCCGGTGCCGAGCACAACCACGAAGCTCAAAAGCCTGAATCAATATCTGTAAAGGAGGCTAAATAATGGCTGCAAACGCAAACCAATATTTTTACGCCTTGGGTCGCCGCAAAAGTTCGACTGCTCGCGTTCGCCTACAAGGCGGCAAGGGTTCGATCACCGTTAACGGCAAAGCTGCCGAGGAATACTTCGCTGGCAGCGAATACCTAATGAGCGAACTCAACAAGCCTTTTGTCGCCCTGCAGCAAGAGAATAAGTTCGACATTAGTGCCCGTGTAACCGGTGGCGGTCATGCAAGTCAGATCGACGCCATTCGTCTGGGCATCTCTAAGGCCCTTGCTCTTATGAACGAGGATCTGAAGGGTACCCTGAAGCGTGCCGACTTGCTTGGTCGCGACTCCCGCGAGAAAGAGCGCAAAAAGTTCGGTCTCAAAGGCGCCCGCAAGCAACGCCAGTTCACAAAACGTTAGTTTCTATAGAACAGCAAACAACAATGGCCTCCATATCGGGGGCCATTGTTCTAAGTACGGCTACTCTTAATATAATCGCTAAATAGGAGAGTTGTCCCAGTGAAACTTGCCCCCAAATTCAGTCCGAGCTACCTGCGAAAGAAAATCCTGATGATCTCGCGTGTAGTGACCGTATTTTAATATTTCCGCAGACGACACTACTTGGAGGCCGTGCCGGATATTTACTCCAACCCCTGCATTTGTATCTGCCAAAATAAGCTCTTCTCCGTACTGCCCGTCGGTTCGAATCTTCAGCGCGTCACCGGACATCATATGAACCTGCACACGGAGCAATTGATTGCCCAGAAAACGAAATCCGGCTGCAATCTGCGCCGTACAGAATGGCTCATAACTGGCGTCAGTAGCATTAGAGTTCTCTATGCACTTAAACACAAGTGTTCTATGGATGTGCGTAGCAAGCACCCCGTCGTTAAGACGCTCATTGATGTCCTCAATCATGTTATCCGCAGCACGAAAACGCTCCGCCTGATCCTTTTGCCCGCCATAATCGCACAAAACATCCCGATAATAATTAACCATCTCGGCAGCGCCGAGGAATTTTTCATTTTCTACACTCATATTCTCCCCTATCTACGCGAACAGTATCGCATTCGTAAATTTATTGATACCATATTAGTCAAGGAACTGCAATATCTCACAAATCAGCCATGAGTAAAACACCACAAGAAAAACGCATTATAAAACGCCAGCAACTTATCGAGCGCACGTCGGTTGCTTTAGGTATCTCTAATGACGAAGCTGCGGCATTGCTACGGACCGAACGCCACCAGAGCGTGCGGATAAATACGCTTAGTCCACCCGCAGAGATGCCTGGTTGGCTTGGTAAAAATCTTGTCTGGTCTACTGAAGGCTACGAATTGAAGCTACCCGTGGCAGATATTCGCGATAGCGAACCAGTTATGTCAGGACAGGTTTTCATCCAAAACGCAGCCAGCTGGCTGCCGATCATCGCCCTCGATCCCCGACCGGAAGAAGTAATTTTGGATGTCTGCGCCGCACCGGGCGGTAAAACAAGCCACGTTGCTGCTCGAACCAATAATCGGGCTGTTATTTGGGCGAACGATAATTCACGCGCTCGACTAGCAAAACTGCAAGCAAATATGGCCCGACTAACTGCAAAAGTGACAAATTACACGCTCTTCGACGCCACACAGCTGGCACGCAAGCTGGACGGACAGCAATTCGATAAAATTCTATTGGACGCACCTTGTAGCGGCGAGGGTATGATGAATTTAAAAAACGACAAAGATTTTAATACCTGGTCTGTCGCCCATATTAAGCGTTTGCAGCAACTCCAAAAACGCATTTTGTCACAGGCTTGGCAGCTTTTAAGACCAGGCGGTACCCTAGTCTACAGTACCTGCACTATAGCACCAGAAGAAAACGAGGCCGTTATCGACTACCTTCTGCGCTCACGCGAAGACGTTCGGATTCAGCCGTTCGACTTAGACCTTCCCAATAGGGTACCTCCTGTACAAGAATGGAATGGCCGCAAGTTTAGCGCCGAAACACAAAAATGCATGCGTCTTAAGCCCAGTCAAACCATCGAAGCGTTTTTCGTATGCAAATTAAAGAAAAACGGTACACTGTAGTATTTATTCTAGCGAATTATTAAAGAGTCATGGTATTATGCAGTTTGTGAAACAAATTCGTCCACTCATAGCATCTTATTTCTTTTGGTTTACCACCCGATGCAGTGGCGGTTTGTTCCGTGTGTTTGCCTAAAGAAACAAGCCAGGAAAAGCGAAAATACCGAAGAAACCGCCACCCAAAAAAGGCGGTTTTTTACATGCTTAACGATGTTGAAAAGGAGACAAATATGAACACCGAAGTGATTAACGATCAAAAAATGCAAGAGACAGTAGAAATTTCTCTGGCCCTTCCACCGCAATACCCGCCACCTGAGCAACAGCCAGCACCCAAAAGGGCGGAAGTACTTTCGCCAGAGCAAATGCGCCTCTTAGCGCGGACAGCTACAGCCCAGGCGATTGCGGCCGTAAAGGCCGGAGAATGTTTTGATGTCCGGGCACTCGATCCGCGGGACATTGGGCCCGAAACCTGTACCCTTATAAGACAAATAATCAAGTATGGATGTATAATAGAGTAATATGAATAAACCAGTAGTTTTAACTGGCCTGCGGGCCAATAACGATTTGCATATTGGCAATTATTTTGGTGCCTTGCTGCCGATGATAGATATGGCGCGGTCACGATCAGCCGAATATCAGATCAATCTGTTTGTACCCGACCTGCATAGCTTTACCACCCCAATCGATCATTCGCAGTTTCATGAGCAAATTAAACAAAATGTGCGCGTATATGTCGCGGCCGGCTTGCCCTTGGACAATAAAAATATCCACGTATATCGGCAAAGCTATATTTCGCCACACAGCGAGCTAACCTGGATTCTCGACTGTTTTACCGGTTTCGGCGAGATGAGCCGTATGACCCAGTTCAAAGATAAATCTGCAAAGTTAGGCGATGAGCGCATTAGTGTAGGCCTCTTTAATTATCCCGTCTTAATGGCTGCTGACATTTTGCTATACAATGCCAGCTATATACCTGTCGGCGACGACCAAACCCAGCATCTAGAGTTTACGCGCGACATCGCAGAGCGCTTCAATAATCAGTTTGGCGACATCTTTACCGTTCCAGTATCCGTTCCAAAACAACACGCCTTCTTTGGCAAAGATCAAGGCCTGCGAATACGCGACCTGGTAGATCCTAGCAAAAAAATGAGCAAGAGTGATGACACCGGCAAAGGAGTGATTTTTCTGAGTGACGAGCCGGTTGTAGCTGCCAAAAAAATTATGAGCGCTACGACGGATAGTTACGGGGAAATTAAATACGATTTAGTGAATCGTCCGGGCATAACCAATTTACTGCAGATTCTGGCACTTCTATCGGCACGTCCACAAGAAAAAGTAAATGCCGAGTGGGAAGGCAAATCCAGTTACGGCGATCTGAAAAAAGCAGTTGCCGAGATCGTGTCGAGCTTTTTGACCGAATTTCAATCACGCTTGGCAGCGGTAGACGATGACATTCTGAACAAAAAACTACAAGACAGCGAATCCGCGATGCGCGAAATCGCAGGCGCCACTCTGCTTCGTGCCCAAAAAGCCGTGGGCCTACGCAGGTAGAAATCATGAAAAAAGTTCCATTTTATGGCAATCGTGAGGACAATTTGCATTGCGCGGTAGCCATTTACCGCATGCTATTTGATTACTTTTTGGATCGCAAAATCAGCTGGGAAGACATGGAAAAAATGTCGGGATTCAAACCCGGAAAAGCCGCCTGGACCGTCACCATTTGGGAGCGGATGAGCAAACAGGGTTTTGATATTCGGATGATCGAGCCTTTTGACTATGCGCGTTACGAAAAAGAGGGGAAGCCCTATCTGCAAACCTACCTCAGCAAGGCCGAATATGAGTGGCAGACTAAAAACAGCAACATTCTAGAAATCCGGCAGTACATCAGCTCATTCCTAGAAGTACAAACGGTCGAACATCGGCGGGCCACTTTACAGGATGTTGACGACATGCTAAACGATGGGCGATTGGTTTTTATGACGCTTAATTCTAAAATTCTAAATGATAAACCCGGTTTTGCGTCGCACGCAGTGCTGGTCATCGACAAGGACGACGATAATTACATTATGCACGATCCGGGTCTACCGCCTGCGCCATACCGCCGTGTCTCTGCCGAAAAACTATGGCAAGCCATGGGTGCAGAGCAGACAACATCCGAAGTAACGGGTATCAAATTCAGGCCTCGACCCTTACGCGCAGACCAAGTTCTAGCCAATCAATATCCCTTGTATTCACGTGCGGCATTGGCAAAGCTTTTCGAAAAGGGATTAGTCAAGCATGATGGTAAAACACTAAAACCGGGAGCCAGGGTTCTATCAAATGTCGTTCTGGATGCCGATCTGAGTTCATTGCAGGTCTCGGACAAAACCATCGATTTACCCGTGTTGTACGAAGACGACAATATTCTGGTCATCAACAAACCGGCCGGCGTATTAGCACACACCCAAGGCGCTTTTAATCCCGAAGCAACGGTTGCCACCTTTTTGCGTAAGCACGTCACCGAGCTGACGGGAGAACGCGCAGGCATCGTACATAGGCTGGATCGTCCCACGAGCGGTGTAATGGTGTGTGCCAAAAACCCTAAGGCCATGGCTTTTTTACAAAAACAATTCGCCGACCGCACGGTGCAAAAAACCTACGGCGCCATCGTAGAAGGGCACCTGAAACAGCTTGAAGCTGTAATTGATATGCCCATCGAACGCAATCCCAAGGCTCCGGCCACGTTCCGAGTCGGCCCCAATGGCAAATCAGCCACGACACACTACAAAGTTATAGAACAAAACGACCACGCCAGCTTGCTGGAACTCAAGCCAAAAACCGGCCGCACCCACCAGCTGCGCGTGCATTTGCATCAGCTTGGTCATCCTATAATTGGCGACCCCCTGTACGGCAAAGGCAAATACGGTGACCGGCTATATCTGCATGCCCACACCCTGGAGATAGTATTGCCCGAAACTGGTGAGCGTAAAATATTTACTGCGCCATTGCCTACAGAATTTAGTGACTATATGGAGCATTAATGGACAGTCGTCTTGTAGTACATCCGCTCACAAAACAGCATGTCGCACAATTTCTAAAGACACCCGTGCACGCTTTGATGATCGTTGGTTCGGACGGTATAGGTAAGGGCGCCATTGCGGCTGCAATAGCTGCTGCCGTACTGCAGGTTGATCCGGAGAAGCTAGATCAATACCCCTACTTTAAGCGATCGCTGCCTGACGAAAAAGCAACGACATCCATAGAGACTATCCGGGGTTTGCAACGCTTTTTACAACTACGCACAACTGGGCAAGGGAGAATACGCCGCATCATCATCTTGGAACATGCCGGAACAATGACAACCGAAGCACAAAATGCCTTCTTGAAAGTGCTAGAAGAGCCGCCAACCGATACCCTCATTATCCTGACGGCCGATAGTCAGCGCGCCGTTTTGCCTACAATTTTGTCGAGAGTCCAGATCATGACTATCGCGACGCCTACCGAAGAAGCCATCCGCGCACACTTTTCCTCACTCGGCAGGGAAGCGGCAGCCATTACACAAAGTTATTTTTTGAGCGGCGGCCTTCCCGGCCTAATGCACGCGCTTTTGCATGAAGAATCCGATCACCCATTACTGGCCGGCGTCGCCCAGGCAAAGGCGCTACTACAGAACCCACTGTTTGAACGTTTGGCGCTTGTAGAAAGTATGGTCAAGCAAAAAGGCCAAGTCATCTCGACGCTCGAAGCATTACAGCATATTGCCCAAACCGGCCTCAACCAAGCAACAGACAAACAGGATCAGGCCAAAATAAAACAATGGCACCATGTGCTGAAACTGGCAACTGAAGCCCTCCAGGCACTTGCGGCCAATGCTAATACCAAGTTGACTTTGTCAAATTTGGCCCTACGCCTTAATTAACCTAGCCATAGAGGCTCATCAAAGAAACAGTCATAATTTTTCTTAACTTTACCAATTTTGTTTTGGCTTGAACATTTAAAGCTAGGGATTCAACAATCTCTGCTATAATGTTTGAAGCATATGTTTGAGCTAGTAATTGTTGCCGCCTTTGGTCTACTCGCGTTCCATAACACCAAGATTCACGAAGATGAATTCGCCACCGCATCGCGCAAGATCGGCGATCGTCTGGGTAAGTTGTGGGATATCGCGCATCAAGGCATGCGTGAAAATCGCTTTTTACGTGCTGAAAAAGCCTTGCTAACTATTCTAAAAATAGACGAACGAAACGCTGCCGCCTACAACCGTCTGGGCATTTTGTATGCCAAACAAAAAGAATACCGCGATGCTATAGATTGTTTTGAAATCGCCAGTAGCATCGAAGCCACGCCGTCCAGCTTGCACAACCTTGGCCTTATATACTACGAAACCGAAAACTACCAAAAGGCCGGCATTGCCTTTGAGCAGGCACTGAAATTGGAAGATTCCTTGGCGGCCCGTCACGTTGCTTACGCAAAAGTTCAAGAAAAACTAGGCAACGAAAAGCTCATGTTCCAAGCACTAGAAAAAGCCGTAGAATTAGAACCCAATAAGGAAACTCTATCACTACTACACAAGGCCTACATTGACCGCAGTATGCAAGAGGATGCCGATAAAATCGAACAGCGCCTAAAAAAACTCATTATCCCGGCCGGCAAACCAAAACGCATGATGCGTCCAAAACGAGTAGTTGTCTAAAACCGTTTATGGTATCATCCCTTAATGCCATTAATTCACATTCGCAACATTAATCAGGACCTTAGCGTTCCTTATCCACTTCTTGATGAAAAATATCGTGTAATGAACACCCTTGCTGATCAGTTGCACGGTGTAAAAGCAGAAATGCGCATTTTGCCGCCCGGCTTTGATGGCGATGTTACGCCCCATTACTGGCGAACCCTCGGCAATATGAGTTGTTTCATGGTAAAGGTTGCTCCTGAGGGCGAGCCAGAGAGAGCCGACGTTCGTATTTTAAGTGACTACAAATGGATTACCGATGAATTACCGCCCAATCAGCCCATCCCCGGCGTCGAGAGCCCTTTTGATGCGACAAAATTACCCGAAGTGGGTTCTATCGACGAAGAGGATCCAATTTTGATAATAGGCAGCATCACCATTGATCAGCGAATCTTGCGGATAGGCGGCGTCGTAGTACTTGGGGCCCCCGATCTTGTTCCAGCACTCACACACAAACTCCCCCTCGTTAGCCAATAAAGCACCAAAAAGATTGCCCAAAACGCTGTATTCTGATAGAATTACATCTGTTACAGAGTCGTAGCGTTGCCGACATAGCTCAGTGGCTAGAGCGGCTGTTTTGTAAACAGCGGGTCGTGGGTTCGAATCCCTCTGTCGGCTCCATATATCACCACCTTCGGCTAGTCCGGACGGGAAATGATATAATAACAAATACCGCGCAGGGTTAGTGAAGCGGTCAAACACAGCTGACTGTAAATCAGCCCTCTCCGAGTTCGGGGGTTCGAATCCCTCACCCTGCACCACGTAAAAACACTCATCAAATGATGGGTGTTTTTGTTATAGTGAAGATATGCCTAGGTTCAAACTCTCTAAATTGGTTCGGGATAAAATTGTCGATCATCAAATAAAATCAGGTGCAAAGCCATCGTTTCGTAAACTCGATCCGCTAGAGCATAAGCAAGAGCTCATAAACAAAATCATCGAAGAAGCACAGGAAATTCTACACTCCGATAGCGGACAAGTAGCCGCCGAAATTGCAGATGTTCAGCAAGCACTCGACGACCTGAAAGAGCTTTGCGGGCTGACAGATGATGAAATCATGGCGGCACAAAAAGAAAAGAACGATAAAAATGGCGCTTTTAAACAGGGATATTTTATTGATCACATCGAAATCGATGAAAAGGACAAGTGGACTGCATACTACCGCGAAAATGCCGATCGCTATCCAGAGGTAATGCCATAGATTCACATTAAGCAGGAACGGCAACAAGTGGCAGGCCGATTGACAATCAAATACATCTATTTTATTATTGTCCGATGAGCAAAAAATTACTGGTGCCTATTTTGACCAATGATTATCCGGGAGAGGCAGCGACGCTAAGCGTGATCTGTTTCTCTGACGGCACCGTGTTTAAGGAAGTTCGGTGCGATACAGATATACTAGTAGCACCTGCGCGCGTTATTACCGACATGACCGGGCAAAACTTTCCGGAATCAACTCCGAGCAGTGATAGTCCTTTTTCGGATTTTGTGGGCAGGGTGGTGCTCGCTTATTATCACGAGCATGGCGCCTTTCCTTCGTTCTTTGGTGACCGGGCCAGCTAGCCAGACATGAACGAATTCGTTCTGTACGTAGATTTCGACTCGACATTATACGATGCCAAACGATTCGGACAGGATCTATTTGAAGTAATTGCAAAGCAGGCCGACGTGTCCAGCCGGAACGTGGCAGCCACGGTAGAGTCGTTTTTTACCCATCCGCAGCTTGGCGGTTATGACTTTGTGGGGCATATTACTTCTTTTGGACTGGACGCCAAAATAATGTGGAGGCAATTGGAAGAGCTTCTGGCGAAAAACAACTATCTCTACCAAGATAGCAGCGACTTCATTCGGACTGTTCGGCATTACGGCTATCGCCCAAAGATTTTATCTTTCGGCGATGAGCGCTTCCAGAAACTTAAAATCCTTAGCGTTATACCCCTTTTAACCGGTGCCAATTCATCATCACTCGATGTTATTGTTATCGACCACAAAAAAGCCGATTATATCCGCGCTCATACCCCCGGCCAAGTCGGCGTGCTCATAGATGACGTACCGAATCAGAAATTACCTGCCGGGTTCACTGAAATTAACATAGACCGTCGTTTAAAACTTTCCAATCCCGTCAAAAATAAAGATGGCTATCAGATCAGCACTCTTGCGCAAGCGCATCACATTCTTGCTCAACTCACCAAATCTTTTTAATCTAATACAGAAGTGCCTTCAGCACGTTAGATCGTATTACATCTGGTCAAAATGACATTTATTTGTTACAATCACTACTGATTTACGCCGTCGTAGCTCAGTGGTAGAGCACTTCCATGGTAAGGAAGGGGTCTCGGGTTCAAATCCCGACGACGGCTCCATGAATGAAAATACGGGTCCGCTGGCAGCGGGCCATTTATATTAGAATCAAAGTATGCAGACATCAGGTTATCTTCACGAACGGCTTAACCTCATAACTAATGTGCCTGGTCGGCCGCTTGACAAGGTCGTACAGGAAACATACGAACGCCTCACCCTGGAAAGAGACGATGTCCTGCGCAATCTACAGCGAATGGCATTGCGATACGTTTTACGCACCAGCACCAGTTGCAAAGCCTCAGAAGACATGTTTGGAGCGCCTTTTTTATTTGACCCTTTTTGGGGAGGCGCTTTGTCGGTTAACAGGCTGGACTATGCGGTTTATCAGGATGATACCGAGGTTACTCTGCAGGTTATGGGCCCTCGCGGCAATGACCCGCTGGTGAGTAGTAGCGTCAGCCAAGAATACAGGATCACCCCTGAATCGGTCACACTTGACGATGATATTGTGTTATATCCGTATCAAATCGTAGGACTGAGCATAGACCTTTTGGCAGCCACAAATACACCAGCCCTCGCTGAAGTAAATAAGACACTACGAGGCTAGCAGTGGTAGCGGAAATGTCAGAAGGCTACTTTGAGCGCGCCATTCGGGAAACCGAGGGATGGATTCGCGAAAACCAAGACTGGTGTGCGGCAGAAAAAGCCATGCAAGAATTGGGGATTTTTCTTGCAGCGGCCATCAGAATTTTAGGCAGACCTTTGAGCGCGGACAACAACGATCGAGCGATCGAGCTGCCCGTTGATAAGGAGGGGCTCTGGACCCTCATGGTCACCACTGACGAGCAACATCGCCAAGAGCATCCCGCAGAAGAGGCCATTGATCTATTTCTCCTATACGAGGGCGAAGACGACCCAAACAACGGTATAGCTGCCACCGAACTATACTTGTTCAAAAGAGAAGGCAAATGGCTCACCGGCCAGCCGGACGTAGATCAATCGTATGATGAAATCGCCAGAATATCGCGTTTTGTCGTAGCCTGTGTAAAAAATTACGAGCAGCAACATGGAATCACGGCACCACTAGAGCAAAAAGGCGACGCCTGACGTACATCAACCTACAGAATCCAGTCACAAGTTACAAAAAAGCTCGGCACCAAACAAGCGTCAATAACCATTTACAAAAATAGCCGTATCTGTTAAAATTTGATGAGACTAATTTATAAAGGTTAAGAATTATGGCTAAAAAGAGCGATAAGCGTAAAATTGTTGGTTTGGTCAGCGAAGAGTCTGGCGAGCGTATTTATTACACAAGCAAAAATTCCATGAACACTCCCGAAAAGTTGCAGCTGCGCAAATACAGCAAAAAACTGCGCAAGCACGTGTTGTTCGTTGAAACCAAGAAAAACCTGGGCCGCAACGAAGCCCCCAAGCGTTAATGCTACGTCACATTGCATAGTAGAGAAATAACCGCCATCACCCCGGCGGTTATTTTATGTGTTTTGGCGGCAGCACCCACACCACTATGACTTAATTTTATGCAAGTCCAGCACCGTATTAATCAACTCGGCGTGGCTCCAGACAAGCGGCGTAACCGATACGGTCTCTCCGGTAATAGGATTGATCTGTTCAGACAACATACCACTCGGTAAAGCGTGCGCCATGCACCAGCTAATATAATTCTTCGCTCGATCTAGCTGCCCAATCCGTATATAATACTGAGCCATCCATAACGTCGTAACGTGCCAGGGATTTCCGGGATAGTCATCATACGCCCGAAAATAATAATCGTTTTCGTAGCGCGGCGATCCGCCTGAAGGCGATTTATCAAGCAGAATATCCTCAATCGCTCTGGCTGTTTGTTTGATGTAGTCCGACCCCATATCCGTCGCAAACATTAATGGACCATAAAAGCTAGAGACGTCCAGAGTGTTGTCGAACGTCAGCGAGCCGTCCTCTTGCAGCAAAAATCCCTTACGAAAAGCACCGCGCTCAGCATTAAAGAATACTTTGCTGTTTTCCAGAATTTCGGCCGCAACCGCACGCCAGCGTACGGCGTCGTCGGGATATTCAAATATCTCGGCAAAATCGGCAGCGGTCAAAAGCGCCTGGTATACGACAGCCGTCGTATACGTACTGGTCAAAAATCGCTCTTCCCATAAATCATAACTAGCGTGCGGCAATTTAGTATGATCGTCGATGAAATCGGCAATAAAATGAGCGCCGGGCTGAATAAACGTATTATAAAGACTAAACACAAAATCATGATCGTCGCTGTAGTCGTAATATTCGCCCAGCATATAGATAACAATGGCCGTTTCATCTTCTTGGATTGCCAACTCTTTGCGTTTACCGTGCAGCAACGGATGCCAGGTACTGCCAATGGCGCGGTCCGGCTGATATTTGTGCATCAGGTAACCTTGGTTGGTCATAATATCCCGACAAAATTCGAATAATTTACGCGGCTCTTCGCGGTAGCCCAGCCGGATAAGCGGCCATACGGCATAGGCGCCATCGCGCGGCCAAACGTAGCTATAGTAGTCGCGGCCAAAATTGTATATCGATGAATCGCAGCTGGCCACCACACCACCGCGCTTGTCGCAGTGTACTTTTATGACCATCAGCGACTTTTTGACCATGTCCACATATTCATCTTCAATACCATGCAGCTTGCCGGAAGCTGTTGATAGCCAGGTTTGCCAGTATTGACGGGTCATTTCCTGGCGCCGCTCAATACCTTCGGATAGGAACTGATGATGAATTTTTTCGGCACTAAACTGGGAGTCGGCGGCGATAATCCAATAGTCGATTCGCGTTTTTTCACCGCCAGCCAGCCCACAAGGAAAACGCATGACTGAATCGACGCCGCCGTGCTCAACTGCATTTCCTGACAATTCGCCGTCTTCGGCATCGCGGTATGTACCTTCTTTGCCTTCGATGGCGTAGTTGCCTACGGCGAACTGATCATACACGGTGCCGTTTTCGTTTTGACCGTAGATTAGAAGTGCACAGCGCCCTTTGTAATCTAAAATGTAATTTTCGTCAGGCACAAACATCGCCGTATCGGCGCGACCACCCCTGGAAATCTGGAATACTTGGTGCGTAAACAGGCGAATATCATGATATTGTTCCGAGGTATTTTTAACACTAATACGACGACAAAACGCATTAACCTCGCTGTCCACAAAATCATTAAAGACCAGCTCCACTCCGGTGGCTTCGTGGCGGGCAGTTATGTCGCTAATCAATGCATTGGAATCGAAATCAATCGACATTTTCCAACTACCGTCATCCATCCAGGTAAACAACCCGTCCACCCAAACGCCAATTTTATGGCGCATACTGCGAGCATTAGTAAGATTATCCAGCCCAACATACGGATAGTAAAAATCATGGACCAATCCGTAACTACCCAAGCCCACGGTCAAGCTGCCGTTGCCCAGCATTACAGGCCGGCCAATACTCATAGCCGCACTCCCTTTTGATGAATTCGCGAACGCATGTCATGATAGGCGTTCATAAAGGCGATGTAAGCATCGTACGGGTTTTCGTAGGGGCTAAAATAGGCATGAATATCGCCGTCGTTAAACCATTTAGTACACATATAGTAAAAGTGATCCGACGTCTGCAGGCGACGCCAATCTTCGATCAAGGCCAGATCGCTCGTCTGATGAACTGCGGATTCCAGTTCGTACAAGCCCGTAATAGCCGCGGACTGCATACTGTTGCCTAGCCACGCACTCAAATCACGCTCGGTGTCTGCCCAAGTGATGGTCTGAGGGACATCAACGGTATCTACCGGGTCGAATAAATCAATAGATTCACTCACCGTTGCAAAACGGTTGCCCGGCGTACGTAGCCATTCGCCGGGCAAATGTTCGAGAAAGTCAAAAATACCAGACGCTTCCCATTGGTGTTCGCCAAAGGTCTCGTAGTCCATAAATAGATTGAAAACCTGCGCGTCGTGCATGTCATTTAGCCAGCCGCTGAATTTATCAGCCGTCAGTGGCCAGCCGCTCCAGTCGCGGTCGCCAAATCGAAATGCAATATCATCGCTCAATCGGTAGTTTTTTGTTAACAGCCGAATGTCATCGGTGTAGGCGGGACGATATACATAGTTGGCGCTGCGCCAGCCCAAAACCTTGTCCCAGCCTTCGGCGAGGATTCCCTTGTAGCCAGCTTTGTCCGCCCAATACGCCAGGTCGTTATTGTAAGCCAGCTCTGTATTGCGGAAGACCTTTGGCGTTTGGCCAAAGACAGCTTGCACTTTCTCGCGGTGCATCCGTACTTGTGCCTCAAACTCAGTACGCGAATAAAAGAATGCCAGACTATGATGGTATGTCTCTCCCACAATTTCGACACGGCCGGTATTTACCAGGTCGACAAAGGATTGCAGGACGTGTGGGGCCCAGCGCTCCAGTTGTTCGATTACTGTGCCCGTTATTGACATGCTAAGGCGAAAGTCGGGATACTCTTGCAATAGTTTGAGCAGACGCTGATTCGTAGGCAGGTATGACTTTTCGGCGACCTTGTGTACGATACGTTCGTTACTGGTGCGATCGTCGTAGTCGGCATCAAAATAGTCATGCCGATTGGCAATATCAAATATGGTGTAGTAACGTACGCGAAACGGCTGGTGTACATGCAGATAGAGCGAGATTGCTTTTGTCATACTGCCATCCCTTGGGGCACAGGCTGCACCTGACCATCATAAATTCCTAGTAGTTTATCGGCCGAATGTTCCCAGGTATGTCGCAAATATTCGCGCAGCGAATTGGCGTGCAGTTCATCGCGCAGCGCGTCATTTTGCACCAACGACACCATCTTGTTTGCCATTTCGTCAATATCCCAAAAGTCTACTTTGAGCGCGTTTTTGATCATCTCAGATACACCAGTCTGGCGGCTAAGCAATACTGGCGTGCCGTAACCAATTGACTCTAGGGCAGTCAGCCCAAACGGTTCTGATATTGACGGCATTACGAACAGATCGGCGATCGTATAGGCATCGCGGTAACCCTTGCCGCGCTGAAAATCAGCAAACAGTACATTCCGTCCAATTCCCAGCTCGGCCGAGAGTGCTACCAGTTCGTTGCGTTGGTCACCCGATCCAACAAACAGTAGTAACGTCTTGGGCGCGAAACGCACCACTTTTTGAAAAGCATGCAGCAGATTGGGTAGACCCTTTTGAATAGTCAGCCGACCAATACTAGCCACCACTTTATACCCTTGGCGTTTCATTTCTTCCAGGTAGGTGTACATGTTTTCGGTACCGATCGGAGCAATCAAATCTCTTGGATCGAAATGATTGTGCACCACGTCAATTTTGTCAGCCGGAATGTGGTATTCGCGGACGATGGCGTCTTTGGTATGCTGACTAACGGCTACAATGCGATCGGCCAGCAGTAGCGCCAGGTTTTCGATTTCGCGCACCAACGGATTTCCGCCGTGCTCTTTGCCGGCGCGGTCCGACTCTATGGAATGTAAATGCACCACCAAGGGCTTGCCAGTCATAGTTTTGGCACGAATTGCGGCACGGCAAGTAAGCCAGTCGTGCGCATGAATAACATCAAATGACGCCCCAGCAACCACGCGCTCGATAGCTTGCTCATAAATAGCCACCTGACCAAATAGGTCAACATGCTGAACCTCACCGGATGATTTAACATACTTAAAACTATCGTAAGCAATGCCGGCCTTCAATACCGCTTCGACATCCTGAGGGTGCGCTGCCGAAACGCGCATAAAATCGATGTCCGAATGATCGGCAGTGTAGGGAACTACGAATTCGATGTCAGCGCCTTTTTTTGCGAGAGCATTACACAGCTGGTAGCAAGCGACCCCCAGTCCACCACTATTATGAGGCGGTAATTCCCACCCAAGCATCAGTATCCTCATTGCTCTTTGCCGGTGCTTTCGTTTATAGATGTATTATAAGCTCAAGTACCTAGCAAGCACAACCTTTTTAACTAGTTTTAAGAACTTTTTCAGTCTTTCATCAGGCGTTCCAGAGCAATCTCGAACGCAGCCTGCTTGAGCGATAATTTACGCGCAGCAGCCCGATCCAGCATGTCATTGGCAGCTTGCACCAAAATCTCGGTCAATTTGTCGTTAACTTCTTGCTCGGACCAGTGTTTGTCCTCTTTGTTTTGCAGCCACTCCAGATACGACACGATCACGCCGCCAGCATTAGCCACCACATCGGGCAATATTATGACACCACGGGAATTCAACGTATTTTCAGCCAGTGCACTTACCGGTCCATTAGCCAATTCGACGATGATATCCGCCTTGACATTATCTACATTATGTTCGGTTACTGCGTCTTCTAGCGCGGCCAAAACTAAAATATCGACCCTCATAGAGGTAAGCAGACTACTCGGCTGAGGCGTCACCAGCTGCAGGTCATGCAGCGCTTCGGGGCGAGGCGTGCCCCCCGGGACGTGAACGGCATTCGTAACATCGATACCGTCCGGCTGAACCCAGGTATGCTTGCTATTAGAAATGGCGATGAGCTTTAGATTAGGGTAGTCACGCAGCACTTTTGCAAAAAAGTAGCCGACATTGCCGAATCCTTGCATAGCAATCGTCAGTGGTTTATCCCGCATATTCTGCCGTTTTAATAATTCGACTAGTGCAAGTACGCCGCCCCGGCCAGTTGCCGCTTCGCGCCCCTCGCTGCCGCCGTTTTGCATGGACTTGCCAGTAAACGATGCTTTGTCCGATTTTCCAACCGTTTGTTCATACTCATCAACCATCCAGTCGATTATTTCTGCATTAGTGTTAACGTCCGGGGCGGGGATGTCTTTTTGGGAGCCGATATGCGGGGACAAGTGATTGGCGTAGCGGCGCGCCAGCAGCTCGACATCTTTTTTACTGAGACCGCGTGGGTCAACGGCGATACCGCCTTTGCCGCCACCAAGCGGCAAGCCCACGGCTGCAGTTTTGAAGCTCATTAGCGTAGCTAGCGCTCGTACCTCTTCGATAGTGACATGTGGATGGAATCGGATACCACCCTTATAAGGTCCGCGCTTACTGTTATGCTGTACACGAAAGGCCGGATACCGTCTGCCGTTTACCTCGATGGCAAAGATATGCTCGGCTTCCGCCTCCAAAACGGAATGGATAGTTTTTTGATCGTACCCCAAGCGCTCGGCAGCTTCACGGATGGCAGACTGGGCGGTTTCTAACATAGTTTTGCTCATACAGGCAGTATGCGCCTGGACAGGGCAATTATTCAAGCCTGTCGGTGTCTGCCTTGATACCGGCGCCTTGGGATGGGCGGCATGCTAAACCCCGTATAGGAATCGGCAAGACTGGAGTCGAACAATGCGCCCAGTCGGTGACGGACGCTTCCTATAACTTCAGCAGCGAGCTGCCATGAATCAATACGGTTCGAACCGTCATTATCCCCAGTCATGACCCGTGCCAGTCCAAAATATGCCACCTGTTTTAGTGACCCTCCTGCTTGCTTTATTGCGGCCTGGTCGGTCAGAGGACGTACCACATTCCAACTCTTATAACGCACTGTGTCGGCGATTATTAAATCAGCGATTGCAGTTGCAGCCACGTTCGGATTATTTCCTTCTACGAGCCAAAAATGCTCAGGCAGCAGCAAACACTCCCAGTCTTTTAGCTGTTGATTCATCCGTGATTGTGCTTCTGGCCAATCGGCAAATGTATGCAAGCCCACTTCAATCATGGGAGCCATTCTAGATATTATTTGGGTTCATTGTCAAGCATATGCCACAAATACAAGGCAGCGACCGTGCGATAGGGCCGCCAGCGTTCGGCAAAGCGAATTAATTCGGCCCGCGAAGGTAATGCGTCCCAGCCATAAAGTCGCTTCATGGCGTTTTGCAGCCCCACATCATCCGGTGCAAACACGTCCGGACGGCCAAGCGTAAACATCAAAAACATTTGCGCCGTCCATACGCCAATACCCTTAACCTTTGTCAATTCAGCAATCACCGCATCGTCATTGAGCGCTTCCAAGTGGTTAAATACCGCTGAATCGCGCACAAAATGGTCGGCAAGGTCTTTGACGTAGCGAGCCTTTGATGCCGACAAACCAATCTGTTTGCATGTCTCTTCGTCCAGTACAACCACTTTATGCGGGTCAAGGTCGGTAGCCCGTTCTAGACGGCCAAAAATACTCGCTGCCGCTTTGACCGAAATCTGCTGGCCAACAATAGATCTTGCCAGCGAGACAAAATAGTCTTCTGGGCGACGCGGCGCGGAGTGGATGGACGCATGGCGGTCAATAATCACGCCAAGCGTCGGATCCAAATGTTTTAACTCTTTTTCTGCCTTTAGCATATCATCGCTCGTCATAGTCGCTATTGTACCAGGTTGGGGTCTATTAACCTCTCGGCTAAATTCTTATTGAGAAAATCGCGGTTTTGGGTCTATAATATGGCCGTATTATCACTTTCAAGGCACGTCGGATATTACCGATGTGCTTTCTTTAAGAGAGGGACATCAATGATATCTACGCGAGAGTTTATACATCCCGCCGCCCTAAGCAGCGCATTTGAAGACGCTACAGAGATACTCGTGCCAAAAGGACGCTGGCAGGAGGACTATCTTGGTCTTTTAAAATTGGCGGGAGTGGACATTCTGTGGCTCGACGACATTGGCGGCGTAGCGCACGATTATGTTAATAAACACAACTTACGCGTCACTATTCAACGCGACGAGGCGATACCCTGGTGCGTAGACAACATCGAGGGGGTGGTTGGTTTTGGCTGTCATCATCATTACGAGGCATACCGCTACAATCACCCTGACACTAACATCCACTATAGGCCTCTGGGACACGTTGAAGGAGCGCGCTTTGCACTGGCAGCCCACAGGGGACGAGTAGACGCCACCAAACAGATTTGGCAGGATGGCGGAGTTATAGTCATTGGCACCGAAAACGAAGGAATGGCTCACACCCTCTTTAGTTCGCGCCAGTTTAAGCCAATATGCCAAGCATTACCCCCCGGAAGCGTTGAATTAGGAGGTCGAGCTCTGGCAGGACTTGATGCAGTATTGTTGATTAAACAATGGGGAGCCACCTCTGACCATCATCAATTAGAGGTCTTCGAAGATGATTTAAGCCCGATCTTCCATAATTTTTATTGGAGAGAATAGCCGGCGATCGCCAGGGGTAAGTTCCGAAATTTGACAGGAACATTTATTTTTTTGTAATCTTGTTTACAGAACAACCTAGAAATCGCGATACGATTAAGGTTAAAAGCGGAGCAGTATATGCTCCTTAATTATTACCACGAGGAGCACTACGGTGGCAGCAGCAGGGGTCTATAATTCACTATATCCGACGGAATACCTCTTGGAAACACCGGTCTGGGACCTACCCACCAACACAGAAGATCCAGACTTATTGACCAGCATGCTAAAAGCACGCCTTGATGCCCAGCTAGCCGTTGCGGGGCTGACGGGCAATCCGCAAATCGCTTTTGCCCTCGATTTGGCATTTGCTGCCCACAAGGGCAGAAAGCGTACCAATGGTAATTACATCGACCATCCGATGCGCGCGACGATATATTTATTGGATAGCCTGGGAGTCCACGACCCGGACATCGTAGCGGCAGACATCATACACGACGTTGGCGAGGACGAATACAAGCGCGTCATCAACTGGTACGGTGACGGCAACTTGATCCTTAACGAAGCCGGCGAGCCCGACATTAATGCCAATGTCGCAAAAGCATTTGATGCCCTGCATAGTACCCGCAAACTAAGCGAACGAACACTCGATATTGCAAATCGAGTAACGGTTCCTTCATTTGAAGAGCATCTGGCAGTGATAGAAGAGGATCGAAAATGGGCGGTAAAGACCGGCCTTTTTTTGTCTCATATTGCACTAGAGGTCATAACTTGTCCGGCAGCAGTCGTCGTTAAACGCTCCGACCTTAAAGACAATGCAGTAGACAACCATCACACCCACGGCCCCGCTAAAATGATTAGATCCGATAAAAAATATTACGCCCTTTGGAAGCCCATGGATGCGGCCCTTGACGATCCGGATTGTATTATCAAGAATCCAGCTATTCGGGCCGAAACTCGTCTGGAGTTTTGGGAAGGCAAGGGCCGCGCTGAGGCTCGGTTGGTAGAGGCCGGGGTCTCCTTGCACGGTTTAGCCAAAGAGATCGGTATAGATCCCAAACTCTTATTGGACATGTAGAGCCAAGCCAATTAAAACGGGTGGTAAAAGGCGGAGAATTTCTGTTGTGGTTTTATGACGCTTGGTATTTAATGGACGGATATGATAAACCCCGATCGAAGATCCGCTACCGGTTACATCACTACCGATCTTAAGGGCAACCGCCAAGATATGTTTGGCGTGAATGTCGTACAGGCTCTTTACGGTGACGATCAGCTTATTGGAGTCAAAAATATTTTCGGCTCCAGTTGGCTACAGAATAATCGCTGCCCCATCGTTTATCCCACTCCGGAGTCATGCAATACGGCATCCTGGCCCAGTCGGCTTTTTAGACTGACCATACCGCCGGGCGTCAACAGTATAGAGAAGGATGGCGGCCAAAGGGTTAGCGCCGCATTTGTTGATCAAGAGGAAAATCCGTCCCTAATACTAGGGAAGCAGCACGATGGTCTATTTGCCATGGCTGAAAAGATCATCGCCATTGTCCAAGAAGAGCAGTATGCGATAGAATCCCGCGCAGCGAATCTTGGCATCGATACGGCACAAGCTGCAACACGAATCCTGGCCGTCGCCAATAACGAAGGCCGCCAAAATACTAAGGCTTGCCTAGAAATGGTGCGGCTGGCCAATCCTGACGGGTGGTCGCACGCCACTATTGGTAACGCAGTTCTCGCCGTTGCCCACTACGATTTACTGACAGAGAAAGACCTCTGGAATAATCTGGGCAGCCTTCTTTACGCACCTTGGCGCGAAGTCATGGGTGACGACCTATAGTCAAAAATGCTTATTCTTATTGCATAAAAACGGCAACAGGACTAGTATAGCCTACGTGTCACAATAAAATCCGAAACGTCGCCGTTTCATTTGATCGGCGATATCTTAATTTTATCCGCTAAGATAGGAGCAATTATTACCCCTGCGGCGCCCGCAGCGTCGTTAGTATGACCTTGAACAGGAGTTGTTAGTTATGGCCAAAAACACCAAAGATCTATCCGCAGAGCTACAAGATCTCAATCAGTCAAAAAAGGTAGATGCTTCAGCGAGGGAAGAGAAGTCTTCCTCCACGGCAATGTTCTGGAGGAAAGTCGCTGCATGGATTGGAGGGATTAGCGTCATTGGCACTGCCGCCGCAACCCCCGTAGCTGGGTACGGAAACGCCCGAATGAATTCCAACGATCAACTACTGGAAAGGCAAATCGCAGACGGAATTCGCGACATAACCGGCAAGGAGGTTCCTGTTGTTTGCCATGATAAGCCGTTTGAAGTGACGCCCTTTATATACGCACCCTCATCTTTGACGGCGGTACTAAAATTAAACCACCAAACTTGCGATGAAATCGCTAATCTAAAAACCGTTAAAAAACCGACCGAATCCCTGGTGCATAGCACATTGGGCGTCGTCTTCGCAGCCGTAAACATAGCAAAACCACACCAGATCGAGACAAAGGGCCAGGCCAACTGCGTGGCCGTACAGCTGGTCGGTCGTTTTGCGGCCAATATGGGCATGGCAAACGAGGCGGCTACAACTCTTCAGCACAATGCCGCCCATAGTTTCATCTATACCGCGGTCACACCGGCCGAACACGAAATAGCCATTCCGGAAAACGTCTGTCGCTCAGGCGGAGCGCTTGACGTTCATGCCCCCGGCAACGATATTCGCTTTCCTCTTGCCGGCAATGTACGCCGGATTAAATAAGCCAAACTATAAGACTTGCATTTTACCATCGCCCCGGTCTTACCTATATAAACATAATTATGTTTCACCCCTAACTTTTCTGAAGATTTTTAAGGCAAGTTTCCATTTTTCCATGCTACCGTATGGATCCCTGGTCAATAAGATGATATGATTATTAAAAGGAAATTAAATTATGTCGCTTGAACGTGCTATCAAAAAACTAAACTCTTATGAACTTGGGATTACCCATACTCTGGTGACACGCTACACCAATAATTTCCGCAATCGTATCCTGCGCCCTTATGATCTGAACTCCGCCGAATGGTTTGTACTTGGACTCGTCTACAGCAAAACATCCAAAGGTGGTATTCGCGTAACCGACCTGGCAGCTATATTAGATGTTAAAACCACCTACATCACCGCCATCCTGGGCACCCTACGCATAAAACAGTATGTCGACACAAATTCGGACAGCAGCGATGCTCGCGTCCGCCTGATAGTAGCCACCAACAAGGGCGAAACAGCCGCCAAACAAATTGAGACCACCCTTCGCAAAGAGACCGAAAAACTCCTGCGAAACCAGGTAAGCGGCGAGGAATACGCTAGCTACCTAAAAGTCATGCGCAAGATTGCACAATTGCCACAAAGTTAGTATTCTGTACAGTCTATGGGATTATTCGATCGCTTCCGGAGAAAGCCGGACAACCTCGCTCATTTTGCCGAACTCGCCGAAGAGTCCGGTGATATTTCGTCGGCAGTATCTATGGCCATGAGCGGTCTGGAACCCAGTCAGCAGATAGAAATCGCACTACGGCTCGCCAGCCTCATGCCGGCCAAGGCCCGCGTAGCGCTTTTTGGTAATACCCTGGCAAAAGCCGATGAAGCGCTATGGCAGAAAACCATGCAGACGCTGGATTCACGTGAACGCCGCATCCTGACCGTAGACGCGCTTCGCGAAGAAAGCCACCACACGCATGCCGTCGACCTGGGACAACTGGTTATGGGTACGCAAGTAACCATTAGGCTTAAGTACACTGGATCAGGCGGCCTAACACCATTCCCGACTGTCGAACTATATCGCGCAGGCACACAGCTGTACGATGGCGGTGAGGTACACCTTGAATCACTCGGTGGTAATGAATTCGTTACACTGCGGCCTCTTTCTTTTTATCAGCCCGATAGCTACCCTTACGACTGCATAAGGTACCCGGAAAATTCTGTCGTCCTGCTACAGAGCAGTCATGCGCGCAAAGAGCCGGCAAGCAATGTTCGTTTTGGTGATCAAGTCCAAATTACATCGGCCGAGAATGACCCTGATTGGCAACACATAACCAACCTAACGTACAATCACAAAGATGTTGCCAAATATAATGGCATGGTCAAAGTGGGCGGAATGATGCTAGACGGCGTCAGCATGTTCTACTAAATACCGTCCAAAATCCGCTGCAATACAACGTATCATACCAAAGAAATTCCGATGGCTAGCAGTCCTTTGGCGACCGAACGCGGGATATTACCCAGCCCAGCGACGCATCACCCCTGGTGTGCGCCTTTACGCACGTTTCGCCGACACCCAATATGATGCCGTGTCTTTCGGCCAACTCCAGTGCCTGGGCACTTGGCTTGTAGCCAGCTGGCAATCGGCGTTTCTGTACTGCACGATCGTGTGCGCGCTGACGAATCTTAGATCCGCTTTCATCCCCATTACTCAACTCCGCTTCTTCATATTCCTGTAGCTCGGCGGCATTTTTCACTTTTCGTAGGCGTAGTATGCGTGGCAATAATAGATCATGAACAATAACGTCAGGCTCACGCCCTTCCCATCGCGGTGATCGCAATAGTTTATCGGTTTCGCTCTCAGCTTCTTCCACCATCTCTATCCGAACGGTCAGATCGAAATATTTTCTTATCAAAAATTGACGTAAGACCTCATAATTGCCCGGCTTTCCGGCTGCTTTATAGAATTCCCAGTACGGCATGGCGCCATGAGGGTCGGCAAAAAGCTCACCCTTGTGATCCATATGTATAAATTTCCTGAACTGATCGTAGCCGGGCCGAATGTTAAGATCGAAATTATGAGCAGGCGTGATCATGTAACCATCCATATCAGGATGCTCAATAACGGTCATTGCCATCAAAGGCCAGAGATCGGGCCTAATATCAGAGTTACGCTCTTCGACCTGTGTGGCAACTTCGGCCTGAGCATTAAACACATCATGGATACTCCAGTGCGAGTCTCCGGCCTCGTGGACCGCCGACTTAATGCTAAAGTATTTTAGTCGACGTAGTTCTTGAAATAATTCATTATTGTGACGTCGTAGTGTCTTTACGTCGGCGATCTTGGCCACTGGCTCTTTCTCTACCTGACTGATCGTATGCTGGCGCAGCAAAAGGCGATCGGCAAGTATCCTGTATTTGGCCAGTAGCCACTCAGGGTCTTCGCAGATAGCAGCCGACAATAGAGAGGCAGTCTTGCCGCTGATCTGTTTTTGAAAATCATAAGGATCCGGTCCTTTGGACAAAACATCTTTCGGAACCTGCATAGCAAGAGCAGCAGCAAATTGTGTCAGAAAATAGGTCGTACGATCATCTGTGTGCAGTACCTCTTCGGCTGGAGGCCTAAAAACATTGGCATAGACAGACATCAGGGCATGAGTTGCAAAAGCCCGTGGAATGGTAACCTCGTGGTCATTCATTAATTCTTGCGAAAGTTTTTGCGCCCGCGTTAACAGTTCGGGATAGCGCCCTCGTTTAATAAGAGGGGCGAATACGTGCTCTTCTCCCACGCGCATAGCCCCGATACATCCCGCGTGCAGTCCTGCATCGCTACGCGGCAACGTACGCATGACAGCACTAGTCCGCTCCGGATTTTCCAAAAAAATAAGCGGCTTTACTATGCCGTTAAATTCTACCACCGGCGATACAGCCTTGGGCGGTGGCGGGGTGTAATTTTCATCGAGACGAAAGTGAGATAAATCTTCTGGTCCTGGCACAGTTTTCCATTAAAACATATCAACAATAAATCGCAAGCTCTAAAATGCAGTTGGTATTTTACTTAATAACGTTATCGCGACAGTAGATGCCGGCACGTTCCAGTTTGGTCCAAATAACGTAGCGCCGCACATTGCTGTCGGTAGGGCTACTACCACTGGTGATGGGATGACCGTCGTCCGCAGGCCAAGGGTTAGGATCGGGCGTACACCAATGACCCAACTGAATAGAAACCTCATCCTCCGGCCCCACATAGGCATGCGAAGAAGTTGGTCGCTGGTGATAACAGATAGTGAAGCGACTTGCTTCATACAATACACAATCCTTTGACGGTATAAATGATGGCGCGCACGTACCATCACCACCTGCATTTTTTGCGAGATAGCCGGTAATAAACGAGCAAATTTGAGTGGGTGTATCGGCGAAGCCAGTGCCACTGTTGGCAAGCAAGTACTCCTCCATTGATGCGGCAGTAAAGTCAACAAATTGCCGGCGCTCATGGTTTCGTTCTGTACGGCGCGTCGAGGGAACCGCCAAAAAGATAATAAGTAGAATTACGGCTGCCAACACCAATACAATAAGCACTTCAATAATCGTAAAGCCGCGAGCGGTAAGAGCGGGTCTGCGCGTCATTTCCTTTAGCTTATCATAAGCATAAGCGACAATGAAAGCGTGTTGTTACGCAACAAAATCGCATTTTCTATTCGCAACCCGTATGAGCACCTGATACTATAAGCGCTTATGAGTACAGAATATAAAGAGAACGGTCTATATGCCGCAGACACATTATTACAACTATACCACGGACCGCTAAACAGAATCGAATATCGAAACATTCTACTAAGCAGCAGCGAGCCGCATATTAATGACGCTTACGATCCCAATAGGGAGCTAGTCCCCCATTTCGCCACCGTCTATTGGCCTGGCGGCAGCCCGGAGCACGGAGACGAGCTGGAGACCGTTGCACTAACCATAACCCCTGAACCTTCAGATACGGCAGCAGAGATGACCATTGTTCGACGATCGATATTAGGAGCAAGCATTGGCCAGGCTGCGATGGACCGGATTCCCGCCGAACTTCAGGAACGTTGGAGCGGCGCCAGAGAACGACCAGGTGATATAGTGAACCATATCATCGAAGGCATGTTCAATATTGGCCGCCGACCACTTGCCATCTGCAGGACAAGCGATGTCGTAGGCAGTGATCCGATAATGCGCACCATGCATCTTTACTACCCCCGGACAATTCCCCCAGAAGTGTCTTTAGCCGCCCTCCAAAGAAGCATGCAACGTCTAATAGATCGAGAACAGCAACTTGACACAGCTTAGCGTAGATTAATATCTAAGACGCATTAGAATATTTCGCACCCTATTCGGAAGCGTGCCCGGTAGTTCGCGGTTCATCTCGTGAATAAAGCCTTCTAGTGTTTCGCGCCGCAAAACAAAATCCGCCAATAACTCTTCAAGGGCAGGAATGACCGCCTGAGCTTTTTCGTAGTCAGCTACTACTTTACCGGGGGACTGATCGTTCGGCTTTAGTACGGCTCGTGCCAAGGCCAAAGCACCGGCAAACCCATCTATCGCCTCATTGAGCAAAGGGCGCGACTCTCTCAATCTAAGCAAAACGGAGTCTCCTGCCTCGACACCATCCAATTTGGCAAGTGCAGGGTGAAGGTCAGCAATTACCTGGGCGATACTAACGGCGTCCACCCCGGACGAAGAATATCCCTGCGTCCGACCGACCTCAGATTCTGCGCCTTGGCTTCCCTTGTTTGAATCAGTAGCTTGACGTCCCCGTCCTATGGAAACGAGCGCGCCAACATATTCCTTATCATCTAAAATATTCTTGCCCTGACGGTTGGCCCGCTCCGCCTCCTGCGAACTGTTAATAACACCCCTGACACCTTCCACGAGATCACGCACCACCGTCTCGTGCACGGGGTTAAACCGGAGACCTCCGTGGCTTTCACTTAATTGCAAATAAGACAAGCGGCCTTGCACCGTCGACTTCATAATTTGCGACCATACTTCCTTGCGATCTAAGGTGGGATTAAATTCGATAACCTTATCCAACAATGCTTCTTTTGTAAGAGTTGTAGTATTTTGATCTATAAGCCGTTGGGCGGCAGCCTGGGTAGCCAAAAGTTCTGGGGTTTCGCTGCGACCTTTTTGTCTATATTCACCCATACTAATTCCACTGATTTTGATCGTTTCGCCGCGTGCTGCGGGCTTAGAATTAAGCAAAATGCCATCTTGCACAAGCTTGCGAGCCGCCTGAGTTACGCGATCGGGATTTTCGTTAATACTATGGGCTATAGCCTGGAGGGTGGTGTGAGGATTATTAATAATACCCTCGACCACATTAAATCGAACCTGAGCACTGTTATAAGGACTATTTTCACCCTCTTGAACTGTAGCGCCGAAAACCTGTTGCAGCGGCAGGTTTTTGTTATTCAGCTGCCAACCGCCGACAACTCCCGCCAGGGAAATGCCGAGCTCTTTGCCGTTTTCGGTTACCTGGGTAACCTTTTTTCCAGCATATTCAAATTCAGTGGCTAGTCCAGCCGCGCGCAGTGCACCAGTATGACGGTCGATCATATTATTGGCATTTTTAGGCAAGCGCTCAGGCGAACCTTCGCCCAACATAGAATTAATTCCGTTCACAATTCCGGTGGAGGTAACCGCCCCATTAGCCTTGGCCAGAGCCCCAAGCGCCACAATTTTTAAAGCACTATTAATAAGAGCACCCACCGCGCGTTCTCTGGTGAATTCCGGTTGTATGGGCACTTCGCCCGTAGCGCTCGGCGGCGCCTGGTTAGGATTGGTCATAGCTTTCTATCATAAGAGATTATGGTTTTGTTATATAACAATAATATATTCTAAAGAATATGTCAACACCTCGCAGTCTTCACCCGATCACTGCGACATATTCTGTCGTAGCTTTGCCAAGTCTGCTACTATAAAAAGGAATTTCAAAAAAGGAGATACTATGGATCCACAGCAGCCAAGCGTAAATCAACAATACCCAACGCCGGAAAACACTCAGAGCCCACAGGGCCAGTTTACTCCGAATACCCCAAGCGAGCCCCCAAAGAGTAAAAAAACCGGCGTGTTGGCGATTATTATTATAGCCGTCGTGTTGGCATTGGGCTTTGTTGTCTTTGCCATCATAGGACCGGACAAAAAAGACAACACCGATAGCACCAATAACAATAGCAGTAGTAGCACCGAATCGGACAACAAAACCACCGATTCAAGCAAGTATCAAAAATATGACGTCACCGATAAAGTCACGGGGCAAAAATTCTCCGTATCCTTCTACAAAAATGCCGCCGCAGAAGAAAAGAACGGTCGCACATACTTGACCGCTAATGATGGCGGTACGCTATATAGCGTTTACCTGGGTGCCGCAACTGGCGACAAGATCGACTGTGGCAATAGCAAGACCACGACCATGTCGCTCACCGACGAATCAACAACCGTCTGCTACCTTGAGGACAACACTCAGTACGCCGGTTACGCCACCAGCAAGAGCGGCAAAGTTAAAATAAATCTGGCCGGCCAAAAAGCCATTAGCCTGGACGAGGCCAAAGCCATCATGGAAAGCGTCAGCTTTAACTAGACCCTCCGACAATGCTAGCCGAACAATAAACCGCGATCTTCGCGGTTTATTGTATTTATATCTAGCCTGAGTTAAAGCGTGAAACCGATGACCCATCCCAAATCCGTGTTGCCGAATGGCTTTTAAAGCATATTCAATTGTCTGCGCTCAGAAGCTAGGGTTTGGGATCGAAATTCTCGGCCTCATAACTACTTCTTTCGAGCCACGTCCGCTGCGCTTCTTCGCGTGCTGCTGACCTTCCTGGGGCACCGGGCTCAATATTGTTGTACACCTCTAATGCGGCAAGCTCCTCTCTTCTCTTTGCCACCCACACCGGATCTTGCTCTTCGGGGGAGGGCTGTCCGCCGTCAATTTTTTCTGCCATAATTTCTCCTGTGATGTATAGGTTACTTCCTTTTTTATAAGGAATAATTAAACTTTGCAAACTTCTTGTGGGCAAGGTAGAACCCTAACAAAGCCAAACACTAACTCCGCCAGCCTTGTTTGACTGCCCGTAGCTCTGAAATATCCAGCTCTCCGCAGTCTACCTTGGACTGTATCTTGTCCAAAATAAGCTGCTTCTGTTCCGACGTCAGCACCTGCGAAACCTGGCCATACCGATCAATAATCATACTGCGAGCGATTACGCTGCGACCGGGACTGTGATAGAACGTGCCATGGGCTACGTCTACCCGCAAAAAACGGTTGTCATCATAAGGAAAATCATACGTAACAAGCCGGTTCCTACCTGAATCATCATGCACAATTATCCTGGCCGTAGCGGGTGGGGAGGAGGGCATTACCACAATAGTCACCACAGGCAAATCATGAGCCTGCGCCAATTGAATAAGTGCCGCATTGCGCTCCGAATTACCCAACGCCCGGCCAGCCGCAGTCGTTTTGAGCATCACGCCAGCTACCCTTACACCTTCAAAGGTCAGGTCAACTTGATTATATTCACTCGTTTTAGCCGGGCGCAGGAGATCTTGTAAATAATCCTTTCGGCCGTTCTTAATCTCGCCTCCACAATCCACACGCGACATTCCTCGTATGGACTGGGTTTTGGGGCTGCTCAAAATCAGACCGCCTTCGCCGCAAAATGTACCCTGATGACGGTTCGTCACCAGGCTCGTAGCAAGCACGCCCTCTCGTTTTGACCCTATCTCTGCGAATCTTTTCTCAACATTCCCCAAAGAAACGTGAACCAAAAAGCGATAATCTTCCGTAGGCTGATACACCCGTTCCAGGGGCTTAGATACCGCTAAGTTTGTGAACGAGTATTTGGCCTTCATCTACTGGTGTCCGGCATTGGCTGCATCCAGCAAACGGGAGCCACCGCGTTCTGCCCAGCGCTCGAATGTCGGGCTTTTTTGCGCACGACGTTCGCGCCACATATTAAAAGCGTCACGGGAATAGATAACGGGCTGCGGGTCGCGCAGGCCTTCGCCCTTTTCCAGAGCACTGGCCGTTCCCGGACCGCCATTATAGCCCGCAGCAATTAGCTCAACCGTCGCTGTCCATTCCGGACCCTGCTTGGCAGTGCCAAATTCGTCGCGCAAATAGGCCAAATAGGCTGTACCAAATTCAATGTTAGTACGTGGATTCATCAGGTCGTAGCTGGTACGCGGTTCTTTTAGGAATTTTGCCGCGATGTCCTGGCTGGTCGGGCCAGTCACTTGCATCAGACCCTTAGCACCAGCTTCGCTTTCGGCCCGTGCATAACCGCCGGATTCCATCGTTATAATGATAGCTATCAGGTTGGGATCAACATTATATTTTTTGCCCATCTCGGCTATTATACCGTCCCATCGGCGCACCGAAGGCGGAATCCACCGCGCCGTAACACCTTCTGGCCGATAAGGAAGAGGCGTTTGTGTATCGTGAATAAAACTTGCAGTCGCCATGCCTGCCAGCGTAACTATTACACCCAGCGCCAACATAATGCAGTCCCGCCAGGAAACGGATCGTACACCCAACCGCCTCTTAAGTTGTGACATATTCATACGAATAATCATATCACCCTCTGCAACGAATAGCAGGTAAAACATGTACCCAGTACTACAATTTCGAAATTAATCATAATAAGTGATATAGTTTATTTTATAAAATAAAGGAACTTCCCAAGTGTCCGAACAACGACCCAGTGATGATTTTGAAAGACACCCCGATATCCGCACCCTGCAAGGTGTAGATGGCGGAGAGGACGCAGACCACCTGCACGAAACAGTATTAGGAAAGCTTGACCTCTTTTTAGATGCTCCAGTCCTTGCAAGGGTCGCCGACATTCCCATTGATCACACCCTAACTATCCATTCACTCTCGATAGAAGGCAGGGAAGAAAGCGTAACCTTTCGCAGGCATCCCGACAACCAACAGACCGCCCAGCAGCAGTGGACGGTAATACGAAAAGAGGGCGACGAATATATTGAAGAGCCCGCCAACCTTGAAGGTTCATTCGCTACTGTCTGGGGCCTAGGCGAAACCGACGACATCAGGGTGCGCCAACACGTTCACTTTGCCTATACGGTATCCTACCGGTTGCGTTTTCGTCATGGCAGCGACGTACCGGGCACATCTTGCGAAGACTATGATTTTCCGGAAGAAATGATAGATCACTCAGTTATAGAGCAATACCTTGCCGGCGATGATCCAAACGCATACGTGTGTCGCGGCGCCGACGGGCTGTTATATTACAACGCACTCGATACTCGCAGATCATACCGGGCGGTTACGGGCCAAGTGACATCGGTCACCATCGAACCAGTTACACAGCCCCAGTAGTTCCATAATTCTCAAAAGCCTATGCATGACCTCAAAATATGCTATGCTGGGCTGCATATGAAGAAAAAACAATTATCCATCTTTGACGTTGACCGGACACTCTTTAATGGTCCATCCACCGAATGGGCACTCAAAAGCCTGGCAAAAGGCGGACTGTTAAAACAGCACACAGCAACTCTAGCCAAACTGGACCGGATGAATAATCCAGATGGCGATCAAGTACCTTATATCAGCGCAGTCGGAAAGGTACTGGCCAGCGTTATTGGTGATGTGCCAATAGATGCACTGCAGCGCAACGCCACAGAAGCCGCCAATGCATGGCGCAAGATGGTCTTTCGCGAAATGGAACAAGAGATTGGTGAGGCACAGCAAAGAGGACGAATTCTGGTTATCTCACATGGCCCCGATGCATTTATTCGCCCCTTCGCCAAACTTATACGGGCCGACTACGCGATTGGCAGAAGTCCTGAAGACTTTACCGAACGTCGCAAACCAAAAAAGCTCGTCATGGCCGCAACTGCCTGCTTGAACGCGGGTATTGATTTTGCATGGTCCAACCCGGACTGGGAAACTACGGTGTACGGCGATGACCCCAACGATGTTCCGCTGCTGCAGTTAGCCACGGCTCCCGTACTTGTCAATCCGATGACCGCCGAACTGCGCGAATACGGCAAAGCTGAGGGCTGGCGAATCCTTGATTGCGCAGGTATCAATCAGTACGGCGAATACGGGTATCTGGAAGGTAGATTTGTGGCATAGTCTGCGGAGTCATATTGCCCGTCAACCCTATCTACAGTATTATGGGGTCCATTAGAGTAAACAAAGAGGTCTTATGCATATCGAGAGAACTGGATTTCTATATACTGCCGACACTGCCGGTAACCACGTCTTAGCACCCTTGATCAATCCCGATTCGATACCAGCCGAACTCCAAATCGAACTGGCAGCATATGCCCAAGATCATCTAAGACACCAGGAGGTACACGACGACGGCGAGTGGCGACTGCGCGAAGATGGCGAGCTGGCTCCCATTCTAGCGTACATTCAAGACGCCCCAGAATGGCGATACCTTATTGGCGGCGATGTCGAAGTCAGTCCGGAAGCCTATGAAGCAGGCAAGCAGGCAGTGCATAACGTCGTAGACAGTTCGACACTCGACAATCAATCCAACAGCATAGCCGAACGTGCAGCCTTATCCGAGCAAGCCATTGAAGTCTGGCGCACAACAAATGCAGTCGATTGCACGCTAGTATTGGGGCGCGGAGACCCCGAAGGCGCCGATTGGTTTCGGGGCAGACGGGACCAAGAAGGTAACTTACCGCCAAACGCTCTCACCGACGAGCAATACGCCGAATTCTCGCACGATCTTCGAAAACTGGCCGGTGACAACGAGGGTTTTCTGGCCTTTATCATGGCGGAGTATGTACACGATCTAGCTAAAAGCGGCGCCTTGGTTCGCCTGGCAAACATGGCCGGCATAGACACCGTTGGTCATACCCATGACGACATTCTTCACGACGTCATCGCGGATCAAAACATCTGCGATACCTTGCTACCGACACTAGCTAAAGTCAAAGAATTCAGCCCCAAAGCGTACGATCTGGCGGTCGAGATTCTAAGTATTAACGTCAATTACGCGCAACTGCTAACTGGTGAAGCTCCAGCTAGAGTTATCAACGAACTCCGAGGTATTGACCCGCAGGTACTCGGACTTTTCTTTTTTAAGCATCGCTTGGATATCGCTGGGGCTTTGGGTCATCGGCAACACGCCGGATCGCTCACCATGGACAAGGAAACGTATCAGGACATGGTTGATTTGGAGTGGGCCATAACCACAAATGAACTCCCCGATGATGCCACCGCTCGTTACAAGGCCTATATTCGCAAACGCGGCCTACGCATGGGTAGCGAAGACATTTATGAGCTTCCCGCCCGAGACCAGGATGCACTGTATGCCCGTATCATGATAGCCATGCGACGACGCGTTCATGAGGCAGAAATCTTTGAGCAGATTCTACAAGATTTTGATCACGCGCCGGAAATTGTCGACAACATTCTAACAACCCTCCTAAACAGACACGGCATCGACGACAAAACCGTACGTGCCGGCTACAGCCAGGCCATGCTCATGGGCATGGCGAAAGACCCGCAATTCGCCGACAATTATCTGACAATCTATGCCATGTTCCTGCACGAGGCATCTTTGTACGCGCGGTCGAAAAGCCCAAACGATACCGGCATCGCAGATGCCGACTTGGGGAGTATCGCCACGGCCATCAACAAGAAAAGTACCGACCTGAGATCGGCCATTCGCTTTACTGTCAAAGCCTCGGATGATGAGGGGTCCATGCTTTATCCTGTGCTGCGCAAGCCCCCCGTCGAAACCCTGGAGATGCTGGATACCTTTGACGGCGAGTTTCTTCGGAACAAGCGTATCATGATGATTGGCATGTCCGGCGGCGCCGACAACGCACATGCCGGTGCCCTCGGCGGGGTAATTGCCCAAAAATATGGCGCCACCATTACCGGTATTATGACATTCCGCCGGCCGGACCAGACACTACGGGGCGGGCACCACTTCGGAGTCTCGGCCACCACCGTACATCCTGACAGCATCGCCCAGGGAAGCTGGAGCCGCGGTAACATCGAGCAGTCGCTCGTAAAAGCCCTACGGCCAGACAATCAACTCAAAGTATCCATTAGTAATGCAGATAATCACGCAAAACGACTCGCTGACTTAGAGGCGTTTCGTAATCTCACGGACGCCGACATCATAATAGCTGTTGATCCCGGAGGCGATTCGTTCTCACATAGGGGAGACATTTCCGAAGATTCAGCTCATTTGGCCACCGAAAAAGATCACCAAGTCATAGCAGCACTGACGGAATTTAGCAAAGATCAAGGTTTGCCCATCTACACTGCGGGCATTGGCCCAGCAAACTATGCCAAAGATTACTCCCTTTCTTTGATGCAGCAGGCTTCGACAAAAATACTCCCACTAAGCCGGAAAGACCGGGGGGCAATGGTAGAGGCATATGACATTCTCGAAATGCTTCATCGGGACGATATCAATTACTCAACAACCGCCATGTTATTTCACAGAGCCACGTTAGGGCAGCTTGGCCTTCAGAGTATCGACCTGCCACCTGCGGTTGCGACCTCATCGCAAAATCCTTGGCGCGTCTTCTTTTATATAACCCAAGGCATGGGCGAAATCACCATGACCGAAATTGCCAGGCACCACGAAGTCATATCCAGTCCGATGCGGTAGTATGGTCTCGGTAAAACGGGCAGAATACAGGGACGGGGAAGACGATCAGGATTAATTGTCTTGCAAGTTTACCGTTGCGCCGCCGATATGACGCGCAAAATAACTGTCGTGCGTAATGTATATAATGGCACCGTTGTAGTTGTGCAGCGCATTTTCCAGCTCTTCGATACTTGGAAGATCCAGATGATTGGTCGGCTCGTCCAATATCAAAAGATTTGGCGATCCGATAAGCAGGCGAATTAGCTGCAAGCGGGCTTTTTGACCGCCGCTTAAATTACGAACTAAAATTTCTTTATCCGTTGCTGGGTTGAACAGGTAGTTTCCCATATCGCGTGAAATTTGTTCGGTGCTGGCCGATAATCCTTTGGACTCGTAGATAGCACCGATAGCTATATGTAGGGGTAAGTCTAGTAGATCCGAGGCTATTTCCTGCTCGTAAATGCTAATTTTGAGACTGCGATCGCAGTCGAT
>DASVXH010000084.1:0-28230 GCA_036392795.1 Saccharimonadales bacterium (SeqCode)
CGTCGGTGCTGATCCACGACGCGTAGAATCGAGCGTACATACATACGCCCGCAGTTTTCAAAAGAGCGCCGTGATGAATGGCAACCCTACCGATTACCATAGATTTGGACTGGAATGGACGCCAGAAACACTAACGTTCACCGTCGACGGCAACGTTTACCATACCGTCAAAAAAGCCTCCAACAATCCCGATGAATGGCCCTTTGATCAGGAAATGTATCTAATCATCAACCTAGCCATGGGCGGTAGAATGGGCGGCGAGATTGATGATTCGCACAGCCTGTGGACAATGCAGGTCAAAAACATAGCCTACTTCCCTTATATAAGCCCTCAACAGTAGGTGTTGTAAAAATTTCTGTTTGTAATGTTCGTTTTTTAGGTTTATCGTGGGTGTAGGCATTACCTTTTACCTAAACCTGATGGACGACCAAAATGCAGAAGCGACCGCACGCCTCCGAGGCTGAAATTAGAGCCTTGGCTCTTCTTTTGCCTGGCCACAACGAAGAATTAATTATAGAAACCACCATTGCTTCGGCGCTGGCCGCCGGACAGAATATAGAAGATATTTATGTGGTCGACGATGCCTCGACCGACCATACTTCACAAAAAGCTCTCAATCTTTTGCCCAAAGAAAACGTGGTGCGCGTACGCCGCAGCGGCAAGGCCGTGGCCGTTCAAAAGGCCATCAAAAGATTTAATCTTACCCGTCGTTACACTTGGCTTCATGTCGCTGATGCCGACAGTGTTTTTTGCCCGCATTATTTTGAAATTTACCGGGCTGGTCTGGACTCTAAGCGCTATGCAGCGGCCGTGGGTTTTGTGCAAAGTATGCGTGGAAATTGGATCGCCTGCTACCGCTGCTTCAACTACACCTACGGCCAGCATATTTTTCGCCGGGTACAGGGTTGGTTTAATATGATTTCAGTTTTGCCTGGGCCGGTTACCTGTTTCCGTACGGATATAATCGATCAATTGGATTTCCGCAGCGGTAGTCTCACCGAAGACTTTGATCTGACGTTGCAAATTCATCGCAAAAAAATCGGACGAATTCGATTTATTCCAGAAGCGGTCAACTTTACCCAGGACCCTCGTACACTTCAGGATTTTTGCAAGCAAACAGCTCGCTGGCAACGGGGCTTTTTCCAAGGAGTGCAGCGGCACCACATCTGCCGACGGGCCCAGCGCATTGATGTCAGCGTCAGCTACCAGATGATAGAGACACTATTTTATTTGGTTCAGGTACTGGTGGTCATTCCATACTTCGTATTTATTTTGCACAATACTAATTACTTGCAAATGCTGGTCGCCGGCGACGCAATCATCCTACTGACATTAGCGATTGCCTCGGCACTGGCTGCCCGCCGGCTGAGCGTGCTGTATGCACTGCCCTACTACTACCCGCTGCGTCTACTGGAGTTAGGCATTTTTGTGTGGGCATTTGTGGAAGTGATTATTTTGCATCGATATACTTCGCAGCAGGAAAGAGGCTGGGCCACAGAAGGACGGCGATACCAATTAAATTCCAAAGCGTTGCGGGACACTGCGCGCTGAACTATGAATATTTTTAAAATCAAACGATCACCGAAACCCTTATGGCAGCGCCGAAATGCCGCTTTAAGCATCTGCTTTACGGCCTTGACACTTCTGTATGTTGTATATCGTGTAGCGGTGTTAGGAGGCGCCGGCGGCGTGGGAAGTCTAGTTGTTCATCCGCAGCACTTGCCTGATATTGGTTGTCTTGGCGAACATTTGCACGAAGTCCCCGCCAAAGATCGTTCCAGCATCTCAAGCGCCTACCAACATTTTTTGCGGCAGCAACGACCTATAAGCGGCAATCTGATTCCCAATACCGAACTGGTAGTCGCCGATCCCGATATCGGGCCGCGCAATTTTTACCGTACTACTGAAAACAATGCCATAAGCTATAGCGTTCTGCAGGATAGTCGCGCAGGCGAACGTTTTCTGCGCGTTAGCAATACCCAGGCAAGTAAAGGTCAAAAAGGCACTTGGGTTAGTGAGTTTATTCCAGTCGCCGCCGATGCGTCTTATCGGTATGCATTTGAGTACCGTGCCGACGTCAAGGCATTGGTTACCCTTGAGTATAAGACGACTAAGGATACGTACGCATACGAAACCGCAGCGGTCTTGCCGGCTACTGCCGCCTGGCAACGATTTACCGGATACATGGGCAACCATCGGGACATGCTGGCCTTTCGATTTGTCATTACAACCGAAACGGCTGGCCAGCTGGATAGCCGGCGATTTATTACCGAACGGCTGGCCCCTTCCGGGAATACGAACGGCATAGTAACTATCAGCTTTGATGATGGCTGGCAAAGCATCGCCGACGTCGCCATTCCGTTACTGGATGGGTACGGTTTTAAGACCACACAATTTATTATCAGCGAGGCCGCCAAAGCCAACATGAACGAATATATGAATATGCCGACCTTGCGCAAACTACATCGTCAAGGACACGAAATCGGTTCGCACTCTATGCTCCACTGCAATCAGGCGGCGCTAAGCTCGGCGCGCATTACGAGCGATGCAGCGGAGAGCAAGGCAATGCTGGAGCGCCAGAAACTTGGCCCCATCAAAGCTTTTGCTTATCCGTACGGCATTTATTCCGACCAGACGCAGAGTATTTATGCCCGGCAATACCCGCTTGTTCGAACGTCCGATCAGGGCTATAACGACGCCTACTTTGATGCCGGAGCCATTACTACTTTTGCCGTAAACAGCGACACACCGGACATGCTCATACAATCCTGGCTGGAGCACGCCCGAACACACAAACTTTGGGTTGTCCTGGTGTATCACCACGTTGACGAAAAGGGCCTTTACAGCGTAACGGCGAGCAGGTTTAAAGAACAGCTCCAGCTTATTCAAAAAAGCGGCCTGCCCGTTATGACACTGAGCGATGCAGCCGCCAGGATGCGCCCCTAAACACCCTCTGTTATACTAGGGATTATGTGGAAAAATATCAGGCATTTTATAAAACATTATTATTTATTTGTTATCGCAGCCTTAGGCGCACTTGCGGCGCTATCGCTGGATATTTTAGGCTATGACGCTATTGCCCGCTGGATTTTAATTGTCGTCATTGGCGGCGAAACGCTGGCCTTGATTTTAGGAATGATCCAGGATTTACGCGAAGGCACCTACGGCGTCGATATTCTGGCCGCAACCGCAATCATAACCGCACTGATTATGCAGGAATATTGGGCTGCCATGGTCATTGTACTCATGCTAACTGGCGGTGAGTCGCTGGAAGATTTTGCCGAGCATCGCGCTCGCCGTGAATTGGACGCCCTATTAAAACGCGCACCGCAAAAAGCACACATTATGCGAGGCAAACAAGAGATCGAAGTTCGTGCCAGTGAAGTTAAACCCGGAGACACAATAATTGTTCGGCCGGGCGAAGTCGTGCCTGTTGACGCTCATATTCTGGCAGGCACATCCAGCCTGGACGAATCCAGTCTGACCGGCGAAAGTCTCCCCCAACCCAAAAAACCCGGCCAGGACATCATGAGTGGCTCGGTTAATGCCGATGGTGTTTTGACTGCCGAGGCGCTACACTCGGCAGCCGACAGTCAATACGAACAGATCATCAAACTAGTCCGGGCGGCTAGCCACAGCAAAGCGCCGTTTGTTCGAATGGCTGACCGCTACGCTATTCCATTTACTATTATTTCGTTTGGCATAGCCGGTACGGCGTGGATATTGAGCGGAGATTCGCTACGATTTTTGCAGGTCTTGGTTGTAGCTACGCCTTGTCCCCTCATTTTGGCGGCACCTATTGCCATTATTTCTGGCATGAGCCGCGCAGCCAAACAGGGAATAATCATAAAGAACGGTTCGGCGCTGGAACAGCTAGCTGCCGCCGAAACCTTTGCTTTCGATAAAACCGGCACCCTTACTAATGGCACACCGGTGGTTGACGGCGTAAAAGCCTATCACGGCTTTAAGCAATCAGAAATATTGGAAACCGCTGCAGCCCTGGAACAACACTCCAACCATGCCCTCGCCCGCGCCGTAATCGAAAAAGCAGCCAAGGCGGGCCATCGTCTCCCAAAAGTCAAAAACATCAAAGAAAAAGCTGGCTTTGGATTAGAAGCACGGCTAGGCGGCAAAACCGTTCTCGTGGGACGACTTTCCGTTCTAGAAGATGCCGATGTAGAATTGCCGGCCACTTTTAACGCCCGAAAAATTCAGCAAACAGCTGCCTTTGTAGCGATTGGCGGCAAACTGGCGGGCGTAATTACCTTTAAAGACGAAATCCGAACGGAGGCAAAAACAACTTTGCAACGCTTACGCGCCATGGGTGTTCGCGATATCTTGATGGTGACAGGCGACAACAAATCGATCGCCGGGGCCGTTGCAAAAAAATTGGGCATCAAGAGATTCTTTGCCGAAGCACTGCCGGGCGACAAAATTCACGCGATTGAAACGGCCGAGCAGAGACCGGTCGCATTTGTAGGTGACGGCGTCAATGATGCACCTGTTTTAACAGCAAGTAATGTCGGCATCGCTCTTGGCGCCCGCGGTTCAACGGCTGCCAGCGAATCGGCCGATGTCGTCGTAATGCTCGACAGCCTGGAACACGTGGCCAATAGCCGCGAGATTGCTCGCCGTACCCTTACCATTGCCAAACAGAGTATTCTGGTAGGTATTGGCTTAAGCGTCGTCCTGATGCTTATCTTTGCAACCGGCAAGTTTAAGCCCATCTACGGAGCCGCTATCCAGGAAGTTGTAGACGTAGTAGTTATTATAAACGCTCTTCGCGCGCATCGCGGCGCCAAAAAGAAATAGTTTAATCTAAATGCCGGTACTGAGTACCAGTGCAATAGCCAAGGGCATTACCAGATTGTCGGTTCCTTGAACGGCCAGGTTTTCGACGGCAGTAGCCAGAAAAGGCAACCATAATAATGTAGCAAAACTGGTCGAAGCATTGGCAAATAATCCGTATATGGCCAAAATACAAAATGATGTTATCAAAAAGGCGACGCTTCCTGCCAAGCTTTTCATGCGGCCAAATACACGGTAGCTATTGTTATCCCCCCAGCCTATACCAACGACTGCCGCAAGACCATCAGCAAGGCTTAAGTGCAACATAGCGGCCATAAAGACCCACTCGTTCGATGAGATAGTCGCCAAAAGACCGATAACGATTGCAAACAGCAGTTCGCCCGTGATACTGCGCTTGACGGCGTGAATCGACCGAAAAACATTAAACTTTATCGACAAACAAATGACCACGAAAAAGGCCAAACTTAGTAGTTGGATCTGACGCCAGCTCAAGAAAAAAGGCCAAAAGGCCACAAATGTTCCAACCGCAACATGCACAAATTTGCGTGTTAGTTCGGCATGGATATCTTTGGATCGTGACAAATATTCAGCGCCGAGCAGGATGCAAAAAGTAACACCAACGACGAAAATCGTCCAAAAAATACTCATACTGCTATTGTAGCATTATTCCACTATGATGGTTGCTTGGTAATTCAGTGGGTCTAAGAAGTCATGATAGGTAAAGGTGCCGCTTTTTTCGAATACGGCAGTATAGGTTTCATCCTTTAGAATCGCCTCGTTGCTCTTGAGCGAAGGCAACGAGGAGCTGGTTGGGTGCGGATCAGCAGCCGGCTGATGCAATCGGCTATCTTTATTCACCCACTGGATGCGATCACCTTTTTTGACCTTGATAACCAGTGGGTTAAAGCCCGTTTCGGTTATTTCGACCGTTGCCACCGATGGCGGCAATACGCTGTCTTTACGTGTCATAATAAGGGCAAGAACACTTCCGATCACAAGCACTGCCGCGGCCGCCATACTTATCAATGTTCGTTTGGAAGGTCGCCAGCGTCGCGCTTGTTTGGTGTTGCCTATATAAACGGTTGCCCGATGTTCATCCATTAGATTTATCCTTTTTCATTTCAGCGCTTTAGCAGCGCTACATCCATAGTAGTAATCTTTTTAGCCTGGATTTTGGCAGTTAACTCCTTAGTGTGGGACCCTTCAGCCCGATAGGTCACCTTGTAATTTCCGGGAGGCAGTTTGCTTATTTCGTAATTGCCTTGACTGTCGGTATCGTAGATATGTTTGATACCTTTTACTCGGATTATTACATGAGCCTGGCTTTGGGCATTTTTGGCAAAGGTAACCTTGCCGCGAAGCATACCGGTGACAGGAATAGGATTGGCGAGAGTCTGCACTGAAACTATTGCCGATTTTTCACTCGCGTTCAAGGCGCTGTCTTTGGCCACAATATAGTAATTGTACTTGGTTGCCGGCGTCAGACCCGTATCACCAAAACCGGTCTTAGAAACGGTAGCGACCTTTATTGCCGCACCCTTACCCGTACTGCGGAACACGTCATATGCCGCTACTCCGATGTTATCCGAGCTTGCCGTCCAGCTAAGGTTGATTTGGTTGGGATTCACACTGACTGCTTTGAGATTGGCCGGAGGTGCGGGCGGCTGCGAATCGGCCACTTTGGCAGTCTTAACTTCTACTACTACAGAAGGATTCGAAGAGTTTCCGGCCTGGTCAAAGGCCGCAACTTGGTAATTATATGTTGTTCCGGGCAGCGTGGTGCCATCTATATAATCCAAGCCCATTGCCTGGCCTACGATTACGCTATTGCGAAGTATCCTGTAGCCAGCCACGCCAATATTATCGGTACTGGCAGCCCATTTGACGGTGACCTTATTGGTGGAATCAACAACCGCACTAACATTACCCGGAACACTTGGGGCTTGCGCATCCCCACCCGCAACCGTTACCTGAACACTGTCAGAATTTACATTGCCCGAAATATCATAGGCCTTTGCCATGACATTTATCTTGCCATTAGCAGTGACTTTTGTATCCCAGTCATAGGTATATGGCGCAGCCATGTCTGATGACTTCAGTACACCATTAATAAAAAAATCAACCTTGGCCACACTAACGTTATCCCGAGCAGTAACATTAACGGGCACAATTCCTTTGACGTTGGCGCCATTTACGGGGGCAGTGATGTCGACCGATGGACCCTCCGTGTCTGAGGGAGCAGAGGTAGTGGCGCAGTTATCGCCGTTATTAACGGGAATACAATTTAGGTTTGATATCAAAAGTAGGCGGCCCAGTTTGACGCCGGGCTCACGGCCGATCATTTTGAGCGTATGACTTCCCGCTGTCAAATTCATTTGTATTTTTGATGCGACACTGCCATTTTGGTAGTCGATCCATGTCCAAGCGTTGGGCGACAAGCCGCCATCACCTACCGTAAAGCAAGTACTGCCGTCAACTTCTAAAAGAAAGGAGTTATTGGAACTGTCCGGTACCAGTATTCGAGTCCAGATGCGATAGATAGCAGCACTACTAACATTCAGGGTTACACTTGCGCGGCCATAATCCGTACTCGGCGCACTACATGCAGCGGCGCTGGCTGAGGATGGAAGTATCATGAGTAGGCCGGTTGTCAGCATGACTCCAGCGACCGCGCCGATGGCAAATCTATTAAGCATGCGTTGCACCTGCAAACTGCTAGTGAGTTTATGCCAATTTCTCGATGTAGTTTTCATTATATGTTTTCTAGGACCCTAGACGGTTATGTTTTAAGCTTACCTGAAGTTTGGCTAAAAATCCACGCAGGTGAATAACTTGCCAAAATGGTATCAGTATGGCTTACTAATAACATCTAGGTAATCGGGGTGTGGCGCAGTTGGCTAGCGCGCAGCGTTCGGGACGCTGAGGTCGCAGGTTCAAGTCCTGTCACCCCGACCAGAAGAGACGAAAAGGAAACAAGGCAGGAAGACCCGTTTCCACAGGTTGCCAAATTTATAGAATATACCCACTCAGAGTTGCACCTCTAGCCAGAAGTAGGTTATTGCAGGCAGCCCGCTTTAGCTACCGTGTGGTTCAGGATCAGTTTTCTTAAAATACTTTTTGTTTATGCCTGAGGCTATCGCGGCAGAACCAAGCAGCCCCAGGGTGGCAATAATTAAACTAACCGTAACACCGTATCCGGAGAAGTATTTAAACGATATGGTGATGATGGTCAGAACCAGGAAAAATGACCCATTTCCAAGCAACTGTTTGTTCTGCAAAATAATACTAAGGTAGAAGATACCAAATACCGCGGCTACCAGAACACCGAGCCACAATACCCCGCGGTCACTATAGCTTGCGACGTACATCGACATTAGGGCCAGAAACGCAGCAAAGGAATCAAACGAGTGATAGATTTCTTTTCGGTCAGGATTTATTTTGGCGACAATTCTTGTGGCGTATGCCAGTATGCCCGACGATATGATAAGGATAATAGCCCAAACGTCCATTGGGGCACCCGAATCCTTCAAAAAACCAAAGAGCAGCGCAGGAAAAGCTGCGACAGCTAAAAGCACACCCATAAGTAAGATAAAATCACGCTTGACCAGCTTGTCGAAGCCAATATGAAGCCCGCCCAATACGGCCAAAGCAAAAGCAGCCGGGATAAAGTTTACCTCCTGAAAGCCACCCACAATCTCATTGGTAATGATATAGCCACCCACAACTATCAACAACGAACCAGTCAGAAGGAGGGCGTTTGTTAGACCTGTGCGGATATCATTCTGAAAGGAACTCTTTATCAGATAGTAGGCGCCTGCCCACAAACCCATACCGATAACGGCACTTAATAGTATATGCACAAAGGCACTACCGTCATTCCAGGACTGAATAATTATCGACATTATCGTAGAAAACAAGACTATTCCGGCGATATAGAACATCACGTCAACCGCTGACAGTTTTTCGGTCTTGCCCTCCGGTTCAGAATTTTCGGCACGAGCTACCCCTGGCCGTGTTGCATAAGGTTTTAGGTCATCAGTTGTTAGGATTCCGGAATTTAATCCTTCCTGCAATTCTGCCAGTATTTCTTCTTTTGTTTTCATTATTTAATCCAGCCCAAAAAGTTAATGTCGCGTAAGTAGTACGAATCACTGGTTACTAATTCTACTTTTTTCTTTTTTGCTCCGTTTTTGAGATACCAGCCGGATTTGTAACTTCCCCAGAATAAAAATCCACTATCACTATCTTCTTTTGCCAGGCTATAGCCGTCTGGCGATTTCGAGGAAGTATTTAACTGATATTGCTTGGCTTCTTCTAGGGTTAGACTTCTACTTGAGTTATCCCTGGTATTGTAAAGGCGAAGTGTCGACGTACTACCAGGACCACCCCGGCTTGACCGCAGTGCCGTGACATAGCCCGCACTATCGACGCCGAAATCGTTGTCACAGTAGTCGTAGCTAGTGCAAACCGAATAGATAAAATCGTATGTAGGCTTAGCAAACATTCTTGGCACATATACAACAATTGCCGCAAAAACAGCAATTCCGACTGGAATGGCAAAAAGAAGTATTAGATCTTTCAGATGGTTCGGTTGGGTTGGTTTTTTGGCGGTGGTTTGGTCTGGCATCTTTTAATCCTTACAAGAATTGTAGCATATGTTTTGCAACAAAAGCTCCCCTTGCGTGGCGGCGTGGGGAGCTTTGTAACGATCGAGAGACTTATCTTGGTAGTCTTGGCACGCGATCCAGACTCAAGTTCAGTACTGTCTATCTAAAACTATGCTGGTGCTAGAAAGACAAAGCCTTGCCTGCTGCGGTCTGGTTACCGCTCTGGGTGCTTGGTGTTCGACCCGAGAAGGAGAGATAAGTGTAATCTCCAAAAATATTGTTAGTGAGCACAAATGGGTCTAAGAAGCGGGACTTGCTAGTTGTGGACAAGAACAAAGTGGCACAGTTGGTAATGTAGTTATGGTCGACGGTCCAGTTTTCGAAAATACCCGCGCTACTACCGGTTGGGTCATCGTAGACGCCGAATCCGTTCGTAACCACCGTTACAGAAGGAGCCGGGCTAGGACCAGCAGCATTAAAGTTCGTTCGACTTCCGTCCAAAAAGTTATTTCGAACCGTGACGTGGCTGGCGTGGAAGTTACCGTTAATGATGTCGGTATGGTCATCTTTGGATGAGTAAACGTCAGACATGTAGTTTCCTTCGATTACAACGCCCGTCCGCTCGCTTCGCTCGGTCTCAAAACCGACCAGGATGTTTGCGCCAAGTACGACGCTGCGACGGAGCTGGAATGGTACGTAGCTAAAGATACCAAAGTTCGAAGAACCGTTATACGATAACACTACCGGCTTTCCTGTGTTTGGATCTATTACCACCTTTCCATTTTCATCTGTCTTTTCCACATAGCGACTTCCGACCTTTATATTAGAGTCTTCGACTATGAAGAACGGCGCGTTATCGCGGGCAAAGATACCGGCACTACCCCCCGGAGTCGGGAAGTTTGGCTCACCCGCGAAAGAACAGTTGGTAAACTTGACCCATTTTCCAGTCAGGTTGCTTGAATCCCAATTACCAAGGGTTACCTGACTGGTAAAGGACACCCTGTCTACCAAATACGGATCGCTTGCAGTACCAGATCCAGGAAAACCATTATTCTTAAAGAAAGAGGTATCATCAATTCCTGGGCCGCTCATCGTCCTAAGAAATCCAAGCTTGGCGCCGACGCTGGTTCTAGTAGGCCAGGTAGCCGGAGGGGTGGTTGGCGGAGGTGTAGTGGGCGGAGGCGTTGCTGGCGCTTGAAAAACGAGCGACTTAGTGCCGTCAGATTCAGTTACAACCTGGGCATTACCAGAAAGCGTGGCCGTACTGGGACTAATGCTTACATAGCTAGAGGCCGCTCTCGTCAATATCAGGGCATAAAGTATGATTGCAACCGTTACCACTGCCGCCAGCGCGACGACTTTGTTACGGCCGGAATGCTCTCCGGTCCAAAAAGAGTTTGCTGTTTGATCTTTTTTTAGTGTCATCACTGGCTCCTATTCTACGATTACCGTGCCGTGGAATGAGGCAGGATTAAGTTGGTCATGATAGTTAAAGGTACCTGAATCTTCAAATGTCTTGGTATATGCTTCGTCCTGCGCCAGTGGACCATCGCTGTTTAGACTAGGCAGCGAGTCGCCACTTGGAAACGGATCGGCTACAACATGATGAGACGCAGCACCCTTATTAACCCAGGTAATACTCTCACCTTTTTTGATACGAATTGTTTGGGGCGAAAAGCCGTCTGCTGTTATCGCTACGGTCGCATTGGCAACAGCCTGTGCGCTATCGCTGGTACTCTTTTGCATGATCACGAAGACCGATGCGGCGCCAACGAGCAAGACAGCGACAGCCAATGTAAGCCAGCGGCCGACACTCTTGCGTCGCTGGGGACGCGTATTAATAACGGGTACTCCGTCGGCTTGATGTAGGTTTGAAGTTTCCATTAATATATCTCCCTCTCTTCTCGGATTAGCGTCGCCGCAATGTTACGTTTTGCGTCGTGGTCTGGTCGGCAATAACCGTGAGGGTTACAACCTTACTATACGAACCTTGGGCCTCGTAGCGAACTTTGTAGATACCGGCAGGCACATCAGTTATGAGGTAATTCCCATACACATCAGTGTCGTAGGTGCGTCGGGACCCTTCGACGGTTATGATCACGTGCGCGTGCTTTTCTCGGTTCGGCGTGTAAGTAACGCGACCCTTGATGCTGCCCTTGCCTTGGCCGGTAGGAGGCTGGGCTTGGGTTTGGGCGCTGACCGTTGTTGAATTCGGACTAACATTACCGGCTGCATCGCGGGCCGTTACGTAGTAGGCGTAAGATGTGGATGCCGCAAGACCAGTGTCGCCGAAGCTGGTTGTAGTAACGGTAGCAATTTTGCTGGCCGTACCACCGGCTACACTGCGGTAGACATCATAGGCCGCAACCGCAATATTATCGGTACTGGTGTTCCAAGCAAGATTGATTTGAGTCGAGCTGACTGCTGTAGCAGTCAAACCGGCCGGCACGGTAGGTGCTTGCGTGTCTGGCGCTGCAGGTGTAGTCACTTTTGCTTCCGCCGATGAGGCCGACGTATTACCTGCGGCGTCAAATGCTGAGACAGTATAGCTGTAAGCCGTAGCAGGTAACACCGTTTGGTCAACATACTGAGCGCCAGAGGTTACTTTGGCGACTACCTGGCCGTTACGAGCCAACCAGTAACCAGTTACTCCGGTATTATCAGTACTGGCGCTCCATTTGATAGTAACTTTATTCGCGGCGTCAGCTGTCGCAGTAACGCCAGTAGGCACGCTTGGCGCCTGCACGTCACCATTCGAAACAGTAACCTGAATGGTATCGGTATTGCTATTGCCAGCTGCGTCATACGCCTTGATCATGAGAACAGCCGATCCGTTAGATACCGTTCGAGAATCCCAGCCATACGAGTAAGGGGAGGTTGTCGAGGTAGACCTTAGCGTACCATTTATATAGAACTCAACCTTTGTTACACCAACGTTATCAGTGGCGTCAGCAGTGATAGTGGTTGTGCCCGATATACTCGCACCGGCTGCAGGAGATTTAATGCTTATAGCAGGCACTTCGGTGTCGCCCGCGACCGCACAGTTGTCGCCCGTACCGGTTGGCACACAGGCCGTGTCGGATACAAATAATACACGGCCCAGTTTGACGCCAGCTTCACGGCCGATCATCTTTATAGTGTGGTTGCCGGCAGAGAGGTTCTGCTCGATCTTCGTAGAAGTGCTGGAACCATTCTGGTAATCGACCCATGTCCAAACACCTGCCTGAAGATTGTTACTATCGCCCACCGTATAACAAGTATTACCGTCAACCTCCAATAAATAGGAATTGTTGGTGGCATCGGCAGCCATTATCCGACTCCAAATACGATAGTTGGCAGTCGTCTCGACGTTTATGGTTGCAGTCGCACTACCGTAATCCGTAGTGGGCACACTACACGCCGCAGCACTCGCCTGAGATGTAGTAAACGTAAAATAACCCGCCGCAACTAGTACAAGTGCGGCAAAAACTGTGACCAAGCGCTTTAGAGACCACCGGTCGACTACTGTCATAGAGAGACGATTCATTCTTTTTACCTTAATTTTAGCTTGATGATTTGGTAATAATCTAAGAATGCCACACGTAAAATAAAAATGCTAGTGCTTTTCAAAGCCGTGTCCGAGGAATATTCATATTTATGCACAGCCCTGCATAACATCAACTGTAGACGGCTATCCGGCACTTCATTTATTATAGTGCTAATGCGTCGTTATTCTCTTATAACACTGCTTTTGGTTCCCTCTCTTTTTAGCGGCAGTGTTGCCGTTTTTTTAAGTGCCGCCACCCTTTTGTCAACAAACTGGATTTATTCGACGCCGGGCGGCGGCATGCATGACTATTTGTTTGGACAGTATGGTCTAACTACTATCTTCCAACATTCCAGCAATGCTCTTGCGGCCATCAACGGCGTATTCAGCAGTCCGCTGGCCTACAATGTGGCGGTCGTTATTTTTGCGCTTTTCATCGGTTTGCTTATCTATGTTCTACTAGAAAGCATCGACCATATCACCAGCAAAGCCAACACGGTCATGAGAGAAGTTGAATATATTAACGACCCAGGACTAAAACACCAAATGAAAGTAGAGACAGAACTACGCGCTGGCCTACGGGTTGCCGCCTTGGTAGTGTGGGTAGTGTATTTTATATTTTTTGCTCGTGTACTTTTGCCGTTTTGCATCCTGCTTGGTCGTATTGATGCCAATAATCTGGGGACACTACAAGGCATCGGGGGTCTTTTGGGATCTTTTGTTCTACTGCTAATCTCCCTCCATATACATACAATTTGCATGCGGGTACTCGTGCTGCGCCCTCGGCTCTTTGGCCAAACGGATGCCTTGGTAAGTCGCGGCGGCCACGAGGAAGAAGTATAACTACATTTCCAGCTGCGGCAGCACAAGACCAAGAAGTACACCCACGCTTCGCCATTCCTGCATTTCGCCGGCGCTAATAGCTTGCCGTATTTCCCCCGGAGATAGATACGCCACTTCGATATCTTCTCCTTGTTCAAGCTGCTGTCCGTCATCGCTTTCCCGATACTCGTCTACCAGGAAATAGTACAGATCCCACTCAACCGTGGCACCGGCGTTGGCTTTTGCAATCAACCGGGGATTACCAACGATCAGCCCCGTTTCCTCGCGCGCTTCTTTTATAGCAGCTTCAGCGGCGGCGGCGACCATGTCCTGCCCGCCTGCCAAAAGCTTGTGGTAATCGCCCAACGTGTCGCGCACCTTGCCGCCGGGCAATCTTAGATCAATACCACCCGTCTCACCTCTGTGCTCTTTTGTTAGTAAAATCTTTTTATCTGGCGAGACTATAATTAGTCTGGTACCCGGTGGACGGCGATAGCGCTCAAAAACCCTACCGTCGGGCTGTTTTGTGTGGATAATTTCGCCGATTTTACCACTAAATGCAACTTCTTCGTCTAGAGAATGTATTTTGTCCATAATATGGTAAAGTATACTCTTAATGTCCGGCAATCCAAAAGAGTTATTCCCGAATCCAGACCAGCCTGAGGCTAACAGGCCGACCCTAACTCCAGAGGAAGAATGTCTGGCAGCATTATTCGATATGGTCGACGTAGTAGACCTGCCAGAGGGACATTGGCCATGCAGTGAATTCTTTGCAGCTACACATGGACAGCCTGCACCTCAAGATTTGACGACAAATATACACATTAGTAGAACTACCGGGAGCAGTGGGGAAAAGCGACTCTTCCCTGCAGCCGCCGATGTGGCTGCGTACATGTTTATAGGATTTCATTCAAATACAAATCCTCGGGGCCTCTATAACATTGACTTTGTGCGCACCAGAGAGGGCATTCGGGCCTACTCAAAAGAATGGATTAGGGCGGGCAATGAGCGTGTACCCCAATATGTCGATACACTTTCCCAAGCACATCTATCTGCTCTCACCGCAGACGCCCGAAAAATTACGCAAACAATAATCGCCACAGACGAGGAACGACTAAAGCTTGGGCCGCTTGTTGAAGAGGCCGGACCAGATGGTTTACGGAGGTTTCATGTTGGCGACATCCTGAGCGTTATTTCGGGATGGCAAGTGTCCGGCCGGGACCTTGCTGGTACCCGCGACCTTGTAGCGTATATGGCGGGTGAACTCCCTTTCAGCCTTCAAATCGGTCGGTTTGCACAAGAGTGCAAGCCTTACCTAAAAATGCAGTTCGACGAAAAGCTGGCAGCTTTCTATGAGCCTCCGGCGGAAATAATGGCAGACCGCCCCAGTGTATACCGCTGGCTCGGCGGAGTGGCGCAACAACTCGACGGACCCTTTTTTACCGTTCAGCCGCTCCCTGAAGGATGGCATGCACGGCTCGATATTATGACAGAGATGGAGCTTGACTTGGGGGGTGAATTCATGGAAAACGTCACTCGGTTTGACATACGAAAGCCTGACGAGGCATAGAAATCGACCCAAGGGGTGACTGCAAGGTCACGCTTGCATCTCCCCCGACAATCAAAGTAAAAAACAGCTACTGCAATCTCTAACTTGTTATGCTAATACAGAAGTCGCATAATAATATCAACATGAATAAAAAACGCAAAATCATCCTCGTTATTTCAATCCTATTTGTATTATTATTGGCCAGCATTGCCGCCTTGGCTTTAACGGGACGAAAAACACCTCTGGCCGGCATGATTACTAACGTTCAATCAAATCAGTGCAAGACGCTTGCCCATAAGCTCTTGAATGTCAAAAATGCCACCTATCCTTTCCATAGGTGCGAACAACAGAGATATAAGACTGCTGATAGTAACAAATCTGTAACCAGAGTGTACGTAGTCGCCGGTACAGTTGAAAGACAATGGGAGTTTGAATGTGGATTTAACGCAGAATGTGCCACTTATGTAGGTTGGTTTGACGAAAATGACAATCTTTTTGATTTTACCGAACCGCCACGCGTTGCCAATCATGACCCTGCCGTATACACACTGGGTTGCGGACGGGTCAATTCCTCATCAGTAAATGATATTGAAGTCAAACCAAAAGTAGTGTTTGAGCGCGGTAAATATTGGTGGAAAATAGAATACAACAGTACGCCGACGAATACCCAGGAACAGACGTGCAAAGTTAACGGTGTCTCACTTGTCGGCTACAAAGAAACACTGTCAAGCGTAAAAGCCGAGTACCTATTCCGTACTGACAACTGTCAGATCGACGTACCCACTCCTTGTCAAACCGCCCTGGCCTTAAAAACGAAATCGGCTGAACCATGTAAATACGAACTGCAAGAGGCAAACAGCATTCAGTCCAAATACGATCTTGAATGTACCTCAAACTATATCGCCCAAACAGGAGACACTGCTTTATGTGGCACAGAAGCAAACTATGGCAAGATAACTTGCGATAACATCGTGAGTGTTAGACAGTTTTAGACAAAAAAGAACCCTTTATAGGGTTCCTGGAAAAAATGATAATTCGTTTATGGTCGGGGTGAAAGGACTCGAACCTTCGACCTCGCGGTCCCAAACCGCGCGCGCTAGCCAACTGCGCCACACCCCGGACTGACCGGTGCCATTACTGGCATAACAGGGGCTAGTATAACACAAGATTCCACCTATTACTACTTCAGAAAATCGTAAAACGGAAAATATTTATGAGCATCGTACGGTTACCCGCGAATTGTCCTATGCAACACCGCACAGTCTGGTTAGCAAACCGGTTGGTCCCAGTCGCTTTAACTAAAATACTTCGCGAATATGCGTAGCAGCCGTCGCCAAGCCGGTTTGCTCATTTACGGAAATCAATAGTGCATTGAGCTGCATACGGCCACCAGTCTCTAGCTCGTTTTTGGTTTGATAACCGTCACGCCAGCGGGGAATTAGGCTATCAAAGGTAACACCCAGCGACGAATCAAGCGAGCCGCACATACCCACATCCGTTATGTGAGCTGTTCCCTTGGGTAAAACTTCAGCGTCGGCCGTCGGCACGTGCCAGTGATCGCCAATTACAGCAGTTACACGGCCGTCCAGATAGTAGCCGATAATCATTTTTTCACTACTAAAATCTCCATGGAAGTTAACGACCACGGCTACTTTTTTGTGAGCTTTTTCGGCTTCTAAGATGCCGTCTATAATCTGCAATGGATTGTCCAACTGTAAATCGGCGTCTTTGCCGACGATTTTGCCCAGCAAACTAACCACCAATACATCGCCCTGGGCAGTCCTTGCATAAGCCTGCCCCAATCCCGGTGTTCCTACCGGATAATTGGCCGGACGAATTATTGCCTGAGCCGGGTCATTCAGCTGGGGGTAGATTTCTTTACGGTAGAGTGAATGATTGCCACCCGTACACACATCAACCCCGGCTTTACGAATCCGGGCTACATCTTCGGGACGAATTCCTTTACCGTCGGACAAATTTTCGGCCTGAGCAATCACCAGGTTAATATTGTGTTTTTGACGGATGGCTGGCAAATGTTTTTCGACCACCCCAATACCAGGTTCTGCCATAATGTCACCTAGATAGAGTATGTTCATGCGTAAAAGGTATTGTAGCGCCAAAAAGCCTATCCGGCTAGAGGTCGATGTCGTTTTCGATCTTCAATATTGCCTTGACATCGGCCACAATTTGATCAGGCGACATCGCCAAAACCACGTGCATGCCCAAGGCCCGTGCTGGTTCGGTGCATTTTTCCTGGTCATCAATAAATAGAATCTCCTGAGGCCGGACATTTAGCTTCTCCAGGACATATTTATAGATTCCCGGATCGGGTTTGGCATACCCGATTTCGCACGACAGGAACACCGGATCAAATCCGTCATAATAGCCTCGAGCGCGCAGACGCTCGGCATTGACCGAAAAAACGTTTGATAAAATACCAGTTACAATCCCATGACGAGGAAGCTGCCGCGCCAAATCCATTACCTGGGGACTTAGATTGACAAGTTCGGTTTTGGCAACGAATTCGTCTTTGGTAAGCTGCTTGTTTTTGGCGTAGCGTTGGTTGATTGCCGCAAAAAAATCAGCCTCCTGAATATTGCCGCGTCGAAGGTCGGCATGCAGATCTGCGATATCGACAGTTTCTGGTGGCAAACCCAGAATCTCTGCCACCACACCGGTGATATAGCCGCGTTTGCCCGTTTCGGTCAGCACACCGCCAAAGTCAAATAATACTGCCTTTATCATCTGCACTTATTGTAAGTTGTTTTGTTGAATGAGCGCAAATTGTTCGTCGAACTGACGCTTTTGTTCTTCCGCGGTCGCCAGACCATCAATGTGGATAACCAGCTCATCGTCACCCGGTTTTTCGAGGCGTTTGGCCATCTTTTCGACCAAATTTTCTTCCATCAATTTATGACCTTCGGTCTTTTCTCGTTCAATCGTACGTTCTTTAGCAATTTCCAAAGGAGTTTGAACCCACACAACAATACCGGTCGCGCCATGTTTTTTGGCGATAGCGCGAACATGATTACGCACAAAGCGTTGGTTATGATTTGCGTCCGAAATAACATTTGCCAGCCCACTCTCCAGAACCTGCCCCGCAGCGTACTGAGCGGCATTATTTACGAGTGCCTTATTTTCGGCGGTGTACAATTCCGGCCGGTCTTCGCCAAACATTTGCCAACGCAGAGGATCCACCCTAAACAGCACCGCACCGGTATGTGGTGCCAGCCATTTAGAAACATAACTTTTTCCCGATCCCAGAAAGCCCAACATTAGAAACAGATAGCGCTGCATATGTGGTTAGATTATTTGGCGAATTCGACCGCGCGGGTTTCGCGGATCACATTTACTTTTATCGTGCCCGGATATTGCATAGTCGATTCGATCTTTGTGGCAATGTCGCGAGCTAAACGGATAGCGGCCAGGTCGTCAATTGACTGTGGTTTTACAAAAACACGAACTTCACGGCCAGCCGAAATAGCGTAGGCCTTTTCGATGCCATCAAAACCAGTAGCCACATTCTCCAGCTCTTTCATGCGCTCGACAAAATTCTCGGCCGAGATATTGCGGGCACCGGGACGGGCGGCACTTATAGCGTCAACGACGCGAACAATTATCGATTCGACGGTAGTCGCTTCAACGTCGTCGTGATGCTGTTCAGCAGCGATTGCTACAGCTTCGGGCGCGCCGTATTTGCGCAGCATTTCACCACTGATGTGGTGGTGCTTGCCTTCCATTTTGTGGGTCAGGGCTTTGCCTAGATCATGGACAAGTGCGGCATATTTGGCGGTTTTGACGTTGGCACCGATTTCTTCGGCAATAATACCAGCGATATGCGCCATTTCGGTACTGTGTTTCAATACATTTTGGCCGTAACTAGTGCGGAATTTCAGCTCACCCAACAGGTGCAGGATTTCCTTTGGAATACCGATCACGCCAACTTCACGGGCAGCATCTTCACCGGCACGAACAACGTCTTTTTCGACGTTCTTTTGGGCCTTTGCTACGACTTCTTCGATGCGTCCGGGATGGATGCGGCCATCCTTCATCAGCATTTCCAGTGCCTGGCGGGCAACTTCGCGGCGCACAGGGTCAAAACTGGAAAGCACGACGTAACCAGGAGTATCATCAACCATTATATCCACACCAGTAGCACGCTGGAGCGCTTGAATATTACGGCCCTCTTTGCCGATAATGCGGCCTTTCATTTCTTCGTCTTCCAGTTTAACGCTGGTAACAGTGCGCTCAGCGGTTACTTCGCTGGCCATGCGTTCCATGGCCGTCGCAATGATAAGTGCAGCCTGGTCCTCGGCCTGGTCTTTGGCCTCATTTTGCAGTTTGGCAACCAAGCCCGTCAAATCGCCACGAATATCGCGCTCGGTCATTTGCATGAGTTTTTCGGCGGCTTCGTCTTTGGTCAGTTTAGCGATTTTTTCCAGCTTTTCTTGCTGACGGGTGCGAATAGCTCGAATCTCGTCTTTTAGTTCTTCGACTTCAGATTCGCCCTTGCGCAGTTTCTCACCACGCTTGTCGAGCTCATCCAGTTTGCGATCCAGCACTTCTTCGCGGGAAACCAGACGCTTTTCGATTTCTTTGAATTCTTTACGGCGTTGCTGTTCTTCGTCGCGGGCTTTATCGGCAATTTTATTGGCTTCGTCGCGGGCAGCAGCCAGAGCTTTATCGGCCTCTTTTTTAGCTTTAGCTAATTCTTTTTCGGCCTGATCTTGAGCAGATCCCAGTTTCTTTTTAGTTATAACAGTGTTCGCTCCAAAGCCAACAGCAAGCCCAGCCACAGCGAGCACTATGGTAATTGGGTCCATACGCAAATTCCTTTCTTGGTGCAGATACCAAGGGTAACGGCGTCGCTATCACTTCTCTAGCCGTTCCTTGTATGATCTGAAAATCAAAATGTAAGTTGATAAAAAATGTGGAAGCGGATTGCTTCTTATCGGAAATACTGCAAATCCTTAGATTAAACTATACGCGTCGGTGCCGAAAAAGGTCAATAACCGACCTTAAATATTTTTGTCAAAGATATGTCAAAAAGAACTTTTGCTAGGATTTGGTGTTTTTAGACAGATACTTGCTGTCGTATTCGCCAAGAGTACGGAGACGGTTTTCGACTCCAAGCTTATAGCCACCGCGAACGAGAATTTTCTTGGGATCCTCCGGTGTTATGATACCTTCCAGCTTTTGATATGCCCGCCAGCTCGGTGGCGCCGGAATTATCACCGCTTGTGCATTACCGTAATTACGCTCCATCCAGTTGACGGCTATCTGGGTGCCGCCGGTGGGGTTATTTTGCCACCTTTCGGCAACGACATCAGTGAGGCCAGCCAGAGTCAACAGGGCTCCATGGCGCAAAAACCGTAGCGCCTGGGTTAGCCTATCTGTCCTCGTTGACCGCATATGAATGCTCGATTCATAGTTTTCACGTAGCCATAAACCCCGGGCAACAATTGGACCACCACTAGCCGGATGCTGCAAACCCCAGGGACCATTGGCGCCGGATATTCCCAGACCCTTAGCAATGTCGGTATTAAACCGGCTTACCTTGTACCCTTTTTCCAGTCCTTTTATTCCTTGATTTTCCCGTTTGTTTCGCTCTATGAATTCAGAAATGTTGTAAGGAGGATACTGCGGATTTACCGTCGGTTCAAAACTGGAATATAAAACTAATTCTTGTGGTCGCTCATTTTCGTTAACCACCACGAGGCAGCCGATGTTAGGAGCCACTCGAAGGCGCGACTGATCGCAGTCTTCGTTCCACAGTGTATCCTCGACAGTTTTTTCAAAGCCGGATCCGGCTACGGATATAAGATTCAGGTTCGACATAGTCATGCAATATATCAGGTTTCAGTTATTCTACAAAATTATTTCTTTTGTTGCGTGATATGTACTGGTGAGCCATATTCGGGCAGCGCAATTTGATCGGAATGGTCGCGGGACAGCCGGTCTACACCATCGGCAATCCAGTCATCACCCCTGGATGCCACCACCGGAACTTCCAAACCATAGGCCAAAGCATTTGCAACGGTCAATCCGATACGCAGTCCCGTAAAGCTGCCAGGGCCGGCAAAAGCCACAATTCCCTGCACGTCTTTTAGCTCTTTTTGCCTAGACGTTAAAAGGTCAATAATTTTTTTGTGCAGTGTCACCGATAATTCGCGGTGCGCATGCCACGTTTCGTAAGCCATTTGTTGATTATCATCAAATAAACCAATTTCGGCTTCGGGCTTGTCGGTTCGAATAGTCAAAATAAGCATTAGTTTTGCACCTCTTGTCGTAAGTGATCCAATGTGGAGGGGCAACTGAACGTCAATCGGCGATCGCCCTCTGAGGTCTGCTCAATTTTGATAGTTAATCGTTCGTCAGGCAAGACATGCTGCACCACATCGGCCCACTCCACCACTACGATGGCCCGAGGATCGACAACAACTTCTGCCAATTCATCAGCAACGATTCCAGCTTCATGCAAACGATAAAAATCAAAATGATGAACGTCGAGCGGTCCGGCATTATATATCTTGCTAATCGTAAAGGTAGGGCTGGCCACTCTGTCTGAACTACCCAGCCCGCGCATTAGACCACGCACAAAGGTCGTCTTTCCGCCGCCCAAGTCGCTAACCAGTTCAATAACTTCGCCGCCATGCAGCGCGCGAGCTACTTTTTCGGCCAACGCTTCGGTCTGTTCGGGGGTGGTAGTTATGGCATGCCAGGTCACGTTCTTACTCACCGTTTTACATCATCCTGTTCATCGTTGTGTTCATAGGTGATGTCGCCAAACACCTTTTTGGTAATCAGCCGCAAAATCAGATACGACTGAGCCAGTGTACCAGCGATTAGGGTACTAAAAATAAGCTGTAATTGTTCCAGCTGACCACTGTGCAAGGCCCAGACCAGGATAAACCAAATGCCCACGTTCTGAGCGGACAGAATTATAAAAACACCGAAAGCAAACCATGGTCGAAGTTTTATCTGTTGTCGTTTGTCACGAACTTCGATATCGCGTAGTACGCCGCGCCACTCCTCAATACTAAAGCGAGCCCCAGGAGTCTGCACTTTGACTACCCTAAAACTACGCGTCTCTGTCGGCAATATAGGATTAGCAGGAATGCCCACCGGTTGTGAAGCATCCTTTTTGACCATCAATCAGCCACCAATCTCAGAGACTGAAGGCGACGGCGCATTGCCTCGGTCGATACTCCAAAAATCTGTGCTAATTTATCGATATCCTTAGTGACTTCCCAGAGCTGGCGTATGAATTGTTCGGGCATTAACAGCGTTGCAGCGAACTGATTGGCCTGCAGTTCGCGCTCCATATCGTCCGCGTCTTCTGGTTTGTTGACCTGGTACCGGTAAAAAATATCTGTGGCCATGTCTTTGTGCAGCTTAAAATGACCCAGCTCATGTGCAATAGTAAAATTCTTACGTGCATACGTATCACTACTCTCTACAAAGATAGTTTTGCCATCACGATCAAGGGCGCCAGCCAGCTCTTCGCTTTCGAATGTGCCTTCCCGTAGCGTTAGTCCACAATATTCGAGGACACGACTTAGGTCGAGTGGCAGCTTTATTGCCGATATGTCCCCAAATACTGCGGTAAGAAGCCGGGTCACTTCTGAATTAATAGCCTGAATGTCATCGTCTTTCACAAGGTACCTCTATATCTACATAGTATAACAAAAAATGAAACTTCTCTGAAGTGATGACACAAAGAGGGCTTAGTCATAAGCGTTGACAGAAGATGCTCAGATTGCGGTATACTAATCATATGTTGCAGCTGAGTGGAACTTTATTAAATAGGCCCATTTTAAATCTGCGGACCGGAAACGTCGCTGGGCTGACCCAGCGGCCACTCATCAACCCGAACAATCTTAAAATTGAAGGTTTTTACTGCAAGGACGACGTAGACCGCACCCGCACACCCGTACTGCTCTATCAGGATATTCGTGATGTTATTCCGCAGGGCATCGTCATAAACGACTATGATGTCTTGGTAGATCCCGGCGAACTGGTCCGTCTAAAAGCCACGATCGACAGTAAGTTTGATTTGATCGGCAAAAAGGTAATCACCGCCGACAAACAAAAAATTGGCAAGGTTAGCGACTTTGCTACCGAGATCGAAACTATGTACATCCAAAAACTCTATATAACTCAATCAATGCTAAAAAACCTGACCGGGGGCAACCTGATTATCGACCGTAATCAGATAGTAGAGATTAATGATAAATATATCGTAATCCAGGACCTACAGGGCCACATTCCGGCACGGGCCGGCGCACCAGCATAGTAAATTCCTAGTTTATCCCGTTCTCTTCGAATACGAATTTGATATCGTCATAGCCAAAACCTTGTCGTGCCAGATACTGCATAAACTTCGTCCGGTCCGGGTAGCGCGCATGCTTTTTCTGAACGATCTGCCGCAAGGAATCGCGCTCGCTTACCACATCATCTTGCATGGCGGCATCTATGATATGTTCGGACACATGCTTTTGTCTAAGTTCCAAGATAAGTCGACGCTTACTGGTACTCTTAAGCAGGCGGCGATTGGCTATCCAGGCGCTAGCAAAGTGCGTGTCATTGATCAGATTATTTTTTGTTAGACGGGCAACTATGTCATTGGCAACCGGTTCTTCGATCTTTTTTCGTTTTAAATACGCCTGCATTTCCCACAGACTGCGCGGCCGCATGACAGCATAACGCAGGGCATTACCGTAGGCTTTGTCCGCCCCGGATACGTCCTTTAAATCTTTTAGCCTAACTTTGTCGATCTCCTGGCCACTCGCCAGACGCTGCTCCAGCAGGGCCGATTCACTCAAGCTAAAGGCATATTTTTCGTCAACGTACACCGAATACCGATCGGCGCGCCTAACCTGCTGCTTGATAGCCGTTATTTTCATACTATCAGCGCGCGCAGCCAAAAGCTCATTGCTCCCAGCCACAACACTTCCAGGATGAGGCCCGGTGGTTTTTCGAACCACTGAATTTTTTGGTGAAAACGTGTCAGCCACACCGGTTCGGTTCTTTTGACGCCACGCCGATCATGCCAAAAGTGACGCAACCAGACAGTGTCCGGCACCCAAGCAATCAGCATACCAGTGAATACTATCCACCAATTAACCGTCTGATGAAATACCAGCGGCACAACCACCAATATCAGCAGCGCCAATACGATATCAATAATTAAAACTGACTTAAATAAAGGATGAGCGTCCCGTTCGGCATTGTTTTTGTGGTGAACACCAAAATGAGGTAGCACATCCAATACAAAATGCGAGACAAATGCCGCAGGAAGAACCCACAGTGGACGTTGCAAGCCCACGGCTATCACTGCTCCCGTTAACATATGGTTTGCGGCCGTCATGACAATATTATTGTACACCCCTCCCTTAAAAAGGGGTCAATAGACTAATTAACATTCCTGTTTTTTCAGCAAAAATACAGGCTTATTCTTGCTGGGCGGCGGCTCGAACTTTTTTGTCGACCTCCTGGGCAACTTTAGGGTTTTCGTTCAGATACGTTTTAGCAGCTTCGCGACCCTGCCCAATTTTTTGATCACCATAAGCAAACCATGCGCCACTCTTGTCTACAATGCCACGAATAACAGCTTGATCCAAAATGTCACCACTGCGGCTTATGCCTTCGTTATACATAATGTCAAATTCGGCCTCCCGGAACGGAGGTGCAATCTTGTTCTTGACCACCTTGACACGAGTACGGTTGCCAATAACCGATTCAGCTGATTTAATCTGACCAGTTCGACGGATGTCCATACGCACCGACGCATAGAATTTGAGTGCGTTACCGCCCGTGGTGGTTTCGGGATTGCCAAACATCACACCAATCTTCATGCGAATCTGGTTAATAAATACCACGGTTGCCTTGGAGCGGTTAATAACACCTGTCAGCTTACGAAGTGCTTGACTCATCAGGCGGGCTTGCAGACCCGGTAGCGAATCACCCATGTCACCCTCGATTTCGGCACGGGGAACCAAAGCAGCCACCGAGTCAACTACGATAATATCCACCGCATTGCTGCGCACCAGTGTTTCGGTAATTTCCAGCGCCTGTTCCCCATTGTCCGGTTGGCTCAGCAGTAGATTATCCACATCAACACCAATACGCTTGGCATAAGATGGGTCCAGTGCGTGCTCGGCGTCAATAAACGCCGCCGTGCCGCCCGCCTTTTGCACTTCGGCAATGGCATGCAGCGTCAGCGTAGTTTTACCAGAGCTTTCCGGTCCGTAAATCTCCACGATACGGCCCTTTGGCAAACCACCACCCAGTGCCAAATCCAACGAAATGCTGCCGGTCGAAATAGTTTCCACTTGGGCAAAGCTGCCATGTTCGCCAAGTTTCATAATAGAACCCTTGCCGAACTGTTTTTCTATCTGTTCCAGCGCCAAACCCAGCGCCTTGACCTTGCCTTCATTGGCAGGGGCCTTTGCAGCGTCCTTGACGTCTTTCGTTTTCGATTTATCCTCTGCCATACAAATCCCTCCGTTATGGTCTATCCACCCGTTTATCTTATTATACCAGTAAAAGCATATGCGTGAGCATGATCCTATCCAACGTTCGCCCAAATTGCAAATAATTTATGAAATAAGAGTGTCCGATCCACTGGGACTCATTTAGCTTTTGGAATTGCTGTAATTTTAAAACGCTTACGATATAATAGACGCAAATGGGTGTGAAAAATGCTTTTCTAGGAAGACTGCTGTCGAGCAGCGATAAATTCAGCGACGAACAGGTCGCGCAAACGATCACGTTACTAATCGAGCATGGCGTAAAGCACGGTGCCAGCGACATTCACATCGAACCGTACGAGCGTTTTGCTCAAGTTCGCTACCGCATCAATAATGATCTCCGCGGCATGCATAAGCTTCCTTTGGCCGCACTGCCGGCTGTGGTATCCCAAATAAAAGACCTGGCCGGTCTTAACGCCACGAATGACCACCTGCCGCAGGAAGGTCAATATTCGGCACCGGTAGGCGAAGAGCAATTTGAAATTCAAGTACACACAATGCCGGTTATTGGCGGCGAAAAAGTTGTACTGCATATTGCCCGCCGCTTAAGCAAACCGCTCACACTCGGCCAGCTTGGATTTTGGGGAACTAGCCTGTCGGCCATTCAAAATACTTTATCACGTTCGCATGGCCTGATCATTGTAGCAACACCACGCCGCAACGGCCGCACCACCACCATGCACAGCATGCTCGAAATGGTCACCACTCCCGCCGTCAGCGTCGCTACTGTCGAAAAAACCATTGAATACCGCGTACCCGGCATCAGCCAAACACAGGTCAAGCCAAATAGCGGCATTACCTTTAGCGATGCATTTCGGGCCGCCGTCAATCAAGACCCCAACATCTTACTACTGAGCGACCTAACCGATAAAGCAACTGGCGACTTGGCGGTTCAAACAGCAGCTGGCGGGCATTTAGTCATTACAGGCGTGCACGCCAACAATGCCGCCGCTGGACTAGCCCTACTCCGCACCATGACCACTGAAGAACCCTATTTGTTTGCTCACGCCGTCTGTGCAGCCATTAGCCAACGCCTTGTTCGTAAGCTTTGTCAGCGCTGTCGCATAGCCGTCCATCCTAGTCGTGATGAATTACGTGAAATAGAAAAGGCTTTTGGTATTTCATCGGCCGCCCATCGTCTGCAGATTCATCAGCTAGACAGCCAAGCTGTCAAAGAAGGCGTAGGCGGAACGACACCCAATACCTCCGCCGATGGCATTACCGGACTGTGGAAGGCCAACGAAGAAGGCTGCGAGGCATGCAATCATAGCGGCTATCAAGGCGCCATTGCACTGGTAGAAGTTATCGAATCGAGCGACAACACCGTTCAAGCCAGTCTACTAACCACCCCTGACGCTAATAAAATCCGCCGCGCCGCGCTAAAGGACGGCTACATTTCCATGGAACTGGACGGACTCATCAAAGCACTCCGCGGCCAAACCACCATCCCAGAAGTCTTGCGCACCTTGGCCTTGTAGCCCCCTTTGGCCCCTTGGTAAAAACTTGTTATAATTTGTAAAAGTTAAATCGCATCTAACGAAAAGGATCCTATGATCAAAAAGCGCGAGCAGGGCTTTACCCTAATCGAACTCCTTGTAGTAAGTGTTATCGTTGGCATTTTGGCGACCCTGGTCGCTATGACCTACAGCGGTGTTCAGGCCAAGAACCGCAACGCCGACCGTCAGGCCAGCATCAATCTGCTTCAAAGCCAACTGGAACGCTACTACGCGCTCAAAATTAAATACCCCAGCCTCAGCGAACTGAACAGCGCCGAATGGCGAAAGAGCAACTTTAAAGAGTTTTCCGACGCCACGATCCGCGATCCACAGTGGAATGACAAGGTCACAAACTGCACCGCCGATGCCAAACCCAAGATGGCCGCAGCACCCGAAGCCAAATGTTATTCGTATCAGGCGACAACCACCGATGGATCACCTTGTGTTGACGCCAACACCGCTTGTACGCAGTACACACTGACCGCTATTTTTGAAGGCGGCGATAAGTATTTCAAAACCAGCGTTAATTAATTTCTATACCAAGAATCAACTAGCTGGGTTGATCCTGGTGCGGTGGATCGACCGGGCGACCATTTTTGAACGCCTCGACCGCATTGTTTAGAATCGCAATATGCTGTTTGGGATTGGCCACGAACGAGAATCGATAGGTTGTTTCGTCACCCTCGGTCGACAGTCTGATTGACCCGTAGTTCAACATAATTTGTAGCAGCCCGTTTTGGCGATAACTGGCGTCTTCGACATTCGACAAACTTACCGTCTGTTCATGTTTCGAAAACAAACTAGTCTGAATTTCCTGAATCACGCTCTCGTTGGTCAGATAAAAACGGTTATTATTATAGATATACGTGGCCAAAAAACCACCCAGCAA
>DASVXH010000085.1:0-1543 GCA_036392795.1 Saccharimonadales bacterium (SeqCode)
TTTGTAGACGAGCTAGACGAGCAAACGGGATGGTGTCAAGTATGCTCGTTCGTGCCTGAGTCTACACTAGAGATTTCGTTAGCTGCTAACGCTAACGCAGTAGAGTTCTACATGCAATCAAGTCAAGTATCAGTGTGGGCAGCTTTACGATTAGCTCAAGCTGATAGAGCAACTTGTCTCGTATGTGGGAACAGGATCGCTAGAGCTAAACGTTCAGCGATCTTTTGTCGCAAGACTCCCGAATGCCGCCGATACTCTCGGCGGTATGTTTATTTATATCGGGAGAAAGGTCTTACCAAAACGGAAGCTCTTGCTATTATCCTAGAAGAGCTAACTTGAAACGGGAGACTAGACAATGGACATGACTCACCAAGAACTGGTGAACGAGCTAGTCGCACAAATCGAGTCACGGAAAGAGAACAACGAAGAGGTTGTCATCGATTTCGTGCTTGACGAGACTGGCGATCCCGATGATATCGTGGAGGTAATCCTCACTGATGTGAAGTTTGAGGACGGTATCATCAAGTGTGAGCTGTCGCAGTAATGGCGAAGCTCCTACCAAACAGGCAAGACGTTGACATCATCGACTGGACAACAGTTGAGAATGTCACGAAGCTTGTTGCAGACAAAACAATGCAGCGTAGTGATCTTGAGTTTGGCCCTATCAGCGTCAAGATCTACGCTGCTGGCCCTGTACTTCGGATTGATATTCAAGACAAGTACAGTGAGTAACACAGAGGCCAGAGCCTCATAACTCTGGAACACAGAAAAGAGGTAAAACAATTGAGCAGCGTGCCTGTACGCAAGCCTTTGCTCAAGCCTAAGCCGACTGGCAAGTTTGTAATGCGAGACTTCCAGCGGGATGATATCCAGTATATGGATTTGATTCCTGATGGCTCGGCTAACTGGAGCGAGATGGGTAGCTTCAAGACTTCAACAGCTGAATGGCTGATGGAGTTGAAAACGAAGCACATCCCTAATCCTCGTGTCTTGGTGATTACTACCAAGACTGGTAAAGGCCCGTATCTAGAGAGTCTGTGGGAAGTTCTTCCTGAGTGGGATATCTTTGTAGCTGGTACTACAAAGATGCAGCTCGTTATCAAGAGCCGCGTGACTCCTTGGGATGTCGAGCTTCCCAATCCTTTGTATATGAGGCCGGTTATTGTGCTCGCACACTATAACTGCTTCACGAACAAAGCCTGCGTACCACAGCAGGTCAAAGAGACGATCGAGATAAACGGCAAGAAGGTTCAACGTCCTATCTACCAGGAGGATGGAACCTTCAAGATGACGAATCCCCGTTGTGCTGAGCTTATGCACAAGCACTGGGATATGGTCGTTGTTGATGAGGCCCACAGGATGAAGAATCCTGATACTCAGTGGACTCGCAACATCAAGAAGATCAAAGCTCCGTACAAGCACATCATGACTGGAACTGGATTCGTCAACAATCCTGCCGAAATCTGGAGTCTGTTGGATTTCGTGTATTCAGGGAAGCGTGACAGTCCTCACGCAAATATGGTGAACGGGACAGGCTATTGGG
>DASVXH010000086.1:0-7897 GCA_036392795.1 Saccharimonadales bacterium (SeqCode)
GGTTTAAAGGCACAGGAAACGAAGCCGAAGGCATGCGCTATGTCTCAATCATGATCGCCGGATTGCTTATCCCGCTGTCTTTCTGGTGGACTTTTAAATTGCGCGAGCCGGGTTTTGTAAAAGCTGCGAAGCATGAAAGGACCCCTTTCAGGAAAGATATGAAACGCGCGGTCAGCAACCGGAACTTCGCCTGGCTGACCCTGACAATTTTTACCTTGGCTATGGGTTTCAATTTCGTTCAGCTACTCGGATCCTACATCCCCATTTTCTATGTTTTCGGAGGCAACAAGCTTGCGGGGGCTTATCTGCTCGGGGTCAACGGTACTATGTGGGCCGTCACCGGCTTGCTCGCCGTCTTCCCTCTTAACTGGATCAGCCCGAGATTGGGCAAGCGGAATACCCTTGCAGTTGCGGTCCTGCTCATGTGTCTGGCGCAACTCTCCAAGATTGTCTGCTACAATCCCCATTATCCTTACCTGCTTCTCATACCCACCGCTCTGCTTTCCACCGGCATGCTGTTTTTCTTCACCCTGGGATCTTCCATGGTGGGCGATATCTGTGACGAGGATGAACTAAACACGGGTTATCGCGCCGAGGGAAGTTACTACTCCATATTCTGGTGGTTGATTAAAATGGGAACGGCTTTCGCCAGCTTGATCGCAGGCATTTTGATCGTATTGACTGCGTTTGACGAAATCCAAGTCACAAAAGTCGACAGTATCCAGGAGATTATCAGGGAAATTCGCGGCGAGGTTCAGTTCTGGGAAGGTGCTCAGGCTTTCACCGGCCCGAATACGGAATTGCTGAAGAAAACGAAAGCACAGGTTGCCGATGCGATCGAGGAGGCTAGAAAATATGTGAGCTACCTCGAAATGGAATCCGCAAAGCAACCGGCGCAGTCAGTGCAATCGGCTGCTGAATACCAGAGCCGTGAACGTGACAAGTTGCGGGAGACCCTATCTACGACAAAATCTACGATAGACGGATTGGAAAAATTACAGACACATTGGGCAAGTCTGGGGCCGGAGACCAAGGCCCCTCTGATCAAAGCCGCTGTGGCAGAAGCCATTCCGCTGACACTGCAAACCAAGCTTGAAAAAGCCAAAATGAACTCATTTGAACTTATGGCGCATCTGGAATCCAAATCCAAGGAACAAAAAGACAGCGCAGAACACTATCAAGAGATTCTTCAGAACATCAGCGAAGTAAATAATTGGTTTATCAATCTGAACCTGGCAGCTCCCCCGGCTGCTCTCGATGCAGAGCTTACAACTATAGCAAAAGACGTTGCCCTGCTGACCAAGCAAGCACCTTATACTCTCTTGATGATGCGAGTGGTCGAGATCGGGCTGCCGGTGTTATTGAGCCTCTTTTCTGGATTTTTTCTCCTTCGTTACTCATTGACGGAAAAGCGCTCACATGAGATCAAGGATCTTTTAAGGCAACGGAATGAGGCACGTTCCAAAGAGACGAACGGTGCGATCGGAGCAGTGACTGTTTAAGTCCTCTTTACCCGCTGGCAAGGATTGTAGACTCTCTTGTGATAGCAGGTGACTGATTGATGCAACGATGAAGTGGTTGGGAAAACGGAGCCGATGATTGTACCCGTCGGATAGAGTCGGAATAATACAAATAAATTCAAAAATATGAAATTCCGCATCAACGAGAACAATTTTTGTTTAAACAGCAAAAAAGTATTTCTCAATGCAGGAGAGATTCACTATTTCAGGATCAAACGCGAGCTTTGGGACAAGCATCTCGACGCCGCCAAGGAAGCCGGTCTGACTACCGTCAGCAGCTATGTCCCCTGGGCCTGGCACGAATCCGTGGAAGGCGTTTTTGATTTTGACGGCACCTCCTGCCCGGAACGTGATCTCAAAGGCTGGCTGCAGCGATGCCAGGCCAGGGGATTGACCTGCATTGTCAAACCGGGGCCATTTATCCTGGCCGAGACCCGCGGAGCGGGGCTGCCAGACTGGTTCCTGGATCAGTACCGGGAAGAAGTCAAAATGCGCAACAGCAAGGGTGGGATCGTGCCCAGTGACGGTGTTAGCCTGTTCCACCCCAAATACCTGGAGAAAGTGACGCGTTGGTATGATCAGGTCATGCCCTTCATCAGCGAACGCGAAATATCGGCCGGCGGCCCGATTATCATGATGCAGATCTGCAATGAAATCGGCTTGTTCTCATGGCTGGCGCACCAGGGAGACTATTGTGAAACGGTCAAGACTCGGTTCATTTCCTATCTGTCAAGAAAATACAAAAATATTGCGGAATTGAACGGCTTGTGGGGAACGGCTTACCCGGACTTTGCCCAGGTAGAACTTCCCCCTGACGGGAGGCTTCCTTATGCCTCAAGGGGCGACCGTGGCCGCGATTATGAATGGCACTGTTTCTGGAGAAATTATTATGGCGATTATTTAAGAATGATGGCGCGCCTGGCTAGAGATAGGGGGGTAACGGTTCCGTTTTATCATAATCTTCCGGGCTGGATTTATGGAAGCGGTTATGAATTCCCGGTTAATATCACCATGTATGAAGATCTTTTCGGGGATAAGAGCGAGATCATTTTCGGCGTCGATCATATCCCGGAATTCCTTTCCCACCGTAACATGCACGATGACCGGATCATCAATGACATCACCGGCGCCATGCAGGGGAACAAGCCGTTGTTTGCCGCCGAGTTTCAGTGCGGCTCACGGGAATACCACGTGGTGACAAACCCCCGCGAGATGGAACTTTTTTATAAGGCAAGCATTGCACACGGACTGACCGGCTGGAACTACTACATGTTTTCCCAAGGACGAAACCCAAGGCACAGAGGCCATTCCGGGGAAACGTTTTACTGGTTCAATCCGCTGACCCCGGAAGGCGAGCGCACCAGCGTTTTCTCCCTGGTTCAACGGATGAGCAAAATCGTTAGAACTTCCGAGAATCTGATCGTGGAAGCAAAACGCAAAGCAGAAGTCTGCGTCGTTTTTTATCCACCGTATTACGCCACCGAACTGGAGAGACCGGAAACGGGAGCGAGCGGGCTCCAATACAACCGTTCAGCTATCCGCCGGGCAGCCTATTTCGACGGTTTGCTGAAAGCGCTCCAGGTCCTTAATATCGATTATGACTTGGTGGACCTGTGCCAGGCGACAGCGGAAACATTGGGCAAATACAAGCAGGTCTGGGCTTTCAGCACAGATGAAATGAATGCCAAGGATCAGCAGACCCTGGTGGATTACACCAAGGCCGGTGGGCAATCAATTATTTTCCCGTGTCTGCCTGACCGCGAGATGACCCAAAAGCCTTGCGCCATTATACGGGAGGCCATCTCAGTAGAACCATCCGGAACCGAAACCATCGATTCTCCTCTGATCGACATCTATAACCTGAAAGACATCAAGTGTGCCAATCCGCAGATCATTTATGACGGGCAATCGCTCGCCGGTGCGGAGATCATCGCAAGGACGATTCGGGGTTCCGCCTGCGGATTCGCAAAAACTCTTGGCAGCGGCTCCGTCATTCATCTGGGGACCTGGATTGGGTTCGACACCGAAAGCCACAAAGCCGTATATGAAGCCATTCTAAGAAAATCCGGTTCAACGCTCAGACAGGCGTCATCTTCCAATGGCAATATAGCAGTCAGGGAGCGTTTTTCGGCTCATCAGACTGCAGTTCTTTTCATCGGGAACTATTACAACGAAGAGCAGAAAGGCAAAATCACCTATACACATCCTGAAAACGGGGAGGCGATCAACATACCCTACTCGCAGGACGGGTTGCTATTGCCGGCTCTTTACGGCATATTGACCCCGGTGTGCATGGAAGTGGCTGAGGGCATTAAGATTCTCCATAGCACTTCGGATATTCTTGGGGTTGCAAGAAATAACGGCCAGTTGGAGATCACGCTGTACGGAGATCGAGATCTGGCCGGGGAAATCGTTTTTGAAGGCCCCAAGGTAGATAGGATCCAATCTGCAACCATGTGCGGTGGACCTGCAAAAATGGTTCGTGACGGCAAACGCACCGCGTTCACGTACAATCCCAAACACAAGGAAGAAATAATTCTAAACATAGAAATTTTGAGTTGAAATTAATCTTAAATCGTCACACTGCTATGAAAATCTCTCCGGCTAGGCCGCTTGTTGTTGAAGGTCAAAGCCACTGAAAAGCCTAAACGTTTCGATCTTTCTCTTTCCCCAGCAATAATATTAAAGAACAGGAAGATGTATTTGAATCGACATGACTCTTAAAAATTCTCTCGGATTATCCTGCGAATTTGTTGCAAACGGCTTGCTGAAGAGCATGCAAGTTGCTCCCATTAGAATAAGCCTCAAAGAGGCAACTCCTTTTTCAAAGCCAGGGACAAACCTCTACTTGAGGAAAAGGAAAAAACCTTTTGAATTCCGCGCTCTGCTGGGCCCGGAAAGCAACAGCCTTTTCAAATTCGCCGATGATGCTTTTATCGCCAAAGGAAGCTGGGCCGGTCTCGATTATACCTGCGTGCTGCAACTGTCAAAGAAGAGCCTGAGCTGGCAGTGGAGTGTGGATATCAAGAATGTGTCTGACGAGACTTTTGAGCTGGATCTGATTTATATGCAGGATGCCGGACTCAAACCGGTGAATGCCGGGTTGATAAACGAATATTACGTGAGCCAGTACCTGGAACGGCGCATCCTGCAGGATAAAATCTTTGGCGCCGTGGCCTGCTGCCGCCAAAACATGAAGGAATCCACCGGCCATCCCTGGTTTATGATGGCATGCAAGAATGCAGCACGGTCAGGCAGTGTCGATGGCATGCAGTTTTATGGCAAGACCTGCCGGGAAACCGGCATCCCGGAAGGGCTGCTTGCGGATACCCTGGGAGGCGACTATGCCGGGGAATCTTCCGTGTTTGCCTTGCAGGAAAAACCATTCAGCCTGGCTGCGGGGGGGAGCCATAAAAGTCTTTTCGTCGGCGCCTATCGGCCGGATCATCCCCAGGCCACATCGGAGGATGACCTTAACTGTCTGCCCGGCCTGATGCGCGAATTTGAAGATGAGATCCCGACTCTGGACGCAAATGACCTCGTTCCCCCGGCAAGGAATCTATTCAATACCACCCCCTTTTTGCCGGTGGATGATTTGAGCGAGGATGGGCTGAACCGCTTTTTTGATAAGGAAAAACGCCATTGCGAATATGAAAATGGCCGGCTGGTGTCATTCTTCAGCAATCAAAACAACCATGTCGTGCTGCGGGCCAAGGAAGTAATGGCTGACCGGCCGCACGCGCACATTATGCAAGCCCGGGCCGGATATGTGCCTGATGAAAGCATGATGTCCACGACCGCTTTTGCCTTCGGGGTTTTCAATTCACATATTACCCAGGGCAATACCAATTTCAATGTGTTGCTGTCGGTCTGCACCAGCCAGTTCAATCTTGCTCCGCAAGCGGGCCAGCGGATCTTTGTGGAGGTGGATGGAAAACGCTATTTGCTTGGCGTCCCCTCTGCTTTCGAGATGGGCCTGAATCACTGCCGGTGGATCTACAAGCACGGCAAGCATTGCTTCCAAGTCCGTTCGTGGACCTCCAAAGCCGAGCCGCAGATCAATATGGACTTCAAGGTGGTCACTGGAAATAAAGCAAAGTTGCTCATTACTCATGATTTTGATGCCCTCAACGGCTGGATGGTTTCTCCCGGGAGCCAGGCTGGTGAATATATCGCCAAACCCAGGGCGAACAGCATGATCATGACGAAATTTCCGGATGCACGATTCAGAATTTTGATAAACAGCGCCGATTCTGATTACCTGGCGTGCGGCGATGAAGCGCTATACTCCGGTCAGCATGGCCAGGGAAGCTCTTTATTTGTCCTGGATGTCCGTGAAACCGCAGGTTTGTGCATGAGTTTCGTGGGCGAGGTGTGTTCTGCTGCGGCTGCCGTTAAATTCGAAGCTCCTGATCCTCAGTGGCTCTCAGATTGCCAGGATGTGCGGTCTTCCTGGAAGGATCTGAGCCTTAATCTTTCCCTGCGAGGGGATCAGAAAGACATCGCCGCCATCCAGGAGATCCTGCCCTGGTACGGCATGAATGCCCTCACGCATTTTCTAACGCCTTATGGGCTCGAGCAATTCGGCGGGGCGGCTTGGGGCACGCGTGATGTGTCCCAGGGACCGATTGATCTGTTGTTGACCTTTCAAAAGTATGATGCAGCGCGGCAGGTGCTGCGCATCCTGTTCTCAAATCAGAACCCGGATGGCGGCTGGTCGCAATGGTGGATGTTTGACAGCTACTCGAACATCCGGTCTGACGATGCCCATGGCGATATTGTTTATTGGTGCCTCATTGCCCTCAGCAACTATGTCAAAGTGACTGGCGACCTGAAAATTCTGGACGAGGTCCTTCCCTACTATCATGAAAAAGGTCCGGCACAGGCTGAGAAAACGCCGCTGAGCGAACATGTTGACCGGCTGATCAAAATGATCATTGATTCCTTCATTCCGGGCGCTGCATTTGTGCCCTTTGGCGGAGGTGACTGGAATGATTCCTTGCAGCCGGTCAGCAAGGAATTGGCCCAACGCATGATCTCAAGCTGGACCGTTGAGATGAATTATCAGGCTTTTTCCCAGTATCAATGGGTATATGAACAGACCGGTAATACAGCAAAGGCCCGAGAACTGAAAGAAATCTGCGAAAGGATCAAAGCGGATTTCAACCAATACCTGGTCAAGGATGGCGTGGTCGCAGGGTATGGGCTGGTTGAAGGCGACCGTAGCATCAGCCTGCTGTTACATCCGACTGATACCACAACCGGTATCCGCTACAGCCTTCTGCCAATGAATCGTGGCATCATCAGCGGGATATTCACCAATGAACAGGCGCGGCATCATCAGGAAGTGATTGATGCGCACCTGAAGGGCCCTGACGGCGTCCGACTTATGGACCGGCCCTTAAAATACAAAGGGGGTATCCAAACCATTTTCCAGAGGGCAGAAAGCAGCACCTTCTTTGGTCGCGAGATTGGCCTGATGTACATGCATGAGCATATCCGTTACGCAGAATCGCAGGCCCGTATAGGCAGGGCGGATGCCTTCATGAAAGCGCTCCGCCAGGCCATCCCGGTGGGATACAAAGAGGTTGTCCCCTGCGGGGATGTCCGGCAGTCCAATTGCTATTACAGCAGTTCGGATGTCATATTCAAGAATCGATATGAGGCCGATGAACGTTACGACGAAATAAGAACAGGCAAGAGCACGCTTAGAGGTGGATGGCGGGTGTACTCCAGCGGGCCTGGTATTTATATCAGCCTGATTGTCTCGCAATTGCTTGGCTGGCGGCTTGAACCCAGGAAGGTCATCATCGATCCGGTTATGCCGCATTCCCTCGATGGGTTGTCCGCCTCGATGAATTTATGCGGTCATGCGGTGACCTGCAATTATGCGGTCAAAGAAGGCAACTTCAGCCCCAAAGCGGTTTCCATTAATGGCAAAACCATTCAGTTCGTGCTTGAAGAGAACAAATACCGCGCAGGTGGAGCGGTCATGTCGGCCGGGCAATTCCTGGCCAAACTGGATCGGCAGGATAATATTGTATGTGTAATATTATAGGCTGTTATGCATATCCATCAGACACGCCGATCAGACAGGCCGATCGAGATCGGGGAATCGAACCCGGCAAAACCAACTTTCGAATTGACCTCCCAACTCTGCGCTGATACTGTCGCGCTGTGATAGGTGAGATTCAAGGCCAACTCTCCCTCTCCCGCGCAACGCTGAGAACACTAGCGGACGCTACCAAAGCAAACTTCAATCAGACACCATGCCTGATATCAGTCCTCCGGTCGGAATTTTGCCCGATAAGGTCAGAATCCAGTCTTTTCTTATGATCTTTGCAACCTCCAGATTCCTCCCTACCTTTTGCGTTTTC